>RFOM01000181.1 GCA_009926615.1 Pseudomonadota bacterium
AGTTTTTTCAGAACATCTCTGACTCTGCTCAAATCATCGACCTGAAGAATAATTTCCGAGCTCTGTTCGTCGGCCGTCCCTCCGCAGGCAAGCATCTCCTTCAGACGGGATTGCAGGTGCTTCAGGTTGTTAAAGTCCTGTGCCCGCGGATCATCAAATCCGTACAGAACAGAGACGGGTTTTCCGGCGCGCCCTTTGACTTCGCGGCGCAGTTTGACCGTGCCTTCAACAGGAACCGGTGCATTTGCTTTTGTCATCGTTGGCGCGGGCTCGTCCTTGCTGCCTTTGACCCTGACAGCTACCGCATCCTCAGGAACGGACGACAAAATTTCGCCGGTAAATTCGAGTTTGACGGGTTTTTTTCGTTGTTCTGCCACGTTTATTTTCCATGATTGTGGTTATACGGCAGAGGATTGCAACGCTCATGAAATAAGTCAACCGGCTGCTGTGAGCACGGGAAGGCTGACTGTAAAAACAGAACCGCGTCCTGTGCCCTGCGATTCGGCCCATACTGTGCCCCCATGCAGTTCAACGAGATGTTTGACAATGGAGAGTCCCAATCCAAGTCCTCCGTACACACGATTCATGCCGCTGTCCTGCTGCCGAAAACGCTCGAAGACATGAGGAAGAAATTTTGCATCAATGCCCACGCCGGTGTCCGCAATTTTCACCAAAGCCCTCGCCCCGCTTGATTCCAGAGTCACCTTAACTCGTCCGTTGCGGGGAGTGAACTTTATTGCATTGGAAAGCAAATTCCAAAAAATTTGCTGCAGTCGCGTCGTGTCTCCGTAAACAGGGCCAAGACTGGGATCAAATTCCGTGACGATCCGGATATTCTTGGTTTGTGCAGCCAGAATTTCGGCCGAAATCACCGATTCCACAACGGCACACAAGTCGACGGGTTTCGGATTGAGTTTGAATTTGCCCGTTATGACGCGGCTGACATCGAGAATATCGTCGATAAGGGTCACGAGCGAGCGGGAGTTCCGTTCGATGGCATCAAGAGCTTCATTCTGCTCGTCTTCGTTCAGAGTTTCATACTTAAGAAGTTCGACAAAACCGCCTATCACTCCTGCGGGAGTTCTCAATTCGTGCGACAGAGTTGCGAGAAATTCGTCTTTCAATGCATTGGCGGATTTTGCTTCCTGAAAATGTTTTTCGGCTGCGATGCGGGCATCGCGTTCCTTGCTGAGCAGTTTTTTGCGCTCTTCCTCGAGTCTTATTTGTTCCGTCACATTGCGCTGAACGCCGAGGTATCGGAGAAGTTTGCCGTTCTCATCCCGAATGGGCTCAAGCTTCAGCCGGTTGATCCACATCTCACCGTTTTTCTTGTAATTGACAATATCGCCCGTGAAGGGCTGTTCGTGCAGCAGCGCGTCGCGTATCTTCCTCACAGTCTGCAGATCGGTATCCGGTCCCTGCAAAAAACGGCAATTGCGGCCAATCACTTCCTCAAGTGAATAGCCGGTCAGTTTCAAAAATCCCGGACTTGCATAAACGACCGGAAATTCCGGCAAAGAGGGATCTGCCAGAACGATTCCGTCATTTGCCCCTTCCACGGCAGCCGACTTCAACATCAATTCTTCTTCCGTGGCTTTCAGTTCGCTTATATCCTCGTGTGCCACAACGACACTGCGTCCGTTTGAGCTTTCAAAGCAGCTGAGCCTGCACAGGAACCATTTAATTCCGGAACCGGAGGGAGAAGGGTAATTGACGGTGGATTCTTCCTTCTCACCCCTCAAAATATTTAAAATTAAAGGTTCAAGATGTTTGGCTGAATGAAATGAGACTCCGCTGCGGCATAGTTGCAGATAGTTCTTGCCGATGATTTCAGCCGGATCTGCTGATTCAGATTTCAGAACACCCTGACGCCATGCTCTGTTGACAGCCGTGATTTCACCGTCTGCATTTAGAATGCAGATTTGCGCTGACAGGCTGTCGAGCGTGGCCATTGCAAGATTGGCGCTGTCCGTAATTTTTTTTTCGTAAACGTCGCGCAGTTTTCTGTTTGCAGC
>RFOM01000182.1 GCA_009926615.1 Pseudomonadota bacterium
AGTGATGTGTTGCTTGAGGCTTTAAGACCGTTGGATTCGAGTTCGCCGCAACTGCGCACGGTGTCGATGTCAGTGATGCTGAATCCTGCGACTGCGGAGGCATCCTCGCTGATGACCATGTTGGTGATATCGGAAATGACCCTCGCTGATGACCATGTTGGTGATATCGGAAATGACCGGAGCCGAATCGGAGGCTGTGACGGTGATATTGACCGTCTGATTTGCAGAACAGAGGTTGGACTGGTCGCAGACCTTATAGGTAAACGAGTCGCTGCCGTTGAAGTTCTGTACTGGCGTGTAAACCACGGTACCGTTCAGGGCCAAACCGCTGCCGCTTGCTGCAGGCAAGCTGCCGAGCGTTCCTGAGACAGGCGGTACGACAAGGTTATAAGTTAATACGCTTGAAGCATCAATGTCGGTGCCCTGTCCCAAAGTCACCGTCAGGCTTGTAGGTGAAGCCGCGGTATTTTCAGCTACAGGCGCAGGAGCGGCACCTGCAGCCAGAAGGGGTTGGTCGTTGACGGGCATGACAGTCACGTTGAAGGTTTCAGTGACGTTTCCTCCCGTATGAGTCAGACCCAAGGTGATTGCAACAGGTCCGCCGTTGCCGTTGGCAGAAGGTGTGACTGTCACAGCGCAGTTGGGCGCTGTTCCTGTAATGACGATGTTTGCAAGCGGAATGAGGGTTGTATTGGAGGAAGTTTTGAGGATGTTCTCAAGTTCAGTACATGTGCGTGATGTGTCAACGTCGGTAATACTGAATCCGGCAGTAGCCGAACCGTCTTCGCTGATGACCATATCGGTGATGTCGGAGATGACCGGAGCCGAGTTGACTGAACTGACAGTGATGTTGACCGTCTGATTTGCAGAACAGAGATTGGACTGGTCGCAGACCTTGTAGGTAAACGAGTCGCTGCCGTTGAAGTTTTGTACCGGCGTGTAAACAACCGTGCCGTTGAGATTTGCACCGCTCGCACTCGGAGCCGGCAGTGCACCGAGCGTTCCTGAAACCGGCGGTACAACCATGTTGTAAGTGAGGACGCTTGCGGCGTCGATGTCTGTTCCCTGTCCCAAAGTCACCGTGAGGTTTGCCGGTGCGGCAGCCGTGTTTTCGTTTACGGAAACGGTTGTATCGCCTGCAGCCAGTTGCGGTGAATCGTTGACGGCCTGAACGGTGACAGTGAATGTTTCGAGGACGTTGGTGCTGTGAGTCAGTCCCAAGGTGATTGTCACAGGTCCGCCGTTGCCGTTGGCCACCGGAGTGACTGTCACGGTACAGTTGGGAGCCGTTCCGCCGAGTACGATATTTGCAAGCGGGATAAGAACTGTATCGGATGAGGCTTTAAGACCGTTTGTTCCCATCTCGGCACAGGTCCGCGCTGTATCAATGTCAGTGATGCTGAATCCTGCCGTTTCCGAACCGTCCTCGCTGATGATCATGTTTGCGATATCGGAGATGACCGGAGCCGAATCCACCGCAGTGACGGTGAGATTCACCGTCTGACTTGCCGAGCAGAGGTTGAACTCGTCACACACTCTGTACTGGAATGAGTCCGGACCGTTGTAATTAGACGCAGGCGTATAGGCGATGGTTCCGCTGAGCAGAGTGAGGCTGCCCACAGTCGTTGTGGAGGGTGCCAGAGCACTCAGAACACCCTGCGCCGGCGGCGTGGTGATTTGGTAGGTGAGTGATGCGCTTGTATCAAGGTCCTGACCCTGACCCAGTGTGATTGTGAGCGTGGTGTTTTCGTTGAAGGCTGAAGGAGCGGTTCCTGCAGCGAGAGTCGGTGCATCGTTCATTGAGACAACGCTGACTGTGAACGTTTCGAGGACGTTGCCGCCTGTGTGCGCAAGTCCCAAGGTGACAGTGACCGGCCCGCCGTTGCCGTTGGCCACCGGAGTGACTGTGACTGCACAGTTGGACGATGTTCCCGTGATGACGATATTCGCCAGAGGAATGAGTGATGTGTTGCTTGAGGCTTTAAGACCGTTGGATTCG
>RFOM01000183.1 GCA_009926615.1 Pseudomonadota bacterium
ACAGGTCCGACGCGGTGATGATAGGCAATGTCCATGAGCGCTTTCAGACCGAATCTGGTTTTTGCTGTGATGTTCATATTTCACCTCTCAAGTTAGGACCACTTCCGCCGGCAGGATGCCTACTCGTACAACTTAAACTTGTACACCCACCCTACACTCACCCTCATCGGCATTCAAGCCAAGATTTAAAGTGGCTTTTAACGCGTAAATCCGACGATTTTTGAGTGGATGATTTTTTCGATTGATTTCAGAATGTTATATCCATCAGGAAAACATTTTTGATGACATATCGACAGGGGAGTCAATTTTTCTGCCCTGAACGAAGCCGTTTTTTGATCCGAATCATATCTGCGGACAGTCCCGAAAGGCCCTTCGAGCCGTCCCGCAGCGGAGAGACATGCGAACCCAAAAGGACAAAATTCGCCTGAAAAGGCGTTCAAAAACACTCAAAGCATTGCTCCGTGCGGATTTGGAGTGGGTCTCGCCTATTGCAAAGGAAGTGCATGAGAACTCAGAACTGTTCGCCAAAGTGATCAGTTCTCTGCTCGTGACACTCTCAAAAAACCCCGAGTTTCCGCAAAAAACGTTCGCAAACATTCGAAAAAGCACGCTGAGTCAGGTTTTTTTGGCAGCAATCGATGAAACAGACCTGCTCACGGAACTTCAGGCGGCTTTCAGAAGCTTTTCGGAACATCTGTCTTCGGCCGACCTGTCCTTTCTTGAATCGGACGAATTTACTGCAAATACTCTCAGTCCGGCAATCAAAAGGATTGCCAAAATTTTCGAAAAAAATCCCCGTCTGATCCCTTTGCTCTTCCATGCCGAACTGCTTGAAAATGAGCTTGGCGCTCTTGGCAAAAGACTCAGTCAGGTTATCCGGTTCCTGCCGCTCGTTTCTTCACGTGCAGCGTCGTTGTTTCCGGAAATCCGCGAACAGTGCTTTGAGGCACTTTTTCGTCTGGGCGAGACCGATCGCGAGAGGCTTGCACAATTTGCAGAACGCCTTACGCGCGGCTTGTTTGAGCAATTTGCAATTCCGAAACTCAAAAAAATTCTCGAAAATGATCCAAAAGGAAAAGTAATTTTACCTTTTCTTCACGACGTGTTGAAACTTATTCCCGCTGAATCGAGTCTGAATGCTCTTGTCTCAATCGTCTGCACACCCAAAGAGGAACTTTCCGTACACCGTCTGATTTCAATTGCAATCAGAGAGCTTGGCGGGCTGTACCTGAAGACGGCGCAGGTCCTGTCGGAAATGTGTCCTCCCAATCTGGCCCGCGAGCTTCGCAGCTCTCAGGATGCTGCCGGAGGAGTCTTTCCCAGTGTGGAAAAATCTTTCGCCCACCTGCTGACTGTGTTGAATGAAAATGAAGTCAGGAACTCGTGGCAGCATTATCTTGAACTTCCGGATTTGCCTTGTCCTCATTTTGCGGCCGCCAGCGTCGGTGCAATTTATGAGCTCAGACTGAACGCACAGGGACGCGAAAAATACGGAGTTGAAACCGTTCTGGTCAAAATTCAAAGACCTGCGCTTAAAGAACTTCTGGAGATTCAGGCTGCGCAGCTGACCCGCATTGCCTCTTCGATCCGCGACAACATTGTCGCCGACTCGAGTCTGGGATCAGATTTGAAACAAGAGCTCACCGGCATGTGTGATGCCCTGATGCGGGGTATTCAGCACTATTTCCAGCAGTGTTCGGCAGAGCTGGATTTTCGGCGCGAGCAGGAAAATGCGGACATTATCAGAGCATCGCTCAAAGAGAACTCGGGTGTGGTCGTGCCCCGTTATTTCCATACGCATCCAAAATACCTGCTCATGGAACGCATGCGGGGTATCAAAGTCACCCGAAGTGTTCAGACCAAATATCTTGAGCGGCGTGAAATTGCAGACCGGCTTATTCGTTCCTATCTGAGTCTTCTTTTTGATCGCGGCATCGTTTGGGCAGACCCGCATCCCGGCAACATTCTGCTCG
>RFOM01000184.1 GCA_009926615.1 Pseudomonadota bacterium
CGCTTTGACAGTGATTCAAGGTAACGGGTTTCTTTCTTGCCGTCTGCACTGACAACATTGAGATGCTGCAAAACAAGAGCGCCCTGTATGAACGAATTTGCAAACGCTTTTATGCGGCCGCTTTCGTATTTAATCAGTGAGCTTGGTGCGATTGAAGGCACGAAAACCTTGAGCGGCTGCTCCATTCCCGCTTTTGCTGTTCCTTCCCCGATTTTCGGGCCGTAATATTCGCGTCCGAAGGTAATCACCGGCCAACCATAATTGGCCCCTTTGCGCACTTCGTTGATTTCATCTCCTCCGCGCGGACCGTGTTCACAATTGTAAAGCTTGTCGTCCTTTACTGAAAAGTAAATCCCTTGCGGATTACGATGACCGAACGAATAAATCTCCGGCAGTGCTTTTTTGTCGCTGACAAAGGGATTATCTGCAGGCACGCTTCCATCCAGCTTCAGGCGTATAATTTTTCCGTTGTGCCACGCCAAGTCCTGCGCCCTGTCGCGTTCACCGCGATCGCCGATCCCAAAATACAAGTGACCTTTTTGGTCAAACGCAATCCTTGAACCGAAGTGGACTCCGCCGCTGTTATCGGTATTTCCCACGAAGAGATCGGCGACATCACTCAGCGTATTTTTTCCGGCAACATAGCGTGCACGGGCGAGAGCCGTCGTGTCGCCGGTCTGGATCTTTTTGGAATAGGTGAAATAAATAAACTGATCCTTTGTGTACTCCGGCGAAAGCCGGATATCGAGCAAGCCCGCCTGTCCGCTTGTGCTGACCGGCGGCACGCCGCTCAACTGTGTCCGTGTCTTGGTTGAGAAACGAACGGCGAACATTTTACCGTTTTTGAGTGTCACGAGAGCTTCATCTTCTGAAAGAGGCTCAAGCCCCCAGACAACGTCGAAGCCATCCATCAGCTTTGCCAGTCGAGTCCCCTCAGGAAGATCACGCGGCTGCGCGTCCTGCGCAAACACGTCCTGCGATGAGACAATTGTGCAGCAGAGAAGCAGAACTGAAAGCACAGGCCATTGAATCATTGTTCATCATCCTCAGACGCAAAACTCGAACGAAACGGAAACGGCGAAATTAGATTGCCACATACACCATTTTGGGTCCCGAGGGATTTGCAAACTTCGCCTCAACCAAGTTGATTTTCAGCTCGTTTAGAATAAAAAATGAAATCGATTTCATTACCTAAACACACGTTATCATTATTTTTTAATATTTCGAAAAACTACTTTTAAAGTTTTTTATGAAACATCCGAAGAGATATTCAAACCGGAATAGTTCCGGTGGAAAACATCCTGACTGAGGAGACGCTCATGAAGAACTCGCAAAAAGCCATCCAGCTTCTTGCTACCCTGACTCTCGCAACCGCCTGCGGAAGCCCTGTCGATGAACTGACCGAAAGCAGCGTGCAGCTCGCGCAAGCCCAAACGGATGCAGAACTTGGACTCAGCCTTCCCAAACCTCCGGACTCGAGCATTCCCGTTCCGAGGCCGGTGCCATTGCCGACCTTTAAATCCGGCCACATACTCGTTGAAAAAGCAGTCAATCTCAAGCATGCGCGTTCAGTCGGCTGGAAATTTCAATCCGGCTGCATTGTTCAAAAGGGATACAGGCTCGTTGACGTCTCGCCGACGCCGGAGGTCCTTTTTGTGTCGACACAGTCAGCGGACTTGACTCTTGCACCGGAAGACTGGTCGTCGTTCAGCGCCACCGTCGTTATCCCGAAGAACTCCAACACGCTGACCCGCAGTTCATGTCAAAACGGTGCACGTGTCATCGTGTCCTCGAACAGCGGATTTGAAGGACTGGCCATCGTAAAGTCAACGACACAGTTTGATGTCGAGCCAAAGGTTGTTCCCATGATTGCCTGCATGGCCATTGGTTGCCCCAAGCCGCCGGCAGAAAAGCCCAAATCGTGCATCGTATATTCCGGCCGCGCGAACATCA
>RFOM01000185.1 GCA_009926615.1 Pseudomonadota bacterium
TCACCTTGCGGCTGACCCCTCCTTTTAACCTTCCAGCACCGGGCAGGCGTCAGACCCTATACGTCATCTTGCGATTTCGCAGAGTCCTGTGTTTTTGGTAAACAGTCGCTAGTCCCTATTCTATGCTACTCGTCCGCGCTTAATGCCGCGAGGGCAATCACGCATACGAGCCTACCTTATCCCGAAGTTACGGTAGTAAATTGCAGAGTTCCTTCGCCTGGGATCTCTCAAACGCCTTGGTATACTCTACCAGCCCACCTGTGTCGGTTTGCGGTACGAACAAACGTGCTTCATCACTTAGCAGCTTTTCTTGTGAGCATGGAACCATGAGACTTACGTCGTCAGCTCTCAGCTAAGACAGCGCCATTTCTGTACGCCACCTACCTACAGCCTTAAACCGGAATCCAATAACCGGCTCTCACTCTCCTTCTCCACCCCTGCGTCGCTCCACACATCTGGTGCAGGAATATTAACCTGCTTGCCATCGGTTACGCCCTTGGGCCTCACCTTAGGTTTCGACTTACCCTGAGGGGATTGACCACTCTCAGGAATCCTTGGGCTTACGGCGGACGGGGTTCTCACCCGTCTTACGCTACTCATGTCCGCATATGCTCTTGTATCTCCTCCAACGAACCTCACGATTCATCTTCGACGGTCAATACAATGCTCCCCTACCCAGAATTTCTTCTGCCGGCGCTTCGGTGCTGTGCTTAAGCCCCGTTACATCTTCGGCGCGGACCCATTAGACTAGTGAGCTATTACGCTTTCTTTAAATGATGGCTGCTTCTAAGCCAACATCCTAGCTGTTTTAACGTTTCCACATCCTTCTCCACTGAGCACAGTCTTGGGGACCTTAGCGGTCGGTCTGGGATCTTTCCCTCTCGCTTACGAACCTTCTCGCTCGCAAACTGTCTGCCGGACTTCACTTTAAGGTATTCGGAGTTTGATTGAGTTTGGTAACCCGGTAAGGCCCCTAGCTCATTCAGTGCTCTACCCCCTTAAAGAAACATCCGACGCCATACCTAAATATGTTTCGGGGAGAACCAGCTATCGCCACGTTTGATTAGCCTTTCACCCCTACCCACAGCTCATCCGAGCCTTTTTCAACAGGCACCAGTTCGGTCCTCCAGGAAGTTTTACCTCCCCTTCAACCTGGCCATGGGTAGATCACGTGGCTTCGGGTCTATTCCCTGCAACTAAAACGCCTTATTCAGACTCGGTTTCCCTACGGCTCCAGTGCTTGTGCACCTTAGCCTCGCTGCAGAAAATAACTCGCGGACTCATTATGCAAAAGGTACGCTGTCACACCACGAGGGTGCTCCAACTGCTTGTAGGCATGCGATTTCAGGTTCTCTTTCACTCCCCTCACCGGGGTTCTTTTCACCTTTCCCTCACGGTACTGGTTCACTATCGGTCATCGAGGAATATTTAGCCTTGGCAGATGGTCCTGCCGGATTCACACCGGGTTTCACGTGCCCTGTGCTACTCGGGATACGCGCTCAGAACGATTGGTTTCGCTTACGAGTCTTTCACTCTCTGTGGACAGGCCTTCCAGCCCGTTCAGCTACCGTTCGCTTCCTAAATGCACGTCCCACAACCCCAGCCCTCTTGCGAAGACTGGTTTGGGCTGTTCCAATTTCGCTCGCCGCTACTTTCGGAATCACTGTTTTGTTTTCTTTTCCTTCGGGTACTAAGATGGTTCAGTTCCCCGAGTTCGCTCGCAGAAGGCTATGTATTCACCTTCCCGTACTCCTGACGGAGTGGGTTGCCCCATTCAGACATCCCCGGATCAAAGCTCATTTGGCAGCTCCCCGAGGCTTTTCGCAGCCTAACGCGTCTTTCGTCGCTTCTCGATACCTAGGCATCCTTCGCATGCCCTTACTGCGCTTGATGATTCCCACTGGGAAACACCCTTGCGTTTTTT
>RFOM01000186.1 GCA_009926615.1 Pseudomonadota bacterium
GATCATATCCTCCCGAGAGAATGAGAGTCCCGCGGAAGTTTTTGCGAAGAGCAGATTTCAGCTCATCGCTCACCCTGGGTGCTCCCATTGAGCTGTGATCAACCAGATGGATATAGGCAATGCGCAATGCACTCAACTCTTTTGCCAAGTGTATGTAGAGCTGATCCATGTCTGCATCCGGACTCATGCCGTTGAACACGCCATAAGGTGACAATCGGATGCCGACTTTGGAATGACCGACAGCAGCCACCGCGGCCTTGACAACTTCAAGGGCAAAGTGAGCGCGATGTTTGACTGACCCTCCCCAAGCATCGTTCCGATGATTCGATGCTGTATTCAGAAATTGATCGATGAGGTAACCATTGGCGCCATGCAATTCGATGCCGTCGAACCCTGCCTCAACGGCAAGCTTGCATGCATGAGCATATTCGCCAATCGCAATTTTGATGTCATTTTCCGTCATTTCACGGGGCACCGGAAACTCTTGCGGCCCTTTATCATCCGTCCACATTGTGCCGGGAGCTGCAATTGCAGAGGGCGCCAAAACACGCGCGCCCGCGGGCAGGTTGAGCGGATGACCGACGCGTCCGCAATGCATCAGCTGCACAAAAATTCGACTTCCGTGTTTATGCACCGCCTGAGTTGTGAACTTCCAGCCCTCAACATGAGTATGATTAAAGAGCCCCGGAATACGAGCGTATCCAAGCCCATTGGGTGATGGTGAAGTTCCTTCGGAGACAATCAGTCCGGCGCACGAGCGCTGCTCGTAGTATTTTGCCATGAGCGGGTTTGGTGTATTGTTCAGCGCTCGGCAACGGGTGAGCGGACACATGACAACACGGTTTTTCAGCTTGAGATTGGCGAGCTGGGTTGATTCAAAGAGCGTGCTCATGGTTTGTCTCCCGCAATTAATGTTCATTTTAATGATGCCGGTCGGGCTGGAAGATATCCTGAAATTATGGAAATAACCAACGCAATTTGAATCAAGTTTCGAAAGTTTCATCGAATTGACGCACTTGAGCTGTTCTTTTTGGTGCGTTTTGTAAATAAACTAAGAAAAAGTCACTGATGAACGGGTATGATATGAAAATATTTGTCGTGGGTGCGAGTGGAACCGGTACATCAACTCTGGGTCTCGGACTTTCACGGCAATTGAAAATTGCACATGCAGACTCAGATAACTTTTTTTGGGAAGACACCGACCCGCCCTTCACATCTTCAAGGCCGGCCGAAAACCTGCACTCTCTGTTTTATGATTTTATTTTAAAGGACCGGTTTGTATTGTCGGGTGACGTTTTGAATTGGGGATTGCCGGAGCAGGATGTTTTGAATGCTTTCAGTCACGTTTTGTTTCTTCATGTACCTTGGAAAGAGCGTGAAGAAAGACTCCGAAAAAGGGAACTGGGAAGATTCGGCAGCCGTATCTTAAAGGGTGGCGACATGCATGAAACGCATGAAGGATTCATTGAATGGGCGAGGCACTATGACAGCGGTCTGATGCCCGGTCGAAACAAGAGTTCGCAAATTGAATTTTTAAAAAGGTTCAAGGACAACGGTGGTTATGTTTTGAAGATCGACGGACTTCTTCCTGCTGAAGATGTGCTCAATGATAGTGTTTCATTTATCCTGCAAACAGGGGCGTGAATCATGAGTCAAGAGCCGTGCAAGGGGTGAAGTCAGCGGTGACAGCCAGATCGATTTGGACTGACTTGTTATATTGAATTGTTATTGATTAAATTGGTGGCGACATTCAGGTCGCTTACCTGTTTTTTTGGAAACACGCTTTCAACAGCTCAATAAAATGCGAAGGAGTGAGGGTCCATGACAAGAGGAAAAATTTATCAAAATGTTGTTGAGACTATTGGCGACACCCCTATCGTTCGCTTGAATCGGTTGACCTCCGGCTGCCA
>RFOM01000187.1 GCA_009926615.1 Pseudomonadota bacterium
ACCAAAGCAAAGCTGCATGCTTCCGCCGAAAGCATCCGAAGGAGACAACGCAAAACAATACACCTGCGCAACCTACCATGACATGGTTGTGCATGATGTCACGTTCGGCGGCCTGCCCGCAGAGCAGGAGACTCTGCTCAAAAATATGCGCGACAAGTGGGTCACCCAAATTAAAAAAATTGAAAATGACGGGCCTGATTTGGCGTCCGCCACAAGCCTTCCGATCGCGAGTCCTTGGAAAAATTATGCGACTGACCCCGGATTTCGGATGTTCCTTGCCCAAACGTTTAAACCAAGCTGTGTTCAACTATTTCCCTCTAGTCCAACACCCTCAGGTTCCGATTGCAATGCACTTGAAGCGAACCCAGTCTTTCCATATCCAAAGGTGCACACAATTAAGCTTTCTTGCGAGGGCGTCGCTGCACCGGACTGCTACGAAGTGCCAATCAATACGCCTCAAAATTTACAATACTTTCGACAGATGAGCCGCGAGCGGCTGCGCTCTTTTACCCGTTACAATATGGTCGGCAATTTATCTGCGATGCCCTCGGATATTTTGGGCTGCGGATCCGGCACCAGCGGCATTTGCAGCGCAAAAACGGATGTTCAAACTGCTCTTGGGACTGTCGCCGACGGACTTACATTAAGTAGCGCTTCCCTCAGCCCCAGCAACTTTCTCGGCAGCAGTTCACGCTACGTCAAAGCTCAAAAAAAGGTCGACGGTGCCTTGGCTGTTTGGAAGGACTTTTTCGCCGCCAATGATTCAGCAAACACTTCCTCTCCCACCTCAGATATTATCGGCGGAGGTGGAGTTACCTCCGACTTTGATGATTTCCCGACATTCAAACAACTCCTGAACCCGATCAATTTTCTTGATCTCCATTCCAACTACATCGTGCAGGATCGTGCCGTGACAGCACTTCCCCTGCCTGAAAACATGGACTTGCGGCGGGCATTTCTCAAGCTTCCGATCAACAATATCATCGGTCTCGATCAATTCGCTACATTCACTTTAGACTCAAGCTCAGATCCACGCCCGATTTTTATTGACTCATGGAACACGGGCGGCAACATGGGCGGACGCTTCCTCCGCTTTTGGACAACCAAAAACCAGCTCAATACATTCCTCGATGCCGCCCCTCTGGCCGGCCCCTACGGCGACAACTTCAACCCGACGGACCCCAACTCGTACGTCGTCGTGTTCGACAAACCGACTGTGGATACGGCAATAGACACCATTGCGAGAATTCCGACACAAGCCACTCTCCAAAAAGGCGACAGCGGTTCAATCTTCACGCTCGACGGTATACCGATGTTTGCGCTGTCGACTGTCAACGGTGAACCGACCTCGGGCGGCGCGGCAGTGGCTGCGATTCCTGTCGCCGGACCCGACACCGACGACTCACTGCCGCCGAGCGGCGGCGGAGGCGGAACACCCGTCGCATCGGCCGGCAATGTCTGTAAGTAGCATTAAAATTTTAAAACAAATTCCGGCACTTTAAAAAGAGGTTCTGAAGAATTTGGTATTTCGGGCGATACAGAACGAGGAGAGTTTTGTATCATGAAGACTTCACTTTTTGCCTTGTATATCACCGGCCCTGCGCTTGCCCTGCTCTCCTGTGCTCCCGGAAAGAGATCGGGCGGAATCGGCTGTTCAAAGACGTCGAGTGTCCTCAAAACGCCGACAATCTTTTCTACTGA
The DNA here is from genome assembly GCA_009926615.1 of Pseudomonadota bacterium. Lineage (GTDB taxonomy): Bacteria > Bdellovibrionota_B > Oligoflexia > Silvanigrellales > Silvanigrellaceae > RFOM01. The sequence goes on from RFOM01000187.1 coordinate 1,702, forward strand.
AAGTGTGTCAACGTACAATGCGGGTGACAAAGCCGATGAAGAAGAACAGCGTTCACTTTTTTTCAAGCACTACGGTCAATTCAAAGCCAAAACCACAGGCGGTTATGTTTATATCAGGTCCAGAGCGGCAAACGATGTCATGGGTGCTGTCGCTGCAGATGCACCTTGG
>RFOM01000188.1 GCA_009926615.1 Pseudomonadota bacterium
GCTTTTGAAAATTCATCTGCCGGTACTCCAAAAGTGTGGAGACCGGCTCCTCCTAGGTCTGTATTTACGGCAGGTGGAATAATTTCAACCACTCGGATGGAAGTTCCCGAGAGTTGCTCGCGCAAGGACATAGTAAAAGATCTTAATGCAGCCTTCGTCGCGCAGTACACGGGCATTTTTGCGATGGGAACAAAGGCCAAACCGGAAGTCACAGAATTTTAAACATCGGTCAGCATAAGCTCGGAAAAGGATGTACAGTTCCATAAGACAAGGACAAGGACGAACTTCAGCGTTTTGGCACTGCTGACAATGCTTTTCCACAATCCTGCGAAGTCAGTTCGAATTTTTTGCCAACTCTGCAGCCTGCGTTTCCTCATCAGCCATAGCCACGCGATTTATTTGTCAGGGTTGGCCAAAATGCGAAAGATCTTGAGGATTTAAGAAATTTTGAAATCTGTTTATTTGCTTAAGCAGCCGGAATCTCGACCGATATATTAACAGGCGTGGACTAAAAGGGGAGAATTCTCTGATTTTCGCTCATTTCCTCGGCAAGGTCAGGATGATCAATTTAACGCTGAATTTTTTCGGCGGGCGGACTGCTTCTCTTTTAGCAGTCGGCGTTCTTTCCCTATTTGAAAATCCCGCTTTAGCGAGCGATGTCTGCACGAATGGTGTTTTAGACGTCTCCCAATTGAGTCATACACATCAGGTTAGTCCATGCGTCGAATCGTATTTCGACCCTGAATCAACATCGAGCGTCAACGATTTCCTTTCTGAGGGTCACAAAAAATTCACACCTGTCTCTTCAGGCGCTGTCAATCTAGGTTTTCGCAATGGCACACATTGGTTTCGCTTGCACCTTTCAAATTCATCCAACGTTGAGAAGATCATATTTCTCTCCTTGGGTAATCCGTTGGTCGATTTTGCGCGCGCATATGAAATCAATTCCAAGGGCGAGGCCGCGATAACGGGATATTCCGGAGTGACTGTTGGTTCAAGTCAAAAACAGGTCTCAGACAGGGATGTCGTATTTTCTCTGAAGATTCCAATTCATCAGACCAAGACGTATTTAATCCGGTCCGCCGCCATTCAGCAATCGTATCTTCCCGTCGTTCGCGGCGGGAATGAATTTTCGAGTCATCAATTCAGGGAAAACCTTGTTTTTGGTCTCTATCTGGGTGTTATCGGCGTAATGGCCATTTATAATTTCATCTTATTTTTCTTCGTCCGCGACCGCTCATATCTTTGGTATGTTTTATCAATCATCTTCTTTCACGGATTTTGCTTTGCAGGCTTGATGGGTGCGACAAATCATTTCTTTTGGCCTGAATCTCCGATTTGGGGCCAGCGACATTTGCCTGCGGTTGCACCTCTCGGACTTCTGTTTTCCGTGCTTTTTGCAGATTCATTTTTGCTTATTCAAAACAGCTCCCGGCGATACGCTTTGATTATCCGCTCCTTGATTGCTTTTATTGTGTTCCAATTTCTTCTTTCAGTTTTCATTTATGACGTTTCGATTGTTGTGGCGGGCTTTGCCGTTCAAATCGCCGCACTTGCGGTTGTACTGTCTGCCGCGGTTCCGCGTGCGCTTCGGGGGGATTTATCTGCATATCTTTTCCTGCTGGCGTGGGGGTTTTTGATTATCGGCGGACTGGTCTTCAGCTTTGGGCAGTTTGGATTGTATCCGCACAGTTTTTTTACTCAAAACGGAATTCTTTTTGGCTCAGCCGCCGAAGTTGTCCTTTTGTCTTTGGCTCTGGGGCAAAAAATCAACACGTTGCGGCGTGAAAAAGAAGTCGCCCAATTGAAAGCGGTTGAAAGCGCGAATGAGCGCGCACTT
>RFOM01000189.1 GCA_009926615.1 Pseudomonadota bacterium
GTGGTGTCCCGCCCGCATTGCTACGTTGCTCGCATCCAGAATTGTCGCAAGATCATGCGCATGGATTGCTTCGTGTCTGAACGAGACAAGCGTCTCCTGTCCGGTCGAAGGGTAAAAAAGCTGAATCCCGCGCACCGCGGACAGCTTTTCCGCAAACAGTGCAGCCAGACGTGCAGAATGCTTGTGAATTCTGGCCCTGCCGACACCGTCAAGCCAATCGAGCGCCGCCGCCAGTCCAATGGCTTCTGTAATAGGCGGAGTACCGGCTTCAAACTTTGCGACTCCGCTTGCCCAGATCGACTCCTCAAGAGTGACTCCGCTGATCATTCCGCCGCCGGTCATCAACGGCGGCATGGCTTCAAGAAGTTCAGGGCGCGCAACAAGAACTCCGATTCCGGTGGGGCCGTAGAGTTTATGAGCGCTAAACGCAATGGCATCGACACCCAAGTCAAAAGGATTTTCTTCAAAACTGCTCAAACTCTGCGCGCAGTCCAATACAACAAGTGCCCCAACCTTTTTGGCAATTTCGGCAATTTCACGAACAGGATTGACCTGACCGAGCACGTTGCCGACGTGTGCGAGAGCAACAACAGCGGTGTTGGGCGTGATCAGTTTGGCCGCAGCTTTCAAGTCCAGCTTCAAATCACCCGCACTCTTGCCCGCAAGCGGTAAATACGCCAGCTCACAGTCAGCTCTCAGCGCCGCCTGTTGCCAAGGCACAAAATTCGCATGGTGTTCAATTGCCGGAATGACAATCCGGCTCTCTCCGGTAAGGCGCAGAGTGCTGATTCCGTTGGCAAGAATATTGAGTGACTCGGTGGCTCCGCGGGTAAAAACAACCTGCGACGATTTGATTCCCCGTCCGACAAACTGCGCAACACGCTCGCGTGCGGCTTCATATTTTTCGCTCGCGCGAATCGACAACTGATAAGCACCGCGGTGAACTGACCCGTAGTCGCGCGCCATGAAGCTGCTCATGGCATCGATCACACTCTGAGGTTTTTGTGTTGAAACAGCGGAATCGAGATAGCACAGAGGAAGTATCCGGCCGTCCGTGAGCTGCCGCAGATTGTGCGCAAAAATCGGAAATTCCAGCCTGAGTTCTCGACCGAGTGGTTTCATACATTCTCCGCAGGCATTCTGCCTGCCATTCTCCGAACACGTCCAGACGCAAAACAAAGCACGTTCCGGCAGGTATCAAAAGCATTCCCCCCCCGCAACCCGTATTGACGGGAACGGAGGGGGTCTCAAAAAGGAGGAACTCTTCGGGAAAATCGACGGATTAGGAATTGTGCGGCAGCCCGACAACGTTCCGGATATGGTTTTGAGTACCGTTCTTGGGACGCGATTCCATAAGGTCAACCGGATCAAGCCCCTTGGCAAGAATCCGTCCCTCAGCTTCGCTCAGCATTTTCGCCAATGTGCAATTCTTGAGCTGTTGAACAATTGAGTCAGAAACCGCGCTCCATGCCGGTTCAGTGATGCACTCGGTTGCGTAGGCAAGATTCTCTTCCGGAGTGTAACCGTTCACGCTGTACGGCTCGTCTTCGACCGAAGTGACAACATCCCAGACTGTAATCTCATCAGGCTCGAGAGCAAGATGATATCCCCCCTCGCGACCGCGCAAACTCTGAATCAGACCGCCGTTGCGCAGGCGCATGAGAATCTGGTCCATATAATCCGTGGGAATGCCCTGACGTACTGCAATGTGCCTGCGCTGAACAGGTCCGACGCGGTGATGATAGGCAATGTCCATGAGCGCTTTCAGACCGAATCTGGTTTTTGCTGTGATGTTCATATTTCACCTCTCAAGTTAGGAC
>RFOM01000190.1 GCA_009926615.1 Pseudomonadota bacterium
GCCCGTGCGAAGGCATGGACGCCCCCGTGCGCGCTGCGCGCCTCCCCGTGTTCGTTGAACCGCGCCTCCGCCAGCGGCGCCCCGGCGCTTGACTCCGCCCGCTCCGCAGGCGTGCGCAGCTGCGCCACGGCCTCTCGGATCGGGTTCAGGTTCATGCTCCACAGGTCTGTGAGCGTGCGCTGCGCCCCGGGCGAGTCATTCGCTTCCTCGCGCGGCATCGCGGACGGGCTTATGAGCGCGCCGACAATACTCGACGGGCAAAAAGCCGCGAAGCCCAAGATCGCCAGGGATTTTCACGGAGAACCATCTCCTTCTCGGAACAGTTACATTTTCGAAACTTATTTTTTCGAACAACTGTCGCGGTTGCACCCGAAGCCGCGACGCGATCGCGTCGCGTGCACATCGGCCACGCGCGCCTGCGCCTGCGCCGCGGCCGCTTCGCGAATGCATGCTTCCGCGTACAGCGAGCAGTCGTCGAACGCGTTGATACACCAGCGGCGCGCGCACGACAGGAGCCGCCCCGCAGACAGCCAGGCGCAATCCTCAGAGTCTCGACCAGTCGCGCCACTGACCAGTCTCAAGTTCTTCTTTTGCATGCTCGTGCTTCACGGCGTCGTGATGCTCGTGCTCCATTGCATCCTCCTTTGGTACCGCGCCCCCGCGCGCCTGCCCGCGCTTCCGCTTTCGGCGCAATCGCTCGCACTGCTGGCCCGCGTCCGGCAAAATCACACAGCCTCCGAGGAAGGCCCTGCCAAGCGCAGGACGTGCGCCAGGCGCCTCGCGCTGTACTTCGCCCCGCGCGGGACCATTCCGAGGCTCGAGGATTTCGACTTCCTGGTGAACGCGCTGCGGGTCTGGAAGGCCACGCACCGAGAGGCCGCGCTCGTTGTGTTCGCCGACGGCGAAGCCGCACCACACAAGCCGCTCACCAGGGCCTGCAGGGCGCTTCTCGACTGTCTCCAGCGCCGTGTGCCGCCCGAACTGCTGTTCAACGCCAGTGTCGCGCGCCTGGTGGACGCTGCGCTGAAGTCGCTGGCGCTCGTCTCCGCCGCGCCGTGCGTCCCAAACGCCGGCGTTGTCCTGTACGCGCCCGCCCCGGGCCAGCTCGGCGCCTCGATCGACTCACGGTCGCTCTTTGAGCACAACGCGAGGAACACAACCCGCTGTATCGACGCGCACCACGACGCGCACCGCCACGCGTGCATGGGCTTCACGTGGAGCTGACGGACACGTAGCTGCTTTAGCGTGTCGTCGATCGATGATAACGTCTTTTTATTGAATACACCTCGCCAGAGTCGACTACGCCTCGGCCCGCACCGCAGCGAGTGCGGCCGCGACATCTTGTTTCGCGGTTTTGCGCTTGTGCTCGCTCGCGCGCGCGCCGAGCGCGGCCTGCAGTTGCGCGTCTATGAACTCCACGTACGCCGGCCACAAGCTCTCCTGCCCAGAGAGCCTGCGCTCGTCTTCGAGCTCCAGCACGCGCAGTCCAAAGTTTACGAACTCGTCATGGCGCCTAAGAATCACACTCCTCCGCAGATCCGGGTCCTGGAGGATTGCCAGGGCATCACACCCCGAGGCCGTCGCGCGCGGCCCACTGGCCCCCGCTCCTGAAGACATGCTCCCCGGGCTTGTGGGCCCACTCGGCGCGGCAGCCTGTATTTTCCATTGGCCCTTAAATCACTTTTTAACTCTGCGTCCGGACCTTAACCCCTCAATCCGATTCCCCGTCGTCGTCTTTTCACACTGTAAATATTTGCTCTGATTTGTTTGCTCTGGTTTGTGTTATATATTTATT
>RFOM01000020.1 GCA_009926615.1 Pseudomonadota bacterium
GAACGGCCGGATTCGCGGCCTTAAAGGTGTGCCTTCGGTGCGCACACGGGCCGTTTCTTCTGCGGATTGTCGCGGATGGTGCTACAGATCCCCGTCGGGCGAATCGGTTGTTCAGGAACTCAAGCAAAGCCTTCTTGAGTTTTATAAAGTTCTCGATACCGATCCGGCAGCTCCGAAACTGATCAAAGCGAGCGCCAAACTTTGGCTGCGGCTTATGACAATTCGTCCCTTCGTTGACGGCAACAGACGCACCGTCCGCGCTTTTCTGGCGCGCTGTTTTACCCAGCAGGGTCTTTCAATAAAGAATTTCAACGCACTCAAAAAATTCCCCACGACCGGACGTCTTGAAGAAGATCTGACAAGCTGCCAGCTCGCCATTGGCCGCTGTCTCAGCTCACGGGAGAATTCTTCCGCAGGCTACAGCTTTCAATAAAATTTACTGCTGAAGAGATCATACTTCACGCTGGTCTACCCCAATTTTCGTCCTCAGCGCAGAACTCTTGCCGACGGCAAAAGTTAAAAAAAGGAGGACGAGTCAATGAATTTTAAAAAAATATCCGCACAGGCGCGGCGATGGTGCGGCGGCAGTCTGGCATGTGCGGCTCTGCTGGTTATTGCGTCTCCCGAGGCTCACGCAAATTCACTTTATTGGCGGAGATATTCGCCGGCGCATATCGGGCCCGGACCGGGGTTTATTTCACCGGCGGGAAGTCTGTGGAACGGCGGGTGGTGGATGTCTGTCGACACCGGCAGAACTCCGCTCAGCATCTGCAGAATTTCAGACGGTCCGCTTTGGGCTTACGGCAGTTTCTTCAACGGCAACTGCAACTATTACTCGCCGTATCTGAACAGGGCGCATGGCGTCACCATTGGCTTCGATTTGCTGGGCGGAAGTGATTTTCCTGTTTGGCGGCACATTTCGAATCGCAGAGTCTTGCGTTCCCCGATTCAATCGTTTGGCGACCCGACAGACTTTCAGCAGCAAACCGTCCATGACGCAGAGTTGGCTTCCCTGTGCAGAATCCGGCAGGCTGAAGGGGCATTTGTGGGCACGCTGCGCGACGAAGTGTGTTATGCCGCATGGAACAGTCAAACTTTAATTTCATCGGATTATGAAATTCCCGAAATTCCCCAGCAATAATCGCCTCTCCGATTGTTTGCGCCCTGAGAGGTGCGTTCTTGACACTCTCAGGGTGAGCAGCAAAGCGGCCGGTGATAAACTCCGAGAATAGCAGAATCGGCACCAACCTGAGGTGCTGCAAACGCTCATTGGCGGGAGTTGAATCACATGGCTGCACCCAAGTTGTCTGAACGCAGAGTTTCGCAACGTTACGCGCTCGTTCAAGAGTCCAATTGCGGTCATGTTGTTTTTGAAAAATCGATTGTGCTGCCCATGATGGACATCAGCTACGGCGGATTTTCCGTTGCCATCGACAAACCCGAGCATGAAGCTTTGTGTGAAACTCTTCCGCGCTCAAGTGAAGTCGACATCATGATGCTTGGTGTCGGAACAACCGGCCGCGCTATCCGTGTTTTCGAAGGAAAACACCGCTTGGGCTACGCCTTTTGTCATGACACGGCCAGCGTTTTGATTTTCCTGCGTCGTTTCATCGAATTCATGCGGATGGGCGAGCACCTCAACATGCTCGACAAGAATGTTCTCAAACCGCCCTATGACACAAACGACTGGCTGTGCTTCAGAGGCGACGGACCGACCGATCTCCAGCTGCACATCAGCAAAGCCGACGCAGCGAGTGTTGACGAAGCCGTCATTACTTACCGCGAGAAAGAGACCTACCGCACCGCAGAATTGCGAACCGGCAGGCTTCTGACGTCAATTGCGACCGAGTCCAACATTGCAGCAGGTCAACGGGGAACGCAGGATGCTCAGGCCAACGAAGACATTCTCCGCAAAGCAGCCTGCATTCTGATGGGCTACAGACAAATTTGCGATGCTCCCCACCAGCCGATTTTCGACAGCGCGCTGGTGACGTTCAAGAGAAGTCTTCTCTCGAATCCGGCGGGAAAAACAAAATTGTCCTGAATGAAAATTTCTGGTGCGGACGGTGAGACTCGAACTCACATGCCTCTCGGCGCTGGCTTCTAAGACCAGTGCGTCTACCAATTTCGCCACGTCCGCAGGATCACAGGTATTCAAACGACTCCCGAGCCATACTCCAAGCCCTCCGTCGATGCAATTCAGGGTTGATTTGCATCGACAGTCAAACGCATGAAATAGCGCCTGTCGGAACGTGTCGAATATCCGGCCGGACCGGTGACGCGGGCAGGACCGCTGCCCATTTCAAGAAGCGCGAACGGCATATCCCAATTGACGCCGTATGCGACTCCGTCCTGCGTCATACCCACCCGCAAAAGAACCGGAGCGCCATAGATGAGGTCGTTTTGGAGCTGGCCTCCGAGGTGAATCTCACAGGCTCCGCCCCATTTGCCTGCCCATTCAAGCCGGCCATCGTTCAAGTGACTGCCGGCAACCGTGCATTGAGTCCCGAATTTGGGGGACTGAATCAGCCAACCCGACACACCGGCTGACAAATTCGATTTTTGAACAAGAGTTTGATGCGAAGAATTGACCGCATTGAATCGGGTGTCACTGACGTCCTCAAGTTTTAAACCGAAAATAGGCTTCATTTGAATTTTCTGAAGCCGGACTGCAACGCCGGCATCAATTGGAACGCCGCGCGTTTCATTAAATTTTGCCTTCAATTGTCCTGCTGATTCAGCAACGAGAGGTTCAGAGAGACTGACACTGCCAAAATAATCGCTGCGCCACGTCGGTCGGACCGTCACCCCCAAATGAACTCCCGTGTTCTTGTAGGGCACTGAAACGGACAGACTGGTTCCGCGCTCGATGTTTGCCCGAACATCGAGTTTGTCTCCGGTATCTGCGGCAGACTGAACCCCTGTCGCCGCTCCCGTGATTTCGTCGATTCCGGCCGACGGTGAAAGTTCGGTTGCCGTCGGTTGCCAGACATAGCCTTCGACGCGCACACGCGTAAAACCAGCCCATTGCAGAAGCCCCAAGGTGACCGACGGACGCATCGAAAATGAACCGTATGGAGTCTGCTCGTTTTTCGAAGCCTTAAGAAAATTTTCGATTCTGCTCTGTGCGGATGATTCTCCGGAAAAATAGGCTTTGGCCAGCGCCTTAGTCGTCCCGTTGGCGCCAAGAGTCATTGACGGAAACCACAGTCCCCTCAGCAATCCCGTGCTTTTGGCCTTTCCCTCCTCGCCAACCCATGCAGGATTATCAAGAGGAGTTTCCCCATGGGATAAACCTGAAAGCGCCACCGGCGGAATGCCAAGCCCCCACGACCGCACGCCGGAGGGGTCTCTCACGGGCGGCAACAACTCCTGCGCCGACCCCTGAACCGGAGCAAGTCCGGCACAAAAGCCGGCTGAGATAAAGATTTTCAGACGATCGCCGCGTTCCATCAGTGCCTCCGTAGAGGGTATCGGCACTTTCGGAGCGTGGATCGAGTCTGCAGGGCGCCAGTCAAATGGCCGCCTGTCAAAATATTTCCCCCCTTTTAAAAAGGTTTCGAAATACAATGCTCTAGAGAAGCCTCGAAATTTTGATTGGGAGTCGGTAAGTCAGTGTCATTGCAGCCCCGCGCAGTCATTTTTGCAGAGGAACGGGCAACGGGATTCGTTCAAATCCTGAGGGAATTCCTTTTTAAACTGGGATTCCGGCAAACAGTTTGCACAACCAATCCGATCGAAATTTCAAATTTGATACACACAAGTCACTGGCCATTGGTGTTCATCGACCACACCGACGGGGTCAATGACGGAATGCAGCACTTTGAGGGCATCTACAAAGTTCTCGGCCATCAGCTCATTCCGATTGTCTTTACTGCTCCGTCCGATAATCAGCTGTTCGATTCATTCTACCAGAGTCTCGGTGCGGCCGGTTTGATAAAAAAGCCGCTTCAAGCCGCCAACGCGGAGAAAATTGTCAAAGCCGTTACTCCTCAGCCCAATGACCCTGCGGTCCGTTTGGCCCATCAGATCTCAAAAGCCATGCTGCAAGGACACTACACAAGCTCAGAACAGCAACTTCTGAGACTGAGGGAAGTGCCGCAGTTCAGAAGACACGCAGATATTGCAATCCTGAGACTTGAAATGGCGATGGGCAACATGGCCAAGGCAAATGAACGGTTCCGGCAGCTGCTCAGGGATCGTCCGCGCGATCTGCGCGTTTTGTCGGAATACGCAGAGTTTCTGAAAAAGAACGCTTTGTATTTTAATACGCTGAAATGTTATCAGCGCATCCAAAGCCTTCATCCGGAACTTTCATTTAAATTTTGGGATCAGGTCACGCTTTATATCGAGCTTGAACAGGTCGACGAAGCTGCCCGACTGCTCGATTCAATGCAGCACGACGAGACGTTCAAAGATCTTGCGGCCGAAGCACTGGCACGCATGATGTATTTTATGGGACTTCAGCATCAAATCCAGAATTTCGTGAAGCTCTATCCCAACGCTACACGCAACTACAACATGTTCACGGGCAACGCACCCGTGAAAAAAGTGAGCTCCTCATGAAAAAATCACGGGCGATTCCGGCCGCAGGATTGGTTGTTTTTGCGATTGGCGCAGTGGCCTGCGGCACAAGTCTTTATCGCCCGCTGTCCTCAAAGGAAACCACTCAGGCACTGCGGGAAGAAACCCTCCTGCAACTCAATCAGGGAAATTACGACTCGGCTGCAGAATCGGCAGAAAAACTCTGGACAAAAGAAAAATCGAATGACAACGCCAGCCTCTACTCAATTGCTCTCGCCAGTCAGGCGGGTGTGGGACTTTTCGATTTGATAGTCAGCACGATCGAAAAATCTTCCGGCACGGCCTCATCGGCCGGTACATCCGCCGGAAACAACGTCTTTGATGCGATGAGTGCGGTTTTGCCGACCTTCACAACAACCCAGCTGGCTACGCTCAAAAAGTCAATTGATATACTCGAATCGGCTCCGGACAAGGGAGCATCCCGACTTCTTTTTCAACGCTGTCTAACCTCTGCAATTTACACCCTGCCGACAATTAAAAACCTTCAATCGGCAGTCACGACTTTGCAGTCGACACTTACGGCACTGCCCGCGCGGCTCGGAAGCGGCAGCGGGTCGGGTTGCAGTGCTTCGGCAGACACTATCAACACCGCCGCGGCGGAGCTCTCGTCATCCATCAGCAGTCTGGGTACAATTGCCACGAGTTTCGCAGACGCCATTGGAACAATCAGTGAATGTTTTCCAAGTTCCGAGGGCAAAGACAGTCTCAATTCGGTCAGTCAGCAAGTCAGCAAACTCAAAACTGCGGCCGACAAGGGTTGCACAATTCCGGCCACGCAAAAAATCGGAACGTTCACTTTGCCGTCCTGTCTGAACGAAACAATCAATGCCACCGGCGCAGCATCTGCCGTCGCCGGCGACGGAATCATTGACGGATGCGAACTGTTTCTCAATTGCACATCCGGTTCATGTTTCTGATTTGAATCAACCCAAAAGACTGAGCAATTCTTTTTTGCTCATTTGCGCACCGCCCTGAATAATATTCTGGGCAACCGTGCCCGCGCCAAGTCCCTCATCGAGGACCTGTGTGGCGGTTTTCAGTTTTTCCAGTACGGTTCTGCGAATGTACTCATCAACCGTACCTTCGGCAATCAGATGAATGACCAGACATCGCACGGCCTGCTGGCCGATACGATGGAAACGAGCCTGAGACTGAACGTACGAACCGCTGTCAAAACTCAAATCCAGATAGATCATCGTGTCGGCAACCATCTTCCCGTCACGCGGCAGCAGGGTTAAACCTTCCTTGGCAGACTGCGGAGTTGCAATAAACAAACGGCACGCGGGATCATCCTGAAACCTCTTTACACTCTCCTGCCGTTCTGCGACGTCCATTTCACCGGTATGGCCGGCCGCGCCGAACTTTTCTCCGTATTTGTCGACAAGCCTCCGCACGTTATCCACATAATGTGACCATAAAATAACTTTTTTGGTATCGTCGGAAAACAGGTCGTCAAGCAGGTCATCAAGTTCGCTTTGTTTCGCAGCCGAGCCTTTGTATTGCGGATCAAGCATGACCGGATTGGAAGCGATCTGTGAAAGGCGGAGCAGTTTGACAACAATGTTTGCTGCGTCGGCTGCGATTTCCTTTTCGGACAAACCGCTGATTTCAAGTCGCAGATGATCGCGCATTTGAGCATACATGTGCTTCTGCTCGGCCTTGAGCTCGACGACAAAATCCTTGAAAAGAATCGGCGGCAGATCCAAAACCTCGGATTTAAGCCTGCGCAGACTGGTGCGCAGAATTCTTGCCTGCAGTTCGTCCGGATTGCGTGTGCCTACAAATTTTTCAACGCGGATCGTCTTGCGGCCCACGTTGATCTTCTGAATTTCCATCTCGCAAAAGGTATTTTTGAACGCCGGAAACCTTTGCCCGAAAGTTTCTCCCTGATCCATGACGAGATACTGGGAAAAAAGATCGACGGGCCGGTTGGCAATCGGAGTCCCTGTGGCAATGATGCAGCGCTCGGCATGCGGCCGTATACGCACGGCCGCCATCGTCGTTTGTGCCTGCAGATTTTTGATACGCTGGCTTTCATCAAAAATAAGAGCACAGCGCTTGCCGTTCATCCACTCGCGGAATCGCTCCTCTTCGAGACGCAGACCTTCATAATGAACGAGAAGAATCGGGTTTGAACTGTTGAAAGCCTTGGCCCGCTGCGCAGGAGTTCCGTGCACAACGGTAAACTGCTCGCTAACGGCGAGCTTAAGTTCTTCCTGCCATGTTTTGAGCAAAGACATGGGCACAACAATCAGGGCGCAATTAATCTCTTTTTGCTGAAATAAAATTCCGAGCGCCGAAGCAATTTGAAAAGTCTTACCGCATCCCATTTCATCAAGAAGTGCGGCTTGCCTGTTGACGAGAAGAAACTCAATTCCGGAACGCTGATGCAGATACGGCTTGCGGCCGAAAGGAAATACACCCATGGCCGTCCGCCATGAACCAACCTCACGTTGGAGCTCTTCGTCAAAACTCTCAAGCGGAAGCTTTTCCAGATGAAAAACCGAACTGCCGAATTTAACCGAACTCGGGGTCAGATGGCCGAGATCTTCAAACCAGCTCTCACGAACAACAATTTTGCCGAGTTTTCCGCGGCCGATATGCGCATAATAAGGTGTAAGTATAAATTCGTTCAACGCAGCATAGGCCGCCTCGGTCAGCTTGAAACCGCGTCCGAGAATGTCGAACACATCATCAAATGTTCCGACAAAAACGCGCCATAATTTTTGATCGGGATCCCAAGCCCGCTCATTGCGATCAAGCCCCTTCATGCGATCAACGGCCGCCTGCTCGTAAGGAAAAGAGACTTTCAGCTCGCCGTCCGAATAATCAATTTGCGAGCGTCCCGACGACGTCAAACCGGCCAAATAAATTTTCTTGAGATTTTTTTGAATGCGTTCAACAAAATCGGCAGGCAGCGGATCGGAAACTTCATATTTTACACCCTTTAATTTCAGCGTCCCGACAATATCCTGCCTGACAAAAACAGGCTCTTCAGGTTTTCTGACCGGCGGGTGCACCCTGTGCAGGTCGGTTTGTGCAGAGGACGGGGACGGAATGACACCAAAAGAGAGTTTTACCGGTCCGCGCGGCGGCTTGGGTCTGTAGGTATTGCCTCTGTTGTTGCGATTCTGCATGAAGCCGTCCTGCGTCAGTTGTTTTATGAGCCAGACTTTGGTCGCATTTTTGCGTGAACTTTTCAACGACAAAGCGTCGTAATGTCAGAGATGATGACTGGACAACAGATTCCGACATAACTAGAGTAGGGGCGCCTGAACCGACCCCTGCTATTCGAAAGGGTGAGCATGGACAAAATCATCTGCATCGGGAAGAATTATGCCGACCACGCCGCCGAACTGGGCGACGTTCATCCGGAAAAACCGGTTCTGTTCATCAAGCCGCCAAGCGTTCTCGTGTCGGCCCATGCAACCGACGAGCACCTGAATCTGACCCTTCCTGCGCACTCAAGCCAAATCCATCACGAAGTTGAACTGGTCTTCCGGATTGACCGTGACGGCTACCGCATGAGCACGGAAGAAGCCGAGCGTGCAATCGGTGCTGTCACGGTCGGCCTTGATATGACGCTGCGCGATCTGCAATCCGAGGCCAAAAAAAAGGGCTCACCGTGGACAACCGGAAAAGTGTTTCGTGACGCTGCCGTCATCGGACCGTGGATCAGAATTTCCGATCTTCCGAACTACCTCGCAGAACCGTTCACACTTGCCGTAAACGACAAAATCGTTCAGCGGGCCGCGGGAAACCAGATGAGCCACTCACCGGCAGAATGTCTTGCCTATGCCTCGCAGTTTTTTCCGGTATGTGCGGGTGACATCATTTTTACCGGCACACCGGTCGGAGTCGGACCGGTCAACCACGGTGACAAAGGTGTTTTGCTTTTCGGATCGGTCAGGTATTCGGTGACGTGGTCGAAGCCGTCTTAAAATCTCTCAGGCCGCCAGTCTTTTTCCACGTGACCTCCGGTTTTCCCGCGTGATGCTGAACCCAGCGTGAAGCAACAAAAAAGAAATCCGAAAGCCTGTTCAAAAACGGAACAGCCTGCGGATTAATCTCCGCATGCTCCTGAAGCTGCACGGCAATGCGTTCTGCCCGCCGGCAAACAGTCCGGCACAAATGAAGCTCTGCGTTAATCCGCGTTCCGCCCGGCAAAACAAATTCGCGCAGCGGGGGTAAAGCCGTTTGCAGTTCGTCAATCATCTGTTCAAGTTTTGTTATCTCAACTTCACCGACGACAATCATATTTTCCCAGCGTGAGGCAACGGGTGTTGCCAAATCACCGCCCAAATTGAACAGGTCATTTTGGACAGCCTCAAGCCACCGGTCAGCCGCAGCTGCCGCAGCCGGCTTGAGCTCCTCCGAACGCTCCAGCGAACTTCGGCAAAGTCCGACCAGCGCATTCAGCTCGTCAACAGTCCCGTATGTTTCAAGTCTCAGATCTGCTTTGGAAACGCGCGACCCGTCGGCGAGACTTGTCGTTCCGTTGTCTCCGGTTTTTGTATAAACACGAGTTATTCTCACACACTGTCCTTAATCGATATTATCGAGAAACGGGCTCCATGACGGCATCACAACCTCATGCAGAGGAATACTCAAAACACGGGTATTCGATCCGTCCCTGTTCATAACATAAAGCTTGTAATTGTTGCCTTTGCCGCGCCCCCGCGGCACGCGGTTGGATTGAAATATAATGAACCGTCCGTCAGGCGACCACGTGGGCTTTTCGTTGTCTCCCTGATCCAGAGTCAAACGTTCCATCTGTCTGCCGTCAGGATTGACGATAAAAATATCGTAACGGTCGATATCCCTGTCATAACCCGCAAAAGCGAGTTTTCTGCCGTCGCGGCGCCATGATGGCGAAGAATTATACCACCCCGCAAACGTAATTCTTGTATCCGCATCAGCGCGCAAATCACGAATGAACAGATGCGGATTGCCAAAACGGCCGCTGACAAACGCAACCTTTGACCCGTCGGGCGAATAAGCCGGTTCAACCTCAAGTCCGCTGCCGGAAATAAAAGATTTGCGCTCGCTGCCGTCGAGAGAATTCACCGTGAAAATACTTGTCAGACCGGAGTGACTGCCCGAGAAGGCAATCTTGCGTCCGTCGGGATGCCAGTTGGCACCGGAATTGTTTCCGAATCCGGCGGTCAGCTTCGAAGTCTTTTGAGTCAGCATATTGTAAACAAATATGTCGGCTTTTCCGTCGCGAAACGACGTATAGGTCAGCTTCGCACCGTCGGGCGACCACGACGGGCTCATGTTTATGGAACCGTTGTTTGTGATTTGCCGCAGTCCGCTGCCGTCAAGATTGGCAAGAAATATCTGTCGGGGTTCACCCGGCTTGCGCGTGCCGGCAAACGCAATTTTAGTTGCGAAAATTCCCTTCTCTCCGGTCATTTTTTCAATACATTTGTCGGCAAATCTGCGCAGCGCACGATCAAGATCGGCGGCCTCGAAGTCGGAATACCGCACGCCGTGAATCTGCTTGCGGCGCTTTATATCAAAGAACCTCATTTCGAGCGTGAATTTTCCAATCGACGAACTCGGTACAAACTTGCCCAAGATGAGACCTTCAACCTGCAGCGGACTCCACTCGTCAAACTGGACGGGTTTGGCGGCAATATTTCCCTTGGCAATAAAGCTGCCCGCAGGAACAAAATCAAACGATCCCATAAAACTGAAAATATCGGTCAGCTTGGTCGATGCGAAATCTCTGTCGGCATCGGTGACGGCCGTGCCGGGATCCATTCCGAACATGGGAATTGCCATTTTAAATTTTCTGGTTCCCGCGCGGCCGACATCAATAAAAAGTTCGCCGTCCGCGTTCTGCACCGATTCACCCGCCGGAGCAGACTTAATCGGAGCAGCGAAAGTTTCGTTCACAGCGGGTGTCAAAACAAGCACAAAAACACAAAGCAACTTCACCCAACGTCTGTATAAAATTTTCATACCTCTGGTGTCCTAAAAATTAATGCTGTTTGGTGAAAACTTCATTCTTAAAGATAAACGCTGTCCCATCTCTTTGGGCAAATCCGGAAACGGGCCGGCTGCCTCAAGAGCTTTCATGGCTTCCTCGTCAAAGCGTGTGTTGCCGCTTCCCTTGACGACCCTGACACGGCCGACAATTTTTCCGATTCCGTTGATATCGAATCCGAGGACCACTTCGAGCCGCGGCTCAAAACTCATGACGTCCGGCAAACTCCAGCGTCTGCGCATGTGCATTGCCGCGGCAATTGCGTACTCGTTTTTGACTTGAGCTCCGACTCTGCCCTGCAGACTTCCTGCCTGACTCAGTCCGGACGGAGCCTTCGGGATATCTTTGCCGAGAGGGTTGATGGGAATGTCACTTGGACGCTTGAAGACGTCGTTCGCCGTCTTTTTGTCTGTGCCCTGACGCTCTTTGGCACCCACGGCGCGCTGTTCCTTTTCGAGACGTTTTGCAAGTTCCTCAAGTTTCATTTTTTTTGCTGCGTTGGGATCAACCTGCTCGACAACCGGTGCTTTTGCCGGAACCGGCGTATTGGCAGGCTTGGGTGTTTCCGCAACTGCAGGCACCGGCGTGGGTTGCGGATTTTGCGCGGCGACATCCGGATTGGGCAACGAATTATCGGTTGGAGCAGGAGTGGCAGCATCAATAGTCAGAGACTTTGGAAGCTGCGGCAGCTGCTGAAGCGTCTTGAGTGCTTCTGCATCCTGTCTTTGTTCGGCCGGCTTGCCGTCGGGCAATGCTTTGGACAATTCAGACGACAAACCGAAAGCAATCTCAATGACCTCGGTTTCTTTCGGTTCAAAAATACGGCCGGTTTCATTCAAATGCATAAACCCAAAAACCATCGCAAAAATGGCAACGTGCCAGAGAATCGACAAGCCGAGCGGCCACGGACCAAGGCCTTCGTCATCCAGACTCTCCACGCGCAACCTGTGATTAAAAGCTGTTTCATCGATGCGCGGTTCGGAAGCGAGCATAAAACGCGCCGAGAAAGGCACCTGAAGATCCGGTTCGGGGTAATATTCTTTGAGTTCCATTTCCGGAATTATTGCTTCCGGCTCATGGGTGATCTTTTGACCCTCGACAGTCACCAGCCACAGCATTTCTCCGCCATCCACAAGCGGATGAGCCCTCAATGACGCCGACATGTCCGATACAGCCTGTGTCATCGGTTATCGCGCCTTTACCGGCTGTCCGGAGTTTTCACCCATCATTCCGATTTTTTTTGCACCGGCGCTTTGGGCGGCCGTCATTGCATCCATAACTTTGGAGTATGCGACCTCGCGGTCAGCACGGATAAAAACCGTCGGCTGGTCCTGTCCCGCCAGAGCGGCCTGAATTTTGGCAACCAATTCTTCTTTGCGGAGCATCTTTTTTCCGAGAAAAAACTCCCCCCGCTCGGAGACCGAAACCACAACCGGATCCTGGCCAAGGCTCAATGTTCTGGCTCTGGATTTTGGCAGCTGAATATCAACTCCCGATACGGCAAAAGGCGCGGTTACCATAAAAATAATGAGCAAAACCAGCATCACATCAACAAAAGGCGTGATGTTAATATCGGCAAGAAGTGAACTGCGGCCAAATGCCGAAGAATCACTCCCCTCAGATTCACCGTTTCTGAACGCCATAAAGTTACCTCACTGATGCTGATGCTCTCAGGCCTCGGCAATTGTATTCAATGCAGAACCGGCGGAGGGTGTCTGGGCTGCTGCCGACTCCGAGCGGCCCAAATTAAAATGACGTTCAAGAATGTTGAGAAAGTCTGTCGAAAATCCCTCAAGCAGCAAAAGCTGCTGGCGGGCACGGCCGTTGAAAAAGTTATAAGCAATCACCGCCGGAATGGCGGCAGCAAGTCCAAGGGCTGTAGCAATAAGTGCTTCGGAAATACCGGGGGCAACCGCGGCGAGGCTCGACGATCCGGTTTGGCCGATATCATGAAACGCGCGGATAATTCCGACGACCGTTCCGAAAAGACCGATGAAAGGACACGCCGAGGCGGAAACAGCAAGAAACGTCATATTGCGCGAGAGTTGAACTTCCTCAAGCTGGCGCGCCTTGCCCAATGCGCGACGGACAGTATCCGTGGACAACGGAGCATGTGAAGACAAACCGCGCTTTTCACGAACCTGCAAAACGCGAACCATCTCGTTGTATCCGGCCCGAAAAACCTCGCGCGCCGGACTGTAGTCGAGATCTTTGAGCTTGGTATTTAAATCCGAGAGACTTTTTGAATCCCAGAACTCCTGCATGAAATCATCGGACATCATCTGCAAATGTCTGAGCGCGCGCCAGCGCTCGAAAACGACGGCCCACGTCGCCACCGAGAGCAGAACAAGGAGCCCCAGAATTGAAACGCCCACAGGACCGCCGCTTGTCAGAACCGAAAACCAATTGATCGATTCAATGTTGCTTACATCAGCCATTACGCATCCTCACGCTGTTTAAACCCAAAGCCTCAGGATTCCTGCAGACCCGGAATCAGGCCCCTGTCGGCGCAAAGTTTCAAAACAGCGCGGACGACAGCGGCAGGCTCGAGCTCGGTCGAATCCAAAAGAACAGCATCGTCAGCCGGACGCATGGGGGCAACAACGCGGTTGGCATCACGGGCATCCCTGTCATGGATCTCGCGAACCAACTCCTCGAAGCTTGGCTCGAGATTTTGCGAACGCAATTCCTCTAACCGGCGCCGTGCCCTTTGCTCGGGTGAAGCTGTCAGGAATATTTTGAGCGGTGCGTCAGGAAATACAACTGTCCCCATGTCACGACCGTCCACAACCGCCCCATTGCAATCTAAAACAACTTTCCTTTGCACTGGTAACAAGCGACGGCGGACGAGTTCATCCTGAGCCACGAGACTGGCCTGCTCGGATACGAAAGGAGTGCGGATTTCGTGCGTTATTTCGCGATCGCCGAGAAAAACACGGCCGCTGCGGGGGTCCTGCCGGTAGCGTTCCGACAAAAATGCAACGAATCTTTCGATTGAACCGCGGTCCTGAACCCCTGTTCCTGCCTCAAAAAGCATCAAAGCAAGTGTCCGATAAATGGCGCCCGTGGTGACATAAATCCAACCCAGCTTATGGGCGAGCATCCGCGAAACAGTGCTTTTGCCCGAGCCGGCAGGACCATCAATCGTAATCACTTTAACAGTATCGAGCGCTGAGTCGGAATAAGTCATGGAAGTACAGCATCCGCCGCAAAGCCCGGAATGCGTGTTATTTGTTCCCAACTTTGCATCCATTCGGAATTGGGGGCTTCCTCGGTCCGGAACGGAGAAACGGGCTCGCGTGCAACAACACGACCCATGGATGCAAACTTTTGGTTGCGTTGTTTTTTCAATTGCTCCGACGACATCTGACTCAATTCAAGCAAATGCTTCTCCAGAGCCTGACCCAAGCTTTCAATGGCTTCGGCCGGCTTCCAGTGCGCGCCGCCCAGCGGTTCTGCAATAATTTCGTCAATAACTCCAAGCTGCAGGGCATTCTGCGCGGTCACTCCCAAAGCTGCCGCTGCACGATCGGCCTGAGTGCCGTCCTTCCACAGAATGGAGGCGCAGCCTTCCGGAGAAATAACACTGTACGTGCTGTATTGAAGCATCAAAACGCGGTTTCCTACTCCTATCGCAAGGGCACCGCCGCTTCCGCCCTCTCCGACAACAACTGAAATGATCGGAACACCGAGCTTGAACATGACCATGATGTTCTTGGCGATCGCTTCGCTTTGTCCCCGCTCTTCGGCATCAATGCCGGGATACGCGCCGGGTGTGTCGATAAACGTGATGATCGGAAGTTTGAACCGTTCGGCCAGACTCATCAGCCGCAGCGCTTTACGGTATCCCTCGGGGCGCGGCATCCCGAAATTTCTCTTCATATTTTCTTTGGTGCCGCGGCCTTTTTGATGGCCGACAAACGCGACCCGATGACCGCGGAAAGTACCGAGTCCGCCGACGATTGCGGCATCATCCATAAAGTTTCGGTCACCCTGCAGTTCAATGAAGTCGTCACAGAGCTGCTTGACGATATCGAGCGTGTAGGGCCGGTGCGGATGGCGGCTCAGCTGGGTGATTTCATAGGGTGTCAGATTTGAGAAAATCTGTTTGGCGAGTGTTTCGAACTGGTCTTCAAGCGCTTTGATTTCCTCGGCAAGCTCTTTTTCATTTTTGCCGGCAAGGTGCGAGTGACGGGCCTGAGCCCGCAGTTCGCCGATACGGTTGCTCAGGTCCAACAATGGACGTTCAAGGGGTAAAACCTCCATGGCGCAGTCCTCTCTTATGGTGAGCCGTTTCACAGTTCTGGTCCCGTCGTGGTAACAAATCAGGGAGTGACGGTCAAAACAGGGAGGATTCCGTGGCACAAGATACTCTGTCCCAAGAGCAGGTCATTCGCCGCGGCATGGACGAACTTGTCGTTGATACAACTTCGGTCAGCTGGGTCGACGGACAGCAGGGCCGGCTTTACTACCGCGGCTTCAGAATTGAAGACCTTGCCAAATCAGCCAGTTTTGAGGAAGTCGCATACCTGCTGCTGTGCGGAGAACTGCCCGCAGGACAGCAGCTGCAAGGATTCAGCTGGAAACTCCGGCAGCTCTCGCATACACCCGAAAAAACAATCAGAATTATTCAGGAACTTCCCCGGCATACAGCACCACTCGCAGCGCTTCAGACAGCACTCGCCGCACTCGGCTGTACGGACCCGAAACCCAAATACTCCGAAGAGGAAACTCTCCTCGGTCTGGCTCTGCGCATCATTGCCCAAACTCCGATTATTCTGGCGGCAACCTACAGACTCCATCAGGGCAACAGTATTTTGCCTGCACGCGACGACCTGACTCATGCACAAAATTTTCTATACATGCTGAGCGGACGGGTCCCCGATGAAGAGGCGGCACGCGCCATGGAAATCGCCCTCATTATTCAAATGGATCACGGTTTTAATTCATCCACGTTTACAGCCCGCGCTGTCGCTTCGACACTCACAAATATGTACGCGGCGACGAGCGCGGCGGTCGGCGCACTCAGTGGCCCGCTGCACGGCGGCGCAAGTGAAGAAGTTGTACAAATGCTGGCAGATATTGAAGAATGGGGAGATCCAAAATCCTACCTCGACAATCTTTTCGCATCCGGCGGCAAAGTCATGGGGATGGGTCACAGAGTTTATAAACAAACCGATCCGCGGGCAGTGATCTTTGAAAAACTGCTCGCGCAGCTCACCCGAAACGAAAAATCTCCAAAGGATATTCAAACTCTTGGTTACGTTGCCGGATATGCACGGGAACACTTTGCTGCGCGTAATCAACCCATTCACGTCAATGTCGACTTTTGGAGCGGTGCCGTTTACCGGCGGCTCGGCATCCAGCCGGTTCTGTTTCCGGCTATTTTCGCCGCTGCGCGGATTGTCGGCTGGTGTGCGCATATCATTGAACTGCGGCAAAACAACAGACTCTACCGCCCGCTGTCCAGTTATACCGGACCGGTCGACCTGAAGTTTGTTCCCCTCGCGGAGCGGGGCAAATGATGCTCGCCCTTCTGAGCATACTGAGCCGTTTTTCTTCTGCACTGCTGAGTGCAACCGCACCGTTGGCCGCATCGCTTTTCAGCTCGGAGAAGGCAAAAATCTTTTTTGCGGAAAGGCGGACATCACATTGGCTCAATTGCATCACACAGGCGGCAAAGAGAAAATCGGAATTACCCGATCGGGTCGCGGCCGTTTATTGGATTCACGTCGCCAGTGCGGGTGAACTTGAACAGGCCATTCCGGTCATGCGTGTGCTTCACGAAAAACACAGTGTGGTTTTTTTCCTGACTTATTATTCTCCGAGTGCAATACCGTTCCTGAAAAATTGCAGCGGCCTTATCGGCGCATCAAGCTTGCCTTGGGAAAACAGCCGTCTGTATGCAGCGGCCGTCGAAGCCCTCGATGTCAGAAGACTGATACTTGTCCGGTATGATTTCTGGCCTGCATTGATATCGGAGTTTTCATCGCGCCGGCTTCCCGTGTGTATTCTCGCAGCCACGCTGCGCAAAGCCCGATCACCGCTGCCGGCAGTGATGCAGGATAAACTCCGGACTTTTTGGCTTGGTTTGAGTGATCTGGTTTTTCTTGTCAGTGAATCTGAAAAAAAACTGCTGACTCACCGCGGCATGCCGGCAGAAAAGTTGATTGTGTCCGGAGATGCCAAATGGGCAAGGGCGAGAGAACGGGCAGAAAAAGTCAAAGTCAACGAACTCTCTCCGCCGATCCGCATGATTCGGGAAGGAATCAAACAACGGGGAGCGACAACTGCTCAGCGGGTCATCATTTTCGGATCACCCCACAAAGAAGAAATTGAAGTTCTGAAAGGAACACTTGCAACGGATCGGATCCAAAATATCGTGTTCATAATTGCTCCGCAGGAAGTGGACCGCTCAACGGTCCGCAGCCTCGAAGACAATTTGCGGCACAGCAGCATCAACATTCTAAAAATTTCGGAGATTTCCGACGAGGGCTGGACGGGCAGGCTTTGCGATGTGCGGAAAACTCCCGTCATTCTTCTCGACTCGTTCGGGTATCTGGCCGAATCCTACGGGCTCGCGGATTTGGCTGTTGTCGGGGGGGGATTCGACGGGCAACTGCACAATGTTCTCGAACCGGCAGCATTTCCGGTCCTGACGCTGTTCGGCAACCGTGCAAGCCGTGCACCGGAAGCGCAAATATTGCTCACCCATGATGCCGCTATTGGCTTTGCAACGGCAGATTTGTTGTTTCAATTTGTCCTCCGCTGGGGTAGCTTAAATCCGAAGGACCCGTTTCGCGGAGAATTGTCGCAAAACCCTGAGGCGATACTCCGTAATGCTCAAGTCCTTTTTGCTTCACTGCCCGACACAAGTGAGGTGATCTGCAGGACGCTCGCCGCGCGCGACGCTCTTGAGGTTTCCTGACTTAAGTCGACAGATTGAACAATTTTGGAAAGTTTAAAACATGGTTGGCAAGCAATTGATTATCAACGCTTCGGCGTTTGAGACTCGCGTCGCGCTTATCGAAGGCGGACACGTCTCCGAATATTACATCGAAAGGCAGACGGAGCGCGGAATTGTCGGAAGTATTTTCAAGGGCCGCGTTCTGCGCGTCCTGCCGGGGATGCAGAGTGCGTTTGTAGACATTGGACTCGACCGGTCGGCCTTTCTCTACGGCGGCGATATTCAGCCCCCCGGAGGACCGGCCAACGAATTGCCTGAATTCTTCGAAGAAGAAGACAATTCCAAGATCAGCCAAACCTCAGATGACCCCGAGGCTGCACCCTCTGCGGACACCGGCGGTCCGGTACCATCGCACAGGCCGCAAAGATTTTTTAAAATCGCGGACCTCGTCAAAGAAGGTCAGGAAGTTCTTGTTCAGGTCGCAAAAGATTCGATAGGTACAAAAGGCGCGAGAATTACGACTTATCTGAGTTTTCCGGGCCGCTACGTTGTGCTCATGCCGAACATCAACCATATCGGAATCAGCCGCAGGATCGTCAACGAAGACGAACGCAACAGGCTCAAAACTATCGTGCAGCGCATACGGCCGGACGGAATGGGAATCATCGTACGCACCGCAAGTGAAGGCGTTCCGGAAGAAAAGCTGATTGCCGACATCGACTTCCTGCTCAAGCTTTGGGAAAACGTCAAAGCAAAAGCGGCAAAAGCCAAACCGCCAAGCCTTGTTCACGAAGATTTAAATCTGGTCTTTCGGGCAACCCGTGATCTGATTTCCAGAGACCTTGAAAGGATCGTCATAGACAACAAAAGTGTCTACGAAGATGTCGTGCGGTTTCTGAACAGATTTTCGGTCAAACTCGGTGCGCAGGTACAGCTCTATCAAAGTGACACGGCCATTTTTGATGCCTATGGAATAGAACTCGAGGTTGCCCGCGCGCTCGGAACAAAAGTATGGCTCAAATCCGGCGGCTATCTCATCATTGAAAGAACCGAGGCACTGACAGCCATTGACGTCAATACCGGTCGGTTTGTCGGCGGGAAGTCACTGGGCGATACGATTGTCAAAACAAATCTGGAAGCGGTCAAAGAGATTGTCCTGCAACTGAGGCTGCGCAACATCGGCGGCATCATCATTCTCGACTTTATCGACATGGACCGCCCTGACGATCGTGACAGAGTCTTCAATGCCCTGCAGGAAGAACTCAAAAAGGATAAAGCAAAGACTTCGGCCCTGCGTATTTCCGAAATGGGGCTTGTACAAATGACGCGCAAAAGAACTGAAGAAAGTCTCGCTCAGAAGCTTTGCGTGTCCTGCCCGTATTGTGAAGGCAAGGGTGAGGTTAAGAGCCCTGCCACGGTTGCCTACGATATTATTCGCGAGCTTGTGCGGGAATTCTCAAAAATTCCTTCGGAAAATTTTGTGCTCAAGGCTCATCCGCAAATTATCGATCGCCTGTGTGAAGAAGATTCGGAATTTATTCAGGAGGTCAGGGACAGGTTTTCCAAAAAAATCGTTCTTAAAACAGCTCCTGAATTTCATCTGGAGCAGTACGAAATTTCTCCCACGCGGTGAGCGCACGCAACGCTTCGGAGCGATGACTCATCCGGTTCTTTTCGTCGAGAGGTATACTCGCAAACGACAGCTCCGGACGTGCTTTTGGAAAGAACATCGAGTCGTAGCCGTGCCCCTCACCCTGCAATAACTCCTGCTCAAGCGGCGCTGCAAAGCCGGAACAAAAGCCCATCACAAGGTCTATCCGGTACGTCAGATCCGAATCCGAACAGTAAACTCTGCTGCCATAGGCTGCCGAGCATATTTCACCGAGCCGCCGCTCTGTCCTTGCAAAAATCTGCGGTTCAAGAGTCTCCAGATAATCAAGACATTCCTGCTGTCCCGAGAGAATTCTTTCACCTTTTAAAACGGAAGCATCAACAGCGGTTCCAGTCAGCAGTGAACAGACAAAAAATGCGGGTTCTTTTTGATCATCAGTCAAACGCAAGTCGTTCTTGAGTATATCTATTAAAAATTTTCTGTTCCGCGCATCATCTCTCGGCTCTCCCGACAATGTTGCGGAGTGAACACCGGGTGAGTAATTCAAGCGCGGCAAGCACAAACCGGAGTCATCAACCAATACGGAAGTGACTCCGAAAGATTTCAGCTTTGACAGCAGGGGCAAAGCAGCCGTCAATTTTCGATAACCATTTCCTGCAAAAGTCTGCCTGTCTTCAGCCGGAGTATGCCAGTCAAAATCAGAACCGAGATAATTTCCGACTTGACTCAAGCCAACGCAACCCCTGTTCTGCAAGGAAAAGGCGTGCATAAATTCACGAAGCTTGCCGGCATTTCCGGTTGGAATAAAAACAGCGTTCATAACTCTCCAAAATTTACGATTTGAATATTATCAAAAATAATTTCTGGTTTTGCGAAAAAGCATTCGAAAAAAAAGCCGAAAAAAGACCAGCAAAAGCTCTAAATTTAAGCATTCGTTTTTTCTTCCTTTGGTCTTCTGTCTTTTTTGAACAAAATTATATTTTTTATCAAAATACCAAAAAAACTGAACTCACCCACAAAAAAACCGCCCGTAAAAAGGGCGGTTTACCGATATCCACAAGTTATCCACAACTCAGACAATCGATTTTTGATTGGCTTTGCGCCAATCCTCCATAAACGATGCCAGACCTTTCTCGGTCAGCGGGTGCTGGTACAAAGACATGAGAACCTTGTACGGGCACGTTGCAACGTCAGAGCCCGCCAGTGCAGACTGAATAACATGCTGCGGATGGCGGATACTCGCAGCCAAAATCTGCGTCTTATAGCCAAAGTTGTCATAGATGGTCCGAATTTCCTTAATGAGCTGCATTCCATCCTGACTGATATCGTCCAGACGGCCGATAAACGGTGAAATATATGTTGCACCGCATTTTGCAGCCAAAAGAGCCTGTCCGGCCTGAAAACAAAGAGTCACATTTGTTTTGATGTTTCTCGCACTCAAAGACTTGCATGCTTTGAGCCCCTCGGGATTCAAAGGAAGCTTGATAACGATGTTTTCGTGAATTTTTGCGAGAACTTCAGCTTCGGCAAGCATCTCTGCAGATGTCTGTCCGACAACTTCGGCTGAAATAGGACCCGGAATCAGGCGAACGATCTCGTGAAGCAGAGTCTTAAAGTCCTGACCGGACTTGGCCACCAAAGTCGGGTTTGTGGTCACTCCGTCACAAATACCAAGCTCTGCCATTTGACGAATTTCTTGAATATCAGCGCTATCCAGAAAGAATTTCACGGACTAAAAACCCCCACATTTTCAAGTGCGGAACCGTTTGCGCGGAGCACCTGAATTTTATTGCCACTGAACGAACTGGCCATAATTGACGAGCCGTTCACAACAAACGCAGCCATACCAGTCAAATCCGCCGGACGCGAGAGCTGTGCTGCAGCGTTGGTATCGATGGCAATTTGAATGGAACTCTTTTCACGGCCGAGGCTGCTCAGGCCCTGCTCGACGCGCAGCCATGACAAGGTGCAAATGGAGCCGGTGTTGATCAGTTCGATGGACGTCACACGGCCGGCGGTCGCCGAAGAAACAGAAACCGGAGACGGAACAAGTACATTTCCGAGAACCGGCTGCTTTTCACCTGCTGCAAGCCGCGCACGCAACTGGGTTGCGACAGTATCCCAGCCCGAAAAAGCAACGATGCCGGGGTTGTTTGAGTATGAAGAGACAACCGCAGCCGGTTGAGTCAGAGAAGCAAACGGGCCGGACAACTGACACGGAGAAGTCTGACTGTCGACTGCCACCGACGCCTGAAATCCGATCCGGAAATCGACGCTCGACATATCTGCGGCCTGACCATTTTTATCAAAAAATACCGGAACAAATCCAACCGCCCCTGAAACAGGCTGACCTGCCGTCAAGGCATTTAAATCAACCACCAAAGCCGAAACCGTGCGCAGGTCGTAAGACTCCGGAGGCTGGCTCACCGAGCCCTGCAGCCAGCTCACTGCCGTCGGATTTTTTGACAAAACTTCACCGCTTGAGCCTTGAGGAAAAGCAACCATAATTCCCTGACCCGCAAACACGACCGGAACTCCCCACGAAAGGGGATACAATCCCAGGGCATTTTCACGCGACGGCGAGTAAAAATCGGAAGGCAGTTCGGCAAGCTTTGAAAAACCTGCGGCAAGCGAATATTTAAGAACGAAAATACGCGACTCAAGAGTCCTGTCACCGACCGAAACAATGACCGTCCACGCAGATGGCTGACCGCCGACGGGATAGATTTGAATTGTCCCCACGCGACCGCCGGCAATAACGAGCGAATCTGACGCCCGACCGGAACTGACCGGCAACCCCTGCGCATTAATAGTGAAGGCGCGAACTTCGGCCCCCGCGCCGGAAAAACCGGCTATCAACAAGTCACCGGCTTTGGATGTCGCAAGTGAAGTGCCCAAACGGGGTGTCTCAAGAGTGGCCAGCGGAGCAGCGGAGTCGGTCGCAAGCGACGGAACTTTGTAGGCCTGCAACGAACCGGACTTGTATTCACCGCTCAAAACGGCATTGAGTACATAAAAAACCGGCAATGTCGGATGACTGGCAAGTGACACGGGGCTGTCGATTCGCGTGCCGATGGACGGCTGTTCAACCCGACTGCAAGCCGCTAAAACCGAAGTCAGAAAAACCAGAATGAAAGAGGCAACGCACAGCACACTGCGCTTGCCTCCTTTAGTGTGCAAGCGAAACGCGCCGGCGTTCATCATCACT
This sequence comes from Pseudomonadota bacterium, assembly GCA_009926615.1. Lineage (GTDB taxonomy): Bacteria > Bdellovibrionota_B > Oligoflexia > Silvanigrellales > Silvanigrellaceae > RFOM01. The sequence continues at coordinate 22,304 of RFOM01000020.1, forward strand.
CAATCTCCTCGACAGACTCAAGTTGTGTCACAGGCGTATCATCAAACTCACTCGGTTTGCACACCGAAACGATCTTTTCACCGTCGAGAATGCGCATCAGGCAAACACCCTGAGTCAGACGGCCGATGACCTTGACGCTCTTGGTGTGAATGCGCAGAACGCGGCCTGTGTTTGTCGTCAGCATCAAATCGGCTGCATCCGGAACCGAAAGCAGGGCAACAACTTTACCGTTGCGCTCGGTGACACGAATCGCATTCACACCCTTTCCGGCGCGTCCGGTTATGCGATATTCATCAAGCTCACTGCGCTTGCCGTAACCAAACTCCGTCACAACCAAAAGCTTTTCGCTCGTTGAAGGATCGACAGCTTCAGCGGCAACCACCGTATCGCCGTCTTCCATATTGATGCCGGTGACACCGCGGGCGGTGCGGCCCATTGAACGGACTTCATCTTCATTGAACCTGATGGCGCGACCGTTGGCTGAAGTCAAAATCATCTGATGACGGCCGTTTGTTATGCGCACAGAAACAAGCGAATCGCCTTCATCAAGCGTCACGGCGCGCAGGCCGGTTGCGCGGATATTTGCGAACGCAGAAAGTTCCGTTTTCTTTACGGTGCCCTGTGCCGTGCACATAAAGACAAACATATTCTCGGAAAATTCATGAACGGGCATCATCGTTGTGATTTGTTCACCCGACTGCAAAGTCAGAATTTGCGCAATCGATTTGCCGCGGCCGTTCGCCGGAGCTTCCGGCAGTTCATAGACCTTGAAACAATAAACCTTGCCGAAGTTGGAGAACATCAGCACATGATCATGCGTATGTGCACGGAATGTGACTTTGATGAAGTCCTGATCCTTCAGCGCTGCTCCAGTCTTTCCTTTTCCGGCGCGATGCTGTGAACGGAACTCATCCTGCAGAACGCGCTTGATGTATCCGCCCTGCGAGAAAGTCACAAAGACGTCCGCCGGAGGCACCAGAGACTCAATGTCAACATCAGCTGCATCGGTCGTGATTTCCGTGCGCCGGTTGTCACCGTGAGATTCGCGGAGTGCGACAAATTCTTCACGGGCAATGGCAGCCACACGTGCAGGTTTGGCAAGAATATCTTTCAAATCAGCAATCGTGACGAGGATGTCGGCATGCTCGGCAACAATCTTGTCGCGCTCAAGCCCTGTAATACGTGACAGTCTCATTTCGAGAATTGCGGTGGCCTGCCGGTCGCTCAGAGAAAAGCGGGCAACCAGTTTTTCTCTCGCATCATCCGGACTCGGTGCTTTGCGGATCAGATCGATGGTTTCATCAAGGTTATCAACCGCAATTTTCAAGCCTTCCAAAATATGGAGACGCTCTTCAGCTTTGCGCAGGCGGAAACTGGTGCGGCGGGTTATGACTTCGTAACGGTGATCGACAAAGTGCGAAAGAGCTTCGCGCAGGTTGACCAGTTTGGGCACACCGCGAACGATGCACACCATGTTCACGCCGAAGCTGTCCTGCAAACGTGTGCGTTTGTAAAGATGATTAAGAAGAATCTCTCCGTTTTCACCTTTCTTTACTTCGATAACGATCCGGATTCCCTCTTTGTTCGACTCATCGCGGATATCCGAGATGCCGGTAATTTCTTCTTCCTTGACCAGCTCGGCGATACGTTCAATCAGACTGGCCTTGTTCACCTGATAGGGAAGTTCGGTGACGATGATTTGTTCACGCCCGCCTTTGGTTTGTTCGACGGTCGCTCTTCCCCGCACCGAAATGGAGCCGCGGCCTGTTCGGTATGCGTCATGAATGCCCTTAAGCCCGCAAATCACTCCCGCAGTCGGAAAGTCAGGTCCTTTTACAAAACCCATAAGCTGTTCAACCGACGCGGACTCATGATCAACAAGGTGGATTAATGCGTCGAGGACTTCAGTCAGGTTGTGCGGAGGAATGTTTGTCGCCATGCCGACCGCGATTCCCGACTGGCCGTTGACGAGCAGTTGGGGAAAAATTGTGGGCAGCACATGCGGCTCACGTTCGCTGTTGTCGTAGTTGGGGCCAAAATCAACGGTATCCTCGTCGAGCGACAGCATGAGCGACTCGGACACCTTTGCAAGACGGACTTCCGTGTAACGCATCGCTGCCGGACTGTCGCCGTCGATACTTCCGAAGTTCCCCTGACCGTCGATGAGCGGATATCTCATTGAGAAATCCTGCGCCATGCGGACAAGAGCGTCATAAACTGCGGTGTCGCCGTGCGGATGGTACTTACCGAGAACGTCACCGACGATACGGGCCGACTTCTTGTAGGGTTTGTTGTGAACGTTGTTTTGTTCATACATGGCGAACAGCACGCGCCTGTGAACAGGCTTCATACCGTCCCGCACATCGGGCAATGCGCGGCTCACGATTACGCTCATCGCATAATCGAGATACGCGTTCTTCATTTCCTCGTTAATGTTGACTGCAACGATACCCTGACGAATTGCTTGTGACATAATGTTTACCCAGCCTTAATAATCAAAAATCCAAGTTACGGACATTGAGCGCGTTTGTTTCAATGAACTCTTTGCGGGGCGGAACATCATCACCCATAAGCATTGAGAACAAATCGTCGGCTGCAATTGCGTCTTCAATTTCAACGCGCAAAAACTGACGGGAATCAGGATTCATTGTTGTTTCCCACAGCTGCTCCGCGTTCATTTCACCCAAACCTTTATAGCGCTGGATGTATGCTCCGTGGCGGCCTTCCTGCAAAAGGAACTGCTGCAGCGTAATCCAGTTTTTGAGCTCCTTGACCTTCTTGTCGGCCACATATTTCAGAGGAATTGCCTGACCTTCTTCGAGCTGGTCATGGAGGCGCCGCAGTTCGGCAAATTCGTTGGACTCGACAAATTCCGTATCAAGCCTGAAACGAACCGGTTTGCCGGCAATCTGAACATTGAAGATGGCGTAGTAACGGTTGTGCTCGTTATCAAATTCGACGCTTGCCTGAATATGACCGAGCTTTGAAACATAGTCGGTAATGTCGGTTACAACCTGTGCCAGCTTTTGCTTGTCAAAAAAGCTTGCCGCAGTCAGGCCTTTGTATGACGCAAAAAACTCGACAATCGTCGGAGTGCGGCGACGTGCAAGAATATTGAAAATCCGGTTGTAGCGCTCGACGCAGGTGAGCATGTTGCGGACATGACCCTTGTCGATCTGATTGCCGGACGCGTCGAGTATTTGAGCTTCCGAAAGTGAATTTTCGAGAAGAAATGCCTCAAGATCCGATTCATCTTTGATGTATTTTTCGGTTTTGGACTTTTTGTATTTATAGAGCGGAGGCTGAGCAATATAAAGATAACCGCGTTCGATGATTTCACGCATCTGCCGGTAGAAGAACGTCAAAAGCAGCGTTCTGATGTGAGCTCCGTCGACATCTGCGTCCGTCATGATAACGATTTTATGGTAGCGCAATTTGGCAATATCAAAATCAAGACGTCCGATTCCGGTTCCAAGAGCCTGAACAAGGGTGCGAATTTCCTGATTTGCAACCATCTTGTCGGCCGAAGCTTTTTCAACGTTGAGAATCTTGCCTTTAAGAGGCAGGACTGCCTGCAGTTTGCGATCGCGCCCCTGTTTTGCCGAACCGCCCGCAGAATCACCCTCAACAATAAACAGTTCGCAGAGCGCCGGATCTTTTTCCTGACAGTCGGCGATTTTGCCGGGCAAACCGGAAAAATCCAGAGCACCTTTTCGCCGTGTCAGTTCGCGAGCCTTGCGTGCTGCAATTCGGGCGCGTGCTGCATCCACAATTTTGGTCACGATTCGCTTGGCTACATCAGGATGCTCATGAAAATATTCCGTCAATTTTTCATTGAGGATACTTTCAACGACAGTGCGGACGCGGGAGTTTCCGAGTTTGCTCTTCGTTTGTCCTTCAAACTGCGGATCCGGAATTTTGACCGACAATACAGCTGTCAAACCTTCACGAATATCGTCTGAAGAGAGTCCTTCCTTCAGACTTTGCGCACCCTTGTCGTCGGTCGCCAGAGAGTTCACAACACGTGTCAGCGCCGAACGGAATCCGGTCAGGTGAGTTCCGCCTTCAACTGTGTTGATGTTGTTGGTGTAAGAAAAAACTGATTCCGAATATCCGTCGTTCCACTGAAGTGCAACTTCCACGGCACAGTTGTCTTTTTCGGTCATCACGTATAGCGGCTTTTGATGAATTGCGGTTTTGGAGCGGTTCAGAAATTCAACAAATGAAAGAAGTCCGCCGTCTGCTTTGAATTCGGCAGTTTTGTCGGTGACCTCGTCAAGAAGCTTGATGCAGATTCCCTTGTTGAGGAACGACAGTTCACGCAGGCGTCCCTGAAGGTGATCAAAACTCATCTCGGTTGTTTCAAAAATGGTTGCATCAGGCTTGAAGGTTGTCCGCGTACCGGTTTGGTCGGTTGTCCCGATCACCTGCACGGGGCCCTGAGGGATTCCGCAGCGGTACTCCTGCACGTGAACTTTTCCGTGCTTGCGGACTTCAACGCGGCAATGCGAAGAAAGAGCATTGACGACCGATGCACCGACTCCATGCAAACCGCCCGAAACCTTGTAAACACTGTTGTCAAATTTTCCGCCTGCATGCAGCACCGTCATGACAACTTCGAGAGCCGTGCGTCCCTCAGAGTGAATGTCCACCGGAATACCGCGCGCGTTGTCGGCAACGGTTACGCTTCCGTCAACATGGAGGGTAATTTCAATCGTGTTGCCATGTCCCGCAAGATACTCGTCAATACAGTTATCCACGAGCTCATACACGAGATGATGAAGACCATTGACCGAGGTGTCGCCGATGTACATCCCCGGTCTTTTACGGACAGCTTCAAGACCTTCGAGAATTTGAATCTGTCCGGCTCCGTAGTTGGAGGATTCAGTCGGGAGATTGTTCAGGTTCGGCTTGTTGAGGAAAAACATATTCGCAAAATCCTTTGTCTTCCGGACCTCGGAAGCGTTTGTGAGAGTACTCTCGGGAGTGCGTTCAGAGCGCAAAACATACGTTAAAACGCACCGCCAGCCAATCAGCCGGCGGGCGTCTGATTAAAATCTGGTCGGTACGAGCAAATAAAAGACGTCGAGTCCCTTTTCCGCCTCGCCGGTAATCATCACCGGCCGATTGACGTTTTCCCAAGACGCTTTGAGAGCAGAACCGGACAGAACGTTCAAAATACCGGTCAGCAGAGTACCGTTGTAATTTACGACAAAGGGCTGTTCGACAGGTGCCGAAAGCTCGACGACTTCCTCGCCTTCTTTGAGGCCGGGGGTGAAACTTTGAACATCAAGAACCGGTCCGTCGAATCCAAGCTTGATGATTCGATTCTTGTCCGCAAAAAGGAGCACGCGTCGAACGCTCTCAAGCAGCGGAGACAGGCCGATGGTGACTGAAAAATTTACTTTTTGCGGAATTGCAGAGGTGTAGGGAGGATATTTTCCCGGAATACACTTTGAAACCATCAGATAATTTTCGGTTTCAACGGCAAAAAAGAGCCGCTCACCGTGCCACCGGAGCCGATAATCCAAGTCAGGGTTGGCTGCACACAACCGACGAAGTTCGTCCAAAGCTTTTTTCGGAACAAGGACCGGACTGTCTTCGACGTGCTCTGCCATCAGACCGTCGGTGAGTTGTGCTTTGGCAAGTCTGTAAGCATCCGAAGCCACCGCCTGAAGACTCAAACCATTGGATGAATCAGCCCAAATCAACGCACCGTTGGCATAAAAACGGGTGTCGTCTGTTGATACGAAATCACGGAATGCGTTGACCCAGCGCTCAAGAAAGTCACCCTTGACGACGACTGAAGTTCCTTCCTGAGGAACAACCACATCAGTTTGGGTTTGATCCTGAACAAGCTGCAGTTTTGCAGAAGAGCGACCGCACTTGACGATCAGCCGCTGCGGAAGCTCAACCGCCAGAGTTATTTTTTCCGGAGGAAGCTGACGCACGTATTCGCTGAGCTGTTTGCCCGAGACCTTCAAAACACCTTTGCCTTCGTACTCCGCAGCGAACGTGTAACGAATGGAAAGGTTATGACTCAGCGCGCTGACAATCACCTGACCTTGGCCGTTGAATTGAAATTGAACCCAGCCCACATCGCCGTCGGCCTGAGCAGCGGTCACGGCCGCCAAAGCACCCGCGAGTTTGTCGCGATCAATCACGGCGCGAATGGATACACCCGACTCTCCGGATGACTCCCCTCCGTGGTTCATATTGCTCATGCGCGAAATCTGCATGGCTCAACTCCTCTGATGACTTTTCTTTTGCTGCAATGGTCTACATGAGGAAGCCTGCTCGGACAAGCGGTGAGGGGTATATCCACAGCCTCTCCTTCTCCTATGAATAGAAGAAGATTTAATCTCTTTGAGTAGTTGAAGTAGTAGGAGGATCGGTTTTCTGTTGAAAAGCACTCTGAAATTAAACTAAACATCTGTAATCACAATGTATTTTTAAGTTTGATTCTGTGGAAAAGGTGTGGATTGAGAGGTTGAAAACCTGTTCATGACTCCAAAATTGAGTGGATAACTCATTGCACTGTTTTTGTGCGTCTGATGGTTGTCCACCTGTCGTCCACAGTGAATTCACAGGTTGTCAACATCGTTTAATCAACCCTGATTTTGAACCAGATTCATGCATTTATAAGTTATCCACACCTAGATGTGGATAACTTTGTGGATAGATCTTGGTTTTGTTATTAAGCATCTAATAATAATAATTTTATTTGTAGTTTTTATTTGACGCTTAAATGTGGATAACTTTTGTAAGTCGTTAGCCTCCATAAGGTTGGATGAACGGCTTTCTGTTGACACCGTGTGGATAAGCTGTGGATACACTCGATTTTCCGAAACACGGGGAGTTTGCGGATTGACCAAAGTATTGAAACACGTTTCCAACAAAGACATTGCCGATCTGGCCGAACATCTGCGTGCCGGTGGATTGGTCGCATTTCCGACGGAGACTGTTTACGGTTTGGGTGCTCACGCCGCTGACCGGAACTCTGTAGAGGAAATTTTTCGAATCAAAGGTCGTCCCGCAACCGACCCCCTGATTGTTCACGTATCGGGCGTCGCGCACGCCCTGCGTTTGGTTGACCCGCAAGCGGCGACTGTCTGGCAGACGGATGTCCTGAAGCATCTGGCAGAGGAATTTTGGCCGGGTCCGCTCACGCTCATTGTACCCGCCGATCTAAACCGAATTGCGTTCGAAGTTACGGCATCAACAGGTTGGGTTGGTTTGAGACAACCGGCCCATCCGCTGGCTCAGGAGTTTTTGGAAGCCTGCGCTGTGCCTGTCGCCGCGCCGAGTGCGAATCTTTTCGGTCATGTCAGCCCGACGTGCGCAGACCATGTGGAATTTGATTTTCCGGATGTGGATAAGTTGTGGATTATTGACGGAGGCCGTTGCGGTTTTGGAATCGAATCAACTGTAATGCGAATCAATGCGGACAAAACTGTCGATATTTTCCGCCGCGGCGGCGTAGGTCCGTCGCAAATTTCCGCATCGCTTTTGCAGGCAGGTTTGTTGACAGATTCTGTTGCGGTCAGAGTGGTTGAAAAATATTTCAAAGGGAATTCACACGGAAGCGATGTTGCCCCCGGCCAAGCCCTTGTGCATTACGCGCCCCGAATGCCGGTTTTTATGATCTCCCGAAGCGACGGACGTGCGCCGGAGAGTCGTCCGGTTGCCCACGCTGAACTTAAAAATATCGTGTTGCTCGACTTTGCCGGAAATTATAAGGAGCTTGCGCCTTTCGTCGGCCATTATCGTGATCTGTCGATTGCAGGCAGTATTGATGAGGCGGTTTATTCTCTGTTTGAGTCGTTGCGCTGGGCTGAGACCTGCGGAGCCGAAAGACATACCCTTTGGATTTTTGATCCGAGAAACATCGGGCATTCAGGCAACGAATTGTTTTTGGCTATGCAGGACAGAATTATCAGGTCTGCTTCGGCTCGGGCACTGAACGTCTGTTTCAAACCAGATTCTGATCAAGTTTACGTTTCAGCTCGTTGACGATCGCGCGGGTTGAAGCGTCTTTCTCGATCAGTTCTTTGACTTTTTCCACTGCATGCATAACGGTCGTATGATTTTTTTTGCCGAACGCTTCCGCGATTTCAGTGGTTGCCGACCCCAAGAGTTCGCGGCTTAAGTACATCGCGATGTGTCTGGGTATCACGAGCCTTTGAGACCTGTCTTGTGACATTAATTCGGAGAGTTTGATTCCAAAATGAGTCGCAACCGCCTTTTGAATCGCCGAAAGGTCAAGAGATTGGGCGGGCACCCTGATGATTCTGCGCAAATGGGCATTGGTCGATTCAATGGAAGGCGGCGCTCCCGTCATGCTTTGCGTCATGGCTAAATTGTTCAGGATTCCCTGAATTTCTCTTACGTTTGATTTGACGTGGGCGGCAATGTGAAGAACCACGTCGCGGGTTAGTCTGAGTGACAGGGCCCGTGCCTTTGTTTCGATAATCGCAACGCGGTCTTCAAATCCTGGCGGTTCGATGTCGGCAATCAGACCCTGAAGGAAGCGGCTTTTTAGCCGTTCCTCAATGTTGGGAATGTCTTTGGGATATTTGTCCGAGGTGATCACGATTTGTTTCTTTTTCTGGAACAAATCATTGAAGGTGTGAAAGAACTCAAGCTGAGTGGAATCCTTGCTCTCAAGGAATTGAATGTCGTCAACCAGAAGAACGTCGACGTTGTTGTACCGCTTCCGGAATTCTTCCTGCTTGTAGAACCGTATCGACTGAATGAGTTCGTTCATGTAGTCGACGCTCGTCACATACTTGATGTTCCAGTTCGGGTTCTGGCGCAGAATTTCATTGCCCACCGAGTGCAGCAAGTGTGTTTTTCCAAGGCCTGTTGCACCGTAAATAAAAACAGGATTGGTCAGGTTTCCTGGACTTTTTGCAATTGATTCACAGGCAGAACAGGCAATGAGGTTGCTCTGTCCGCGCACAAAAGTGGTAAAAGTCAATTCAGGATTCAGCGATCGGTTTTGTTCCGCATGTGAAGGCGGGCGGGACTCAAAATCATCCGCGATGGAAATGGGCGCAATGTGCATCGGAGTTGCAATTTGATTTATGTTTTTTGAGGCCTGCAGAGTTGTTGAGGCGTTTTTTTTGTCTGTTGAAGAAGACAGATTTGGTGTCTCTTCAAAAGCCGTGTTTGCGGAAGAGGTGATGGTTTTTTTGTTATCCTTCAGAAGAGTTCTGGGGGAGTTTTTTTTCGGCTCTGCTTCGGGAGACTCGAACAGGGAGGTGGAGGCCGCTTGTCTTGAACGTGTTCTTTTGGGTGCTGAAGCGGGCACCGCTTCGCTTTCCGAACGGACGTAAAATTCGATTTGTGATCCCCAGACTTGTTTTGCGACTTCAACAATTTCGTTCATTTTTGCACTGACGATGAGTGCTCCGTGAAATTGGCTTTTGCAGTCGGCGATAATAGTTGCACCGTCCCGTTTTACCGGTATCACCTGACTGGCAATGGAATGTGCGACAGCGTCACCGAGTCCGAGCGAAATGAGTCGGGCCTTGAGTTTTTCAAAGAAGACTTCCGATTTTTCTACCGACGACATAGTCTGACTCGTGATTAATTGTGTAAATGCTGCTGCAGGGGCCGGATTGTGCAGAGGCAGGGCGTGGAGGTCAAGTCCCGATGGGAAAACTTCTTTTGTGGTTCGGAATACTGTACGGAAATCTGTCGGCGATGGTCGGCATTGCAGTTATTGTCGTTTGGTGGACGAAGCAGTCGTCCGGCCGGCAGTTTTGCGCGGATTTCGGCATGCCGCTGACAACCTGCCGATCTGCTTTACTTGTTCTTGATGTTTTGGTTATGGGGGTGGCGACTCTCTTGAGCTTTCGCCGCCTGTCCGTCGTTCGCCGGAGTTTCGAAAAGTCGGAGCAAAGCTCTGAAAAAAAGGATTAAAGGATTTTCCGGATGACGACTTTTTCGGTCATTTTGGCATTATCGGGTCTCTCGGCCCTGTTCATAGGACTCGGTTTGTTTTTTCAGGTCCGCACCATTGTTGAACAACGCAGGTCCTTTAAAGGAATTGTCTTTAAGATAATTGGGATAATTCCACTTTTTCTCGCCATCCGGACGGGCAGGGGCGAGGTTGTCGCCATCAGCATAACTTTCTTCATCTGCGCTTCGATTTTTCTTGTTTTCCTGTCTCTTGCACGCAAGAGGCTTATGCGTTAGGTACGCGTCGCTGTTATGTGATTGCGTGTTTTAACCCCACCATTGATTGGAGACCTTATGAGTCGCATGCACTTTGGGTGGCTCACTCTCATCTCATCGTTTTTCGCGGTTTCCTCCGGTACGGCCTCAGCCGGTGAGGGTGGAACGCTCAAGATTGTCTCGTGGTACGGGGCGTTGGCCGAAACGATTCATCATGCCTTCGGATTGTCGATTGATGTGGCGCAACTGTCTGAAATGGTTTCCTCAGCCGGAGCATTCCTTGCAGTGACTTTGCTCGGACTGTCCGTCGGGCTCTACAAACTTAAGCCCGAGACGATGAGTGATGAGGACCTTCTGCCACCGAAGTCCTTTGGTTTGCGTGCGTTTGCCGAGCTTTGCTGGGGTGTTATCAGCAGCACGCTTGAGAAGATTATCGGCGATAAAGTATGGCACCACTACGCACCGCTTCTCGGCGGAACATTCTTTTTTATCATTTGCTCAAACCTGACGGGCCTTGTCCCCGGATTTCCGCCCGCAACGGAGTTTATCTCGCAAAATGCCTCGATGGCACTGGTTATTTTCATCGCGTTTAATTACGTCGGTTTGAAGCACGGCGGGATGAATTATTTGAAGCATTTGTGCGGGCCGGTGTTGTTCCTCGCTCCGGTCATGCTCATCATTGAAGTGATCGCACTGCTTGCCCGTCCTGTTTCGCTGAGCTTGCGTTTGTACGGAAACGTATCCGGAGACCATATGGTCTTTGCCGTTTTTTCGGGTTTGATGCGCGACTTTCATATCCCGTTTGCGCCGGTTCCGGCTGCTCTGATGACCTTCGGTTTGCTGGTTGCGTGCCTGCAGGCGTTTATATTTGTGACCCTAAGCTCGGTCTATGTGCGACTGTCTCTTGATACGGCCCATCACGATCATTGAGACCCGCTCATGCCGTCTTGCGGATTTGCGCGCAGCTTCCGTCTTTTTTTGTTCCCTCGATTAAAGACCAGAGCTGCATACAGCGCGTCGGTTCTTCTTCAGGAGGAACTTAAGGGTGTGCTGAAGGGGTTTATCTTTTCAGGATACCGTCACCCAAGTCGATCAAAAAGTCGACCGGCCGGTGATATTTGAGGGTGAGGTTATTTTTTTATTGAGGTGTTTTATGAAGTTTTCCCGTTTTGCTTTGATTGCTGCCAGCCTTCTCGCATCAACTCCGGCTTTCGCACAGGAAGCCGCAAACGCTGCCGGCGGCTGGGGCGGTGAAATCCGTGCATTGAGTGCTGCACTGGCTATCGGTCTTGCGGTCATCGGCGGCGCTTCCGGACAAGGTCGCGCTGCAGCGGCTGCCAACGAGGGCATCGGCCGCAACCCTCAGTCTGCTGAAAAACTCTTCACGCCCTTGATTCTCGGTCTCGCTCTTATCGAGTTCCAGACAATCATGGCGTTCATTATCGCTATTCTTCTCGCGACCAAGTAAGCCGCACGACGCGATGGGCGTTTTGCTTGACTTTTGATGGGGTGCTGATTATCTCTGCCCCCCGAGTGGAGGGTTAGCTCAGTTGGTAGAGCAAGAGACTCTTAATCTCTTGGTCCGGGGTTCGAGCCCCCGACCCTTCACCACTCAAAAAAAGACCGCCTGAAAAGGCGGTCTTTTTCGTTAATGGAGTTAAGTCGTTCAATGTATCGCGGTCGTTTTGCTCCGACGCCATCCGGAGATTTGCACTTGGGCTCTTTGGTTGCTGCGACAGCCGGATTTCTTGATGCCCGCGTTTCAGGCGGGCAATGGCTGCTCCGCATTGAAGATGTCGATGTTCAGCGATGCAAGCCTCATTTTGAATCCTCAATTTTGTCCGACTTGGAGCGACACGGTTTGCACTGGGACGGAGAGGTCGTCCGGCAAAGCAGTCGCACGAAATTATATGAAGATGCTCTGAAAAAACTTTACTCTTCGGGCCACGCTTATTCCTGCTTCTGCTCCCGCTCCAAACTCGAAAAAATGCATTGCCCGAGGAATGCGGAGGGTGAGTTTGTCTATCCCGCCCTTTGCAGGCCTGAACGTATTGAGGGCGGACGTGATTTGCCGGATATTGGCACCCTAAAGCACTCTTTACGGTTCAGAGCCGACGTACTGCCTACATTGTTCAATGATGAGTGGCATGGGCCTCAGAGCGTTCGGGTTTCCGAAGAGGCAGGTGATTTTGTCCTCAGGCGCACGGACGGTTGCTTTGCTTACACGCATGCCGTTGTCGTGGATGACTTTCTTCAGGGGATAACTCACATTGTTCGGGGAATGGACATTCTCCCTCTGACGGCGCGACAAATCCAACTGCAGAAGGCGCTGGGCTTTGACACTCCGGTTTACCGGCATTGCAGACTGGTTTGCGACCCTGACGGACAAAAGTTGAGCAAGAGTGCATCAGCGCGCGCACTCAGGGAAACACCGGCTCAACTTAATTTGAGTAATGCTCTGAAATTGTTGGATGTAGACCTTGGAGAACTGGTCGGTGCACCGGTCTTGGAGCAGCTTTCCTACGCGACGTCCGTCTGGCGACCCAAAATGAAAATCAGCTGACCTTGCGTCCCTCGATTTCATTCAGGTGATCCCTGACGGTCGGGTGTTTTGGTGAAAGGCGTAAACACTCCCTAAAGTTCACTAAGGCCGACGTCACGTCGCCCATTTTTTTATAGGCAAGCCCGAGGTTGTAGAAAACCGAACCTTTAAGGTCATCTTCGCGCAAATGCTGCAGGGCATATCCGTAGATGCGGATGGCTGCATCGAATTGCTGTGAATTCACAGCCTGAATGGCTGCTTTGTTGAGGAGCGCGGCGCGATCTTTTTCGGAGAGAACGTCCCGCAAAAGATGAACAGTTTTTTCCACTTCACTTGCATCGAGAGGAATTTTCAACAAATTTTCCCGGGCATCTTTGGTCGCGGGGTAAACATCCAAAGCTTCGAGAAATGCTTTTTTGGCAGCTTCCGTGTCACCTTTTTTGAGGTGAACATCACCGATGAGTGACAACCGATCAGGATTGCTCGGGCAAATTTTGTTCGCAACTTCCAGAATTTTCAGAGACCCGTCGATGTTGCCCGCAGTTAACTGCACCTGCGCGAGAAGATTCATCGCTCTGACGTTGTGCGATTCAACCTGCAGTATACGTTTTGCAATCAAGCCGGCTTCGTTGGCATCTCCGCTGTGCAAGCGGGTGATCGCGTATTCGAGGCGGATGATGGGATCGTGCGGAAACGACTGATAAGCCTCGTTGACGGCGCTGATGTAGTCTTTAGTCGGGTTGTTGGTTTGAATAATGCGCTGATTGTGAACCATGCGCTGGGCGTCGCTGCGGGTTGTATCTGTTTTTTGCAATACACTCAGCTGCTCGCCCAGATTTCCGCCGAGACACGATGACAGGCTGAACACCTGCCTGACAGCACAGTCCGAAACCAGAGCAAGCGCCGGAGTTGAAATTTCAGCACTCAGGATAAAACGGACAATCGACGTCAGCTTTTGGTTGCGGGCAAGACGCTGCTGGAGGAGGTAGTTCTGGCGGGCGTCGAAACTGCGCATGTTGTGAACCAGTCCCCAAGGCTCTTTGCTCAGCGCATCTGCCAATTCCTTGCTTGTTCCCACGCACTGGACCGAAAAACCGGACTTGGCAGCGCCCTTTGACAAAACACCCTGATCCGCCTGTCCGGAAAGAATCACGACCAATGGGCCGTTGTTGCCAGTTGTCATCGCACAAACCCTCCGTAAAGCTGATCGACAAGCGATGCCTAAATCTGAATCTATTGTAATTGTTATGTGAAAAAGGGCGATTAGACTGTTCTGAATTTTGGCACATTCTTTGGCAGCCAAACACAAAGGGGCATGTTTTCAGATTTTGTGCGATGCGGTCCTTTTTGTAACCTATCGTTATCTTGAATTTTTTGTTTTTTGGGTGTTCAAAGGTGAGCTGCCCCCTCAGATTTTTGCGTGAATACTCCGATTCTCCGCTGCGCGTGCGGAGGTTGCATGTTTACTGGAATGAAAAAAAAGTTTTTTTTTGTGCTTCTCTTGACGGCCTGCAACACGAGGGAGGGCGAGAGCGACGTCAATGGGTTTGGCTTGCAAAAAACAGCATTTTCTTCAAACATTATCAATGTTTGTTGGGAGAATAGAAGCCATGCTGACGCCGAACTCCGTGCTGCCAGACCCGAACTGATGACGCACATCAGCCGGCAATTCGGAAAAACGGTCGTGAAACTCGACGGCTGGGCCGATTGCCGTGAGCCCGGTTCTGCAAAAAACGAAGTGCGTTTCACTTGGTGGGACAAGGGTGAAGCGCCCGGAATTATGGTCGATGGCGCGAGCCAAATCGGCAACGGCGCCATCTATGGCACGCGTCTGAAAGTTCTGGCGCAACATATCGAATCGAAGGTCAGGGCTGCTCCAACTCTGGCCCTGAACAGCGAGGCGTGGCGGGAAGCTTTGAGCCTTCGCGGGCGGACCGTGGCAGTGTCGGACATGCAATCGAAACTGCTTCACGAATTCGGTCATGCCGTTGGTCTGCTGCATGAGCATGCGCGGGAAGACAGCACATGCGACAAAAGAGAGAGAGTAGAGGCTCACAAAGCCTATTGGCAAAAAGCAGATGCCGGATTGGCCGCGGTGATGGCCTCAATCGTCAAAACCAAAAAATTCGATGACGTGTCGGTCATGAACTATTGTCATTTGGATCGCTTGGTGGGGACCGGAAAAACGGCTGAGTTGTCGGCCGGAGATGTTCAGACAATCAACTTGCTTTATGCGCAGCAGGCAAACGGCAAGCCTGTTCCCTGAACGCTCAAAGAATCGCAAAAACCAGCATAAAAAGCAGGGTGGGTGGAAGTGCCGCAAGAAAAAGTCCGAGCGGGCTGATGCCCTGTTCTCCAAATCCCTTTTGCAGAATGCCGTAGCCCGCAGGATTTGGAGCATTGGCGATTACGGTCAGTCCGCCTCCCGCAACAGCACCGGCAACGAGTGCAATTTTGGCCTTTTCGCCGAGAGTCGGGACAAGGGTTCCGAGATACGTCAGCGCAGCGTTGTCCGTGACTGCCGTGAGAGCTGTGGCACTTAAAAAGAGTTCATTCGGTTGCAGACTTCCGACAATGTCTTTGAGCCACCAGCCCTGCAACCCGCCGAGGGTCACAAGCCCGCCGAGAAAAAATCCGACGAGCAGACTTTCTCTGATTTTTAAAGGGCTTTGATGTTCACGGGTGACCTCTGCCATGCCCAGAAAAAGAAGAAAAAGTGCGAGAAAAAATGCCATATGGGAGTGGTATAAAATCGTGAGAATCATGAAACCGAAATGAATGACGGTGAGCCAGAAGGGAACTTTTTGTCTTCCGCTTTGCGCCGGCTGAATTTGAATGACCGAGAGCTCTTTCCAGAAAAACACGATGGTTGCCAGAGTTCCCAGAATTGTAGAAATGAGTGCGCGGGATCCGATATTTGAAAAGACGTACGACAAGTCCCAGCCCCAAGGTTTGACAACCATCAAAACCGGCGGAGCCGCAAAGTGTGTGAGAGTTCCTCCGATTGAGACATTGACGAAGAGAAGTCCGACAGTGGCGTATTTTAGTTTGCTTGAAATCTGATGTGAAAAAAGCCTGTCACGGAGCATGAGTGCAACAACAGTCATTGCCGCAGGTTCGGTGATCAGTGAACCGATCAACGGACCCGCGATCAGCGCTGTCGCATAAAATGAAACACCGGACGGCAGCGGCAAAAGTCTGGAAAGAGCATCAATGGCGCTGTTGGCCGAATGCATGACCGGACGGGTTGAAGCCAGACACATGATGACAAAAACAAACGCAGCTTCGGAAAAGTTAACCTGATTCAAGTAATTCACGGCAGTTTCGGTGCTGTGGATGAATGACATGGCGATGATCAGCAGTGCAGCCCAGAGGCCGAATACAACTTCAACCTCACCCAAAAAATGAAAGAGATTTTCACGCGCCGAGCCTTCAGGAAACCGGCGGGCCAGCTCATTAAATTTTTTGGTAAAAAAGGTGTGCAGGACGGCGCAGGCAAAAAGCACAGTTGAAATTTGCAGAGTCAGCGAATCGGTGATCACGTTCGTCTCCCGACTTAGGTTTTGTCAGTTATCATTCTAGCACCTTAAAAGCTTTTTGAGGGTGCACTGAGGCAGGGATTTGAGACACAAAAAAACCCCGTGAACGGGGTTTAAAATTGATTTGGCGGAGAGAGAGGGATTCGAACCCCCGGTAGGATTGCTCCTACAACGGTTTTCAAGACCGCCGCCTTAAGCCACTCGGCCATCTCTCCTTGGAAACCAAATTTATGCGCAGCAATTAAACTTACTGTGCAGACTTTTTGGCGCTTGTTTTAGCTGCCTTGGCTGCAGGTGCGGCTGCTTTTTTAGGAGCAGTTGCGGCAGCCTTGGCGCCTTTGATTCTGCGTGCCAGAGCCGCTTTTTTCTTTGCCTGACCCTTTTTGCGCTGCATCTTGCGTGTGCGGCGGTTATCTTTCTTACCCATTGTGACAGTCTCCTAGTGTGGGCCTCGGCCCAGAGTCTAAGGCGCTTAACAGACAACTCCCGACCCTGCAATAGTCCGGCGGGGAAGCTTGCCCTGTTCAGAACATCGTGTCCATGCGGTCGCGCATTTCCTGACGGCTATGAGCCACTTGCCCCTGTTCGATGGAATCAAAAAGAGCTTTGAAATTGCCGTCGCCAAATCCGGGGTCGCCTGCCCTTTGAATGATTTCATAAAAGAACGGTCCGCCTTGGCTGTCACCGAATTGCTCACACTGCTCCTTCATAAAGAGCTGCAGGAGATATTTG
This sequence comes from Pseudomonadota bacterium, assembly GCA_009926615.1. Taxonomy (GTDB): domain Bacteria; phylum Bdellovibrionota_B; class Oligoflexia; order Silvanigrellales; family Silvanigrellaceae; genus RFOM01. The sequence continues at coordinate 39,299 of RFOM01000020.1, forward strand.
TTGTCCCGTCCGTCGACCAAAATACCCTGCTGGCGAATGTGCTCCATTGGTTCTTTGATGGTCCCGATTTTATTGTCTGAAATTCTTTTGGGGAGCTGTTCGTAGTACTTGCCGGGGGCGTCGAGGAATTTGCAGCCGGACGAGCGCAGGTCACGGACGACGGGGATAATCTCGGGAACCGAAAGGGCAACATGCTGAATGCCGCCGCCGCCGTTGTCTTCGATATAGATTTGGATTTGGGAGTTGTTGAAATACGGGGCGAGCGGCTGGTTGGTGGCAAATTTGATGCCGCTGTGCGGATCCCACATCACGATACTCTCAAGACCTGAGCCCGTACCTCCGGTCGGATTGTGATGTGCTGTATGGAATTCGATACCCCAATAGCGTTCAAATCCGAGGCAGTGGCGATAAAATTCGGTCAACCCGACCATGGCGCGCATGTTGCACGTCACGTGGTCGATGTCTGTAAATTTGAACTTGTTGCCGCCCACGGTGTTCCAGTTTGCCGTCCACTCAAAACCGGGGGCAAAGGCCGCGTAGTCTGATTTTTCGATAAACCGGAAGCCCGCATCCGACAAAGGAGTTGCAATTGCGGTTTCGCGCCAGAATCCCTGAGCCGTTTTGTGCTCCTGAATGTCATACAGAAAGGGAGCTTTTCTTTCGGCCAGAAATTCGCATGATTTTTCGACGGACTTGACTTCAAAATTAAGGAACCCGACGCCTTCGGGATGACTCTTGAGATATTTGCCGGCAGTGGAAGCCGCCTCGACGGGTTGCGTGAATATCCAGCCGACTTGGCCCGGACCGCGCAGCACAATGCTTTTCATTCCATGACGCTTTTCGGATTCAGCAGTCGAGCGGGCGACTTCACGGAAATCGAACTTTTCTTTGTGCCACCGCACTGCGCGCTCGAGGTCCTTCACGAAGAACTGGATGGAATGATAACCGACGAGCCCAAGATGCTGTTGTGCCATGATCAACTCCGCGTCAGAGATAAAAGTCAGTGCGTCTGTTCAGGGACGGACTTGTATCACTCAGTCAGCTCGCCTGCAAAGTGACACGCGACCCAATGCGGCGTTTCTGTACTTCCCATATTACGCAGGACGGGCTCCTCGCTTCTGCATTGATCCTTGGCGTAAGGACAACGGGTATTGAACCGGCATCCGGCAGGCGGATTAATGGGGCTCGGGACGTCGCCCTGAAGGACTTTTCTTTCTTTTTTTGCGCCGACCTTCGGTTCGGGAATGCTGGAGATCAGGGCCTGCGTGTACGGGTGGAGCGGTTGCCTGTAAAGCGATCGGGAGTCTGTATGCTCAACGATCTTGCCAAGATACATGACTGCAATTTCATCGGAAATGTGTTCGATGACGGCCAAATCATGGGCAATAAAAATGTAACTCAGTCCGTATTTGTCGCGCAGATCCATCATCAAATTCAGAATTTGACTTTGAATGGAAACGTCCAGTGCGCTGACCGGTTCGTCGGCAACGATAAGTTTGGGTTTCAATGCAAGAGCACGCGCAATGCCGATGCGTTGCCGCTGGCCGCCCGAGAATTCGTGAGGATAGCGGTCGGCAGCTTCCGGATTGAGTCCGACCTCCTTGAGAAGTTCGATAACCTGCGTCCGCCGCTCGGCAGCATCGGGGTAGAGGCCGTGAATCTCAAACGGTTCGGAGAGAATTTCACGGATGGACATGCGCGGATTCAGACTTGCGAACGGGTCCTGAAAAATAATTTGAAGATCTTTTCTCAGGGCGCGCATTTCCGGTGATGAAATTTTTGAGATGTTTTTGCCTTCGTAAATGATTTCGCCGCCGCTGGGTTCGGTCAGTCTTAAGATTGTCCGGCCCAGCGTAGATTTGCCGCATCCCGATTCGCCCACAAGGCCAAGAGTTTTTCCTTTGCGGACAGTGAACGAAATGTTGTCCACGGCATGCACGCGGCCGATAACTTGACCGAAGAAACCGCCTTGAACCGGAAAATACTTTTGAAGATTTTTTACTTCCAGCAATGGAGTCGAGCCGCTCATTTCTTGTCCTCGCGGGTAATCACGCCGTTGTCGTCTGAATTAAAGCAGGCAACTTCCGAACCGTCCGATAATTTTTTAAGTTGCGGAGCGCTTGAACGGCATTGTGCCGTCACAAACCGGCAGCGGTCCTGAAAACGGCAACCGGCAGGGAAATTCCCGAGGCTGGGAACGATTCCCGGAATTGTGCTGAGGCGATCCTTGCGTTCCCCCAGTTTTGGAATCGAGTCGAGAAGTCCGAGAGTGTAGGGATGCTTTGGTTTTGCAAAAAGCTGCTCGGCTGTTGCCCGTTCGACGATCTGGCCGCCGTACATAACCACCACATCGTCACACGTTTCGGCAACAACCCCGAGGTCGTGGGTAATGAGTATAGTTGACATTTCGCGCTCTTTTTGAAGGTCGTTCATAAGCGCAAGAATCTGGGCCTGAATGGTTACATCGAGCGCCGTTGTCGGCTCGTCGGCAATCAGCAGCTGCGGCTCGCAGGCAAGGGCAATAGCGATCATGACACGCTGGCGCATGCCGCCCGAGAGCTGATGCGGATATTCATCAATGCGTTGTTCCGGCGACGGTATCCGGACCTTCCTGAGCATTTCAATCGAGAGTTCGCGTGCTTCTTTTTTGCTTTTGCCGCGGTGGATCCGAAAAACCTCTGCAATTTGATCGCCGATGGTGAAAACCGGATTGAGACTCGTCATCGGCTCCTGAAAAATCATTGAGATTTTGTTGCCGCGCATTTTGCGCATCTGCTCTTCGGTCAGTTTCAGCAGGTCTTCCCCTTCAAAGAGGATTTGTCCGTTGCGGATGCTTCCGGGGGGTGTCGGAATCAGCCGCATGACGGAAAGGCTTGTGACGGATTTTCCGCAGCCCGACTCACCGACAATGCCGAGTGTTTTTCCGCGCCGTACCGAGAATGAACATGAGTCTACGGCGTTGAATTCGCGGCCGCCGACTTTGAAAGTTGTGACGAGATCTTTGACTTCAAGCAGCACGCTGTCTTTTGAATGTCCTGCATTCATGCGCGGATTTTCCTTTATCTTAAGCCTTTACAAGTCCAATTTCGCGCAACCGCTGATGGAGAAACTCGTCAGCGATTATCGGTGCGTGTTTCGCCGGATTTTGCGCAGAAACACAAGTCGGTAAAACGTTCAGATGGCATTGCGAATGCGGATGCACGAAAAACGGCATCGAGTAACGCGCCACGTTTTTTGAACCGGCAGGATTAACAACCCTGTGTGTGGTTGACGGGATGAGGTCATTACAGATTCGGCTCAGCATATCTCCGGAGTCGACAACCATCTGACCGGGTCCGGATTCTACGGCAAGCCATTTGCCGTCATGAGTCAGCAGTTCAAGTCCCGACTCGGTTGCCTCGCATAAAATTGTGATGAAGTTGATGTCTTCGTGCGCAGCTGCGCGAACGGCTCCGCTTTTGAACTGGTCATCTGCAAGCGGCGGATAATGGAGTGCGCGGATGATGCTGTTTCCGTCGACGATCATTTCGGAGAGTGTATTTCGGGCAAGACCGAGGTAAAGCGAAGTGGCTTGCAGCAGCGTCGATGCCATCGATTCGAGCCGGGTGTAAAGTGACTCAAACGCAGGTTTGAATCCGTTGACGTGAGCATCGGGCCAGATGTTGGCCGGATAGCGGTTTTGATTTTCTTTGTGCGTGAAGGTTTCTCTTCCTACATGCCAGAATTCTTTAATGTCCGGATGTTTGCTGTCTTTGGCGTGCTCCTGCCCCATGGCCGTGTAGCCGCGCTGTCCGCCGCCCTGCGGAACAAGATATTGGGTTTTGATTTCACGGGGGAGATCGAAAAAAGCTTTGGTCTTACCGTAGCAATCCCTGATGAGGTCCGGCGGAATGCCATGTCCCTCGATGACAACGAATCCGTATTCACGCAGACCGCGGCCGAATTCATTGAAGAAATGGACTTGATCGCGTGTGTTTCCGTCAGTGAATGCACGGATGTCCAGTGTTGAAACTTTTTGCGGCTTGGTGAATCGCATCGGGTTATCCTCCACAACGGGACAGCTGGTCCAAAAATTTTTCAATTGAATTACGAAACTTTCGCGCTCTGGGCCCTACAAGTACCATGGTTTGACGCGGATGTGTGAAAATTCTCCGCGCCGTTTCACAGACCTGTTCCGGCGTAATATTCCTGACCAGCTGTGCCTCCTGTTCGAGGCTGAGCGGAGTGTTGAGGAATAGCTGCGTCACTTCGCGGGAAATAAGCCGCGACTGACTTTCATGCAGGACTTCGAGATCAAAAAGGTAACGGAATTTGAGGCGTTCGAGTTCTTCCGGTGACGGGGGTTCGCGGCAGACTTTGACGAGTTCTGCCAGCAGGATATCGAAAAGTTTGTGCAAAGAATCCTGCGAAATGGTTGCATCGATGCTGAAGGTTCCGACATCTGCATATGATTGGGCATCTGCGCTGATGTCATACACTAGACCGTATTTTTCACGGACCGTTGCAGGCAGACGGGATGCAATGCCGTCATCGAGAAGGCGTTCTACGATAATATCTTCGACAACCCTCTGGTTGAGTCCGCCCGCTCCGGGAAGCATCAGTTTGAGAACGTACTGATTGTCTGAGTTGTTCTGCAGCACCAGTGTTCTTTTAGTTTTGTTGCTGAGAAAATAATCAGATTTCAGCTCGGTTCTGACAGGGGCCTGATGGCGGACGTGTTGCCACGGATGACCAAAGTTGGCCTCGGCCAGTTTTTGGGCTTCCTGAGTCGAAAGTGCTGAAACCAAACTTAAAATACACGCCGAAGGTTGATAGTATTGTGAATGTTTTGTCTTCAGGTCTTCAACAGTCAGCCGTGCAATGCTCTCTTCCGTTCCGATGATGGGAAGCCCCAGCGGATGCTGGGGAAACATGCTTGCCATGGACAGAGTTTCGCAGTCGATGTTGTCGCCGGCTTCATTGTAATCGTTTGCGAGTTCCTGAAGAATAATGCCGCGCTCTGTCTCAAGGTCGGCGTAATTGGGATGAAGCATGAACTCGGAGAACAGCGCAAAGGCCTGCCCGATGCGGCTGACGGAACCCTTCAGCCAGTAAACCGTGTTCTCAACCGAAGTCATTGCGTTCGCTTCGCCGCCGAACGATTCCATGGCAGCGGCGAGTGCAACGGAGTCCGGAAATTTTTTTGAGCCGCGGAACATCATGTGCTCGAGAAAATGCGAGACACCGTTGTTTTCAAGTGTTTCATCGCGAGAGCCGGTGTCAATGTGCAGCGACAGTTCGAAGGCCGAGCTGTCCGGATTTCTGCAGTGCAGGAATCGAAGGCCATTGCTGAGTGTGACAAGATCCAGAGTGTTTTTGCTCATAATTCAGCGATTCCTCTTGAGCAGAGCTTCAGGGAGAGCGAGGAGAAGCGCAAGCGTCTCACGCTGGCCGGACGTGAGGGGAGGCAATTGATTCACGGCGCGGTTGATTGCCTCGCAGGCCGCCTGCACATGGCTGCGCGCAATTTGTCGCGCGGACTCGATGCCGCCGGTGGATTCAACCCGTGCAATGATGTCTTGAAGCTCGCTGTCGGAACATTCGCCGTGAGTGAGAACTTTCGCAACACCGGCCGTCAGAGGGCGTTCATTTTCGGGCAAGCGGCTTTCTGCGTGCATGCCGAGCAGAACGGGCAAGGTCGCTTTGCCTGCAAGCAAATCCGCAGCGACGTTTTTGCCGACCTCGGATGCGCTGCCCGTGTAATCAAGAATGTCATCGGCAATTTGGAAAACGAAGCCAAGATGCTTGCCGTAGTTACCGAGTTCGTCGGAAACGGAGGCAGGCAGCTGCGCAAGAAAAGCAGGTGTTTTGCAGCTCGCCTCAAAGAGGATCGCTGTTTTGCCGTGGACGACTCGTTCGTACTGCTGTTGCGTCACGTCACTTTTCCAAAGCAGTTCCAGCTGAAAAAGTTCACTTTCGCTCATGAAGCGGATGCATTCGGCAAATGTATCAATGAGCTCGAGGCTGCGCGTTTTAACCATCAGTCTGCAGGCAGCCGAGTAAATCAGGTCGCCTGTGAGCACAGCTGTTTCATCTCCCCAGACGGAATTTGCCGTCGGTTTTCCGCGCCTGAGGGTCGAATTGTCAATGACGTCGTCGTGCAGGAGGCTTGCCGTGTGAATGTATTCACAAACTGCGGCGATGGGCATACGGTGTTCGCCGCCGTATTGAATGAGTTTGGAGACGAGAAGAAAGAGTCCCGGCCTGACTCTTTTGCCGCCCGCAGCAAAGATATGCCGCAGGACATCGTTCGTGGGTTCGTTGGGGGTCAGGAGATAGTCGACCAGAAGCGGTTCAAGGTTTTTCAGCTCCGTTCCAGCGGCATCAAAGAAAGTTTGCATAAATTCGTCATTTCGCCTGTTTGAGTGAAGACCATAACTAAATTCCGGTTGAACCTGCGGCGGCTTTGCGAAGCGCGTTTACAGCTTCTTCGGTATTTCCGCCGTTGAAAACGGCACCGCCGGCAACGAGGGTCGTAGCTCCCAGTTTGGCCAAAGTTCCCGCGTTGGAAAGGCTCACTCCGCCGTCGACGACAATGTCTATCGCATAGTTATGAGCGCGGCAAAAGTCAGCAAACTCCCGAATTTTAGGGTGCATAGTCGTCAGGTGCGGCTGACGCGAATATCCGGGGTTGACGGTCATGAGGGTGACCTGATCGAGGTCCGGTAAAAGATACTGGATTGACTGCCAGTGGGTGGCCGGATTCAGGGCGATTCCTGCGCGTTTGCCTGCCTGTTTGATTCGGGCACACAGCCGGTGGGCATGCTGTGCTGCCTCGATATGGAAACTGAGGGTGTCCGCGCCTGCCTGAAGATAATCATCAATCACTGCGTCGGGATTGGTGACCATAATATGAACGTCAAGGTGAAGCTTAGTGGCGGCACGAACTTGTTCAAGAATTGGAACACCGATGGTCAGCAGCTGAACAAAGTGGCCGTCCATGACATCAAAATGAATGGCATCGACCGCGGCGGCTTCCAGTTTTTTGAGTTCGTCGCCCAGACAGAGAAGGTTTGCGGCAGCAATCGACGGTGCAATTTTGATCGGATTGAGTGTCATGATTTCATCCTTTGCCGGAGATCAGAGTTCTCTAATATCAGCTATTCGGGTTGCAGATAGGTGTGCAGAAGCTTCTTCACACCGACGACCGGAAACCGGACTTCCAGCCTGAAACCGTCAAGACTTTTCTCTATGCGCTGAACAATTCCGGTACCGAAGAGTTTGTGCCGGACTCTTTGACCCTCGAACCATTCCTGTTCCGGAGATTCGGTCGGAAGTGCATCGGCCGGTTTCAAAAACGAAAAGACATCCTTTCTGATTTTTTGAATCGAATTTGAATCAGCTGCCGCATGACCGGAGTTTCGAGGCGACGTTTGAAATTGTCTGCCGTCCGCCGAATCAAAGTCCGCATCATAAGGGAGTTGGAGTGTGCGCTGGCTGCGCCGCTCCAGCTGCACGCCCTCACTGGGTAATTCAGCAAGAAACCGACTGGTTTCTGCAGGAAGATCGGGTCTGAAACGATTGCGGCGGATGCTTGTGAGCGTAAGTGACTCTCTTGCCCGCGTCATTGCGACGTAAAGAAGTCGACGCTCTTCTTCAATCGCGGGTTCGCTTTCGAGGCTGTTGTTGTGCGGCAAAACTCCTTCTTCAAGCCCCGAGATGAACACCACAGGAAATTCAAGTCCCTTTGATGAGTGGATGGTCATGAGCGTAATGGCATCGGATTCACCCGACTGCACACTTTTGACCGTCGGTTCAACTGTCAGCAAAGCCTGTTCGAGAAATTTGCTGAGCCGCCTGACTCCTTGGCTCGCTGCCGCTGATTGCAGAAAAATGTCTTCCGGTTGTGCAAGAGCTGCCTCAAGTTCGTCAAGGTTATTGTCAGCAGGTTGGTTTTCGAGTTCAACCAGCGCATTTTGGAGTTCGATGACGTTGAGCCAGCGTTCGTCGAAATCTTCGGGATGAGCCGAGCGCAGGAATTCTTCAAATTGCATTTCGTTGAGAATATCACGCAGGACCAGAGAGGGTTTGCCGCTCATATCGAGCGAGCTTCGCGCACGGCTAAAAAGTTTTTCAAAGTTTTTGAGAGCCGGCAGACCGCGGCCGACATCGGCAGTGAATTCATTCCGTGCAAGCGCAAAGGCAGTTTTGAGAAGAGTCAGATTTTTTTGCGCGGCCGCTTCTTTGAGTTTTTCGATTGCTTTGTCGCCGAATCCCCGTCGGGGTGTTCCGATTGCCCGCAAAAACGCATTGTTGTCGTCCGGATTGACGATAAGCCGCAGATAGGCCAGCAGGGTTTTGATTTCGGCGCGCTCGTAAAACCGGACAGATCCGTAAATAATGTAAGGCAGCATGCGTCTGCGAAGTTCGTCTTCGAGAACGCGGCTCTGCGCGTTGGTCCTGTAAAGAACGGCAAAGTCGGAAAACCTTTTGCGGCGGTCATATTTGCGGAGCAGATCGGAAACAACAATTTGCGCTTCTTCGTATGGATCAACAGCAGTTTTGCAGACGACATCGTCTCCCGAATCAGACTGCGTCCAAAGCGTCTTCGGCGCACGGCGCAAGTTGTGGGCGATGAGTTGTGTTGCCGCCTTAACGATGTTCGAAGAGCTGCGGTAATTTTGCTCAAGTTTGATAATGACGGCTTCGGGGTAAAACTTCTGAAAGTCCAGAATAAATGCCGGCTCTGCCCCGCGCCATGAGTAAATGGACTGGTCGTCGTCACCGACGATGCAAAGATTTTTTGTGTGCGAAGAAAGCAGTTGGATCAGAGTAAACTGAATTGGGTTGGTGTCCTGAAATTCATCGACCAAAAAGTATCGAAAACGGTTTTGCAGCTGCTGCCTGACGGAGGGATTTTGTTGGAGCAGGTTCACCATAACCATGAGCAGATCGTTGAAGTCCATCGCGTTCTGCGTTTTGAGCCGGTACTGATAAAGGGCATAGCATTTTTGTATGAGTTCGGCGTTGTCGTTTTCGCCGAATCGCCGGAGCTGGTTGCGTGCAGAAAGTTCGGAATCGTAGGTGTGTTCGCGAATTTGCCGCGCGTATTCTTCCGGCGTATGACCTGCGTTTTTAAGCCGGTCGATTTTATTTTTGATCGTCGCAACGCTCAGCAGTTTGTCGGGGATATTTAACGACTGAGTGACATCTTTGAGCAGAGATTTTTGATCGTCGTCGTCGAGAATCGAAAATGATTCACTGTAGCCGGCTTCTTTTGCGAATATTCTCAGGAAACGCGCACAGGCTGAGTGAAAGGTTGAGACGATCATGCTGCGCGCCCGTCCGCCGACAAGGTGCTCAACCCGTTCGCGCATTTCTTTTGCTGCTTTGTTCGTGAAAGTCACTGCCAGAATGCTGCTCGGCGGAACGCCGGATTCGATGAGGGCGGCGATTCTGTGGCAAATGACCCGCGTTTTGCCGCTTCCTGCACCGGCGTAAACAACCAGAGGGCCCGACAGAGTCCCGACCGCCTGTTTTTGCGCTGGATTCAGCTGGGCTTCGGTGCTCGTGCGGGCATCGCTCATGGTGTTTTTCTATCCTGTTTTCTTTTTCTTTTTTTTCCGTTTTTTGAGCTTTTTCTTGCTCTTCGTCCGTTTCTTCTTTTCATCATTTAGGCCGCTCGTCCAGTCCCTCGTTTTTTTCTTCTTTTTCTTGCGTTCGGCCGTTTCGGCGGCTGCCGCGGCGCGCGATTTTTTAAGCATCGGCGCGTAATGGGGATTGTGTTCGAGGTTACTGCTCAAATACAGGTGAGGTTTGGTGTCCGTGAAGCCTTTTTTTGCAAAAAACCGGACCGCTCTGTGGTTGTCGGGATCGGTATCCGCCATGATGATCCGGATGCCGTCTTCTTCGACCATGATTTCCACGAGTTTGTCGACGAGTTTGCCCGCAACTCCCTCGCGGGCCCACAAGTCATGCGAGCAGAGCCACAGAACGTAGCCGTAACTCCACGCAGAACCGGGTTTGGAAATCACCGTTCCGAGCACGAATCCGACGATCCGCTGCTCTTTTGAGCCCTGCTCCCAATCGTCGTTTTCGGCGACGAGACAATAGTCGCCGTCTGTGTTGAAAAGGGTCGTGACTTCGTATTCATCCCAGCTTCTGTAGAGCATCGGCCAGAGGTCGGCCTTAAAATTCATCGCACCGAGCTGATAAACCTCGGCGAGGTCCTCTATCTCCATTGTGCGCACAGAAAATGACCGTTTTGCAACACCGTTGGTTTGGTTTTGGTCGCGTCTTTCTTGAGCCATGGTCCGCGAAATTCTCCCGCTGCAGCATTTGACCGGACGTCGGTTTCAATCACAGGTCGTTCCCTGTGTTTAAAACAGTGTCTCCAATCGTGGCGGTGCGAACACCTGTGCGTCAATCCCCCGCCGTGTCAGATGGTGGACACATGTTTGCGACCCTTCGCCGCAAACGAGGACTTGTTTGGGATGCACTTCGGCGACGAGGTCATCAATTTCGCTTAAATCAGGTGCAAAGCTGAGGGCGAAGCTTTCTGCGAAGTTGAGGTGCGCAATCCATGGGCAACGATCAGCTGCATGTTGGTCCATCAGACCTGTCCAGACCCAAATACCGTTGGGCAGAGAACGTTGCTTTCGGCTGAGCAGGTGCTCTTTGGACATGAGAACCACGCACGGTTGCTGGGCCGGATTTTCGACCCAAAGAGTTTTGGCTCCCTGATTCCATCGGGTTCCGTCCGGTGCGGGGGAGACCGCATGGGATGCTTGCGCATGGGAAACTATTCCCGTGCTTTGTTCGCTCAGAAGAAGGGGCAACAGGTTTTTGTCGGGGCAAACCGGCAGTCGCTGTTCGGTCAGTGCACCCATAATGTGATGCACCGTGGAGCCGGCATCGGCGACGACGATGACCCGCTCGCCTGCACGAAGCAATTTGGCACAAAATTCAGTGAGACGTTCGAGTTCTCTGCGCACCGAAGTTGCAAAAAGTGCCGAAGGGTCATTCTGCAGCTTAAGAAGAAGAGTTTCCGCCTGTTTGAATGAAGCGCGCCTGAGCGCCGGCGTTTGCCTTCTGGACCAGTGAGACGCATAGAGAAGCGAATCTTTTTTCTTTTCGACGCGCAGGAAACTTGCCCCGGGGCTTTCGCCGCTCGGCAGAAGCTCGACGCTCAGGTTGCCAAGCACGATCGGCCGAAAATAGGAGCAGGGGAGAAAAGCGGATTTTGGAAATTTTTGAACAAGAATTCTATGTGCTTCATGGCTGACCAGAATTTGTTTTCCGGCAATTTTTCCGGAGCAAAATGCGGCGCCTGCGCTTGAGATGAAATTAATATGACCGGAGCGCTGTGCATCAAGCGCCAAAATAGCGTGCTCAATGGTGATGTCGCCGTCATCATGGTTGATTTGTATTTCATCGAAAGCAGTGAGCATCTGAATCTCCGCGCCCGACAGATGCGGTAAATTTACAGCACCGTGCCATACGGAGAGCAGAAAACAAAGCGCGGCCCAAGGGAAATGTGAATGGGCTGATCGGTCGGTTCAAGAAGATCGCCGTCGAGTGAATATTCAATTTCTTTCGAAGGTTTGAGCACGGCTTCGGAAAAGACGTGCGAAGACGCGAAATTTTCCGCAATTTTTCCCTGCCTGAGCAGGGTGTTTAAAATTCTGAAAGGCAGCTCCTTTTCACCGGCCTTCACCACAAGCAGTTCGGCTTCTTCACGGCGGGTGTTGAGGTTTCGGAATAATTTTACGCCAAACGGCATTTTGGGAATCGTTGATGCCGCGATGATGGCGGCTTGAGTCGGGTTGCTGTGAGGCCATGGACGCGGACTGCAGTTAATCGTGATTTCTTCGGTGGCGTAGAGCTGTTTGTAGGCTCCGCCCAAGTGCCCGCCGAGTGTTCCGTCGGCAATGACCTTGCTCAGAAAAAGCCCTGCTCCCAGCGTCGATGATTTGTTTTTGTAAAATTCGCCGAGAAAGCGGGCTGCGACCCCGTCTGCAAAAATGAATCCCAGCCGCCCGTTGACTTTCAGAGTCTGCAAAGACATTTGTGCCAGCCCGTTGGGCATATGGTACGCCTCAAGCGCATCGGCAAAAACATCTTTCGGCCGCCCAAATATGCCGAGATTTGCGGCAAGAACATTGACTGTCCCGCCCCGAAGGACAAGAATGCGCGGCAGCCTGTCTGCCGGATAGGCTTGCGCAATGGCCGAAAGTGTCAAACTGATGGTGCCGTCGCCGCCGACGATGCCAATCGTGTCGATTCCCCGTGAACAGAATTCTTCGCAGACTCTGGAAAGATCGTGCAGAGAATTCGTAATTTCGAATTGACCCCGATTGCCAAGGATGTACCACAGGAGTGTATTGTGCTCGGGATCGCGTTTATTTATTTTCGCGAACGGGTTTGAGATAATTCCAAGTCCGGGCATTTTGTTGCGTTCCGTTTGGGGTAAAAAAATGAGTCGACGCGGAGAGAGTCTGCCACCAAGCAAAATGAATGCAAGTGCTGATGAATCGCAGCAAACCAAAAAGAAATCGTTTGTCAGGGTCAGTCCTTCAAAAAAAGCTCCGGCAAAAGGCAAGGCCGAATCCGGCAGGCAAAAGGCCGTTGAGCCCGAAGTTCTTGAAGCAGAGATTGTCGATGACGATTCGGGCGGTCCGCATGAAGTCGAGACTCTGGATGCCGATGCCGTTCGGGGTGAGTGGGTCGATGCCGAGCAGACGGGCGGAGCGATTGCGCCCTTCGGACATTCGTCGGCTGATGATGAATCCGATGAATACGATTCGCAGGAATTAAGCGAATCGACAGGAATTGTCGCTTCTTCCGCGCTCTCACGTTACATGGCTGAGTTGCGAAGGTATCCTTTGCTGACTCTTGAAGAAGAGCGCCGGCTTGCCGTTGAGGCCTACGAGAAAAACAGCGTTGAGGCACGGCAGCGGCTGGTGACGGCCAATTTGCGTCTGGTTGTTAAAATAGCGATGGATTACCGTCGTGCCTACGCCCAGATGCTTGACCTTATTCAGGAAGGAAATGCCGGTCTGGTGCAGGCGGTCAACCGATTTAATCCGTATCGCGGTGTAAAGTTGTCCACATACAGCGCTTGGTGGATTAGGGCTTATATCCTCAAATTTCTGATGGACAACAAGAGTCTTGTGAGAATCGGTACGACCGATGCACAAAGGAAATTGTTCTTCCGGCTCAGAGCCGAAGCCGAAAAAATGTATGCTCTGACTCAGCGCTTCGATGCGCGGCTGCTTGCCGAAAAAATCGGTGTGAAGGAATCTGATGTTGTTGAAATGAATCAGCGGCTGGCAAAAGGTGACGTCTCACTTGATGCGCCGGTGTTTGATGATTCTCAGGGTGCACGTCAGGTTGATCTTATGGAAGATCCTCGTGAAAGTGCAGACGAGAAAGTTGCCCGCGAACAAATTCTCGAAATTCTGCGCGAAGAAGCCGCTGCCATTGAAAGGGAACTCAATGAGCGGGATTTGTTTATCTTTCGCAACAGAATTCTCGCGGATGATCCGATTACTCTTCAGGATGTCGGCGACAAATTCGGCATCACCCGCGAGCGGGCCCGCCAGCTTGAGTCACGGGTTTTGAAAAAGATCCGCGAACGGCTCGAGGAAGCCGGCATTGATGTTCCATAATTTTTCGATCACATATTTTCAAAAATCAATCTGGCGAATTTCAGCTTTTTTGATTGTGAACTTTGTTACGGGCATTTATTTTCCGGTTGAAACATTCGCGCGTGAATTGAGAATTGTCAGTCTTTCTCCAAGCACAACCGAGTGGCTTGCCGCTTTGGAACTGGGGAAGTTTGTTGTCGGTGTCACGGAGCAGTGTGATACTCCGGAGGATCTGGCACGGCTGCCCAAAGTAGGTTCATTTATGCGAACAAGCATTGAGCAGGTCCTCTTGAGAAAGCCGACGGATATTGTTGCTGTTGACGGACTTCCCGCTTCTCTGGTGCGCCGGTTTGAATCCGAAAAAATTCGTGTCCATCTTTTCAAGGTCAGCCGGCTTTCGGATTTTCCGGCGCAGATCGTGAAGCTCGGATCGGCTTTGGGTGCATCGGTGAAAGCCCGCGTGTGGGCGGATAAATTTGAAAAAGCATTTCCGCCGGCCGGCAGTCCGCCGGCCGCCGCTGCGACTCGGATCAATAAATCAATCTTTCTTGTCGTTTCAGTTAATCCGTTATTTGTTGCAACACCGCGAAGTTGGTTGAGTGAATTGTTTGAGAGCGCCGGCTATCGCAACGCCTTTCGACGGCTTTCAGGAGCCGGCGTCGATGCCTCCGATTTTTCAAGAATTTCGGCAGAATCGGCGCTGGCTGCCGGAGCCGACGGTTGGATTTCCTTTTATGACGGAGCACAGGACTTGAAACCGCAGCGCGATAAGCTTTTGGGTTTGATTCGTTCCCGCAGCGCGGATCCGCAGGGGCTTGTCAAAGTGCTGCCCGCTTCAATTTTCATGCGGCCCGGTCCGCGTTTGCTTGAGGCGCGTTCAATATTAAGCGGGGCCGGCCGGTGAAATCATTGACGGCAGCATTGGCACTTTTGTTTGTCTTGGGTCTTTCGGGTCTCATGTGCGGTCCGGCGACGCCCGTGGATTTTTGGTTTTCTGCGTTCGAGTCTTTCGGATCGCTGGCTTCGGCAATTCAATCGCAGGAAGCGATTTTTGAATTGCGCACAGTGCATGTGCTTCTGGCTGCGGCGACAGGGTTTGCATTGGCATCCGCGGGCCGGAGTATGCAGAACCTTTTGCAGAACACGCTTGCGGATCCGCATGTCGTCGGTCTTTCAGCAGGAAGCACGGCGTTCGTTTTATTTGCCATCCTTTTTGCACCGCTGACGGCCCAGTCTGTGTTGTGGGACTGGATTCCTGCGGTGTGGATATTTGCGTTCGGCGGGGCAATTGCCGCGCTTGTTTTTCTGCATTTTTTGTTGCTGAAGATTGTCAGATCGTGGGGTGCGCCTTCGCTTGCGCTTGCCGGACTGTTTCTCAATGCCGGACTGGCGGCACTGCTGATGGTTTTTTTCGCGCGACTGAGCCCGTCGGGTTTGACGGAAGTTCAGTCGTGGACTTTGGGTGCCATTCAGCCTTACGGTTTCCGTCAGGCGCTGATCCTGCTTCCGTTTATTTTGTGTCCCGCGCTGTTTTTGATCCGGCTCGACAGCCCGCTTCTGATGTCTTCATTCGGTCGCGATTTTGCGATGACCAACGGCATCGAAATTGAGAAGTTGCGCTTTCGTGTGTTGCTTGCTTTGACCCTGTTGTCGGCCGCGTGTGTTTGCGCAGCCGGATCCGTGGGTTTTGTCGGATTGCTTGTTCCCCATCTGACGCGACGCTGGTCTGCAGAGGTCGGAAAAAGTTGGATCAAGCCATCATTTAACGGCATTGTCGGTGCTTGTGTGCTGGTCTGTGCAGACATCATGTCACGCACCCTGACTGCTCCGCTCGAGCTGCCCGTGGGTGTTTACACGGCACTTTTGTCCGTTCCGTTTTTGTTTGCGGTTTTACTGCGCCGGCGTGAGGATTTATTAAGGACATGAGTGCTGAAACGGCTACAGCATCGGACGGGCTGGTGGTGACGGACTGGAATGTCTGGCGCGGATCGCACTGGATTGTCCGGAGTGTGACGTTGTCGCTTCCGATGGGATCGCTGCTCGTTGTGGCGGGTCGCAACGGATCCGGAAAATCGACCTTTTTGCGTTCGGTCGCAGGACTGCTGTCTTCGAGGGAAGGTTGGAGATACTCCGGCGATTGCGCACTCTGCGGTCATTCTCAGGCTAAATACAATACAGCGGCCTTTATGGGACAGAACCTTGGGACTTCAGACGAGCTGACTGTCGGCGGGTTTTTAAAATTGCAGGGTTCAGCCTCCGGCAAGGCTCAGCAGCATCTGATTGGGCGGCTTGAATTACAGTCATTGATGTCTGTGCGGCTGTCGGAGCTGAGCGGCGGCGAATGGCAACGCGTCCGGTTGGCGAGGTGTCTCATGAAAGACTCTCGGGTGCTGCTTCTCGATGAGCCCGACGCGGCGCTGGATGATTCTTGGCGGACGGTCCTGTGGGACCTCCTTGCCGCACGCAGGAGTCTGGGACATCTGATTGTGGTTGTTCTTCATCGTCCTCTGGAGGCCTTGGGTGCGGCGACCCACTGGGCGGGGTTTGAAAGAGGGCAGTTGATGTTTTGCGAGTCTGATCGCCGTGTTTTCCCTGAGGCTTTGATGAACCGGCTTTTTTTGGGAAAAACTCTTGACTCGTCAGAATGCGTGGTTTAGTCCACCGTTTACCAAATCCAAGGACAACCTTGAGGTCTGGGTGTGCGCGGTTAGCTCAGCTGGATAGAGCACCAGACTACGAATCTGGCGGTCAGGCGTTCGAATCGCTTACCGCGCGCCACTTTTTTTGTTTTCAATTTTCGGTATTGTGTTTCAGGCCGCGCTGGAGCGATGGGTGAGTGGCTGAAACCACATCCTTGCTAAGGATGCGTAGGGGTAACTCTACCGAGGGTTCGAATCCCTCTCGCTCCGCCACCTTTGCGGAGTTCTCGTGAGAGGGCTCCGCAATTTTCTTTTAAGAATTCGAAAAAAGACTCATGAGTACTGACGACCGATTCACCGATGAACATTGGATGGGGCTGGCGCTGACAGCTGCAGCCCAAGCCGAGCACGAAGGTGACGTACCGGTGGGGTGCGTTATTGTTCATCCGCAAGAAGGGTTAATTGCGACAGAATACAACAGAAGAGAGGTCAGTCAGGATCCCACAGCTCATGCAGAGGTTCTGGCATTGCGGGTTGCATCGGCAAAACTGGGACGCTGGCGTTTATCGGATTGCACCGTCTATGTGACGCTCGAACCCTGTTTTATGTGCGCAGGTGCGCTCGTCAACGCAAGGGTCGGGCGGGTTGTTTATGCGGCTGTCGATCCCAAGG
>RFOM01000191.1 GCA_009926615.1 Pseudomonadota bacterium
TTGTAGACGTACGGTCCGGCTTTTGATCCTGCAACCTGTTCGCCCTGTGCGTTGAACCAGCGCTCCCATGGAGAAATCACGCCGTCTTTGATGACTTCCTCAATCGTCAGTTTGACCGAGCCTTGAAATGTGCTCGGGCAGCCCTCTGCCGGAGTTCCGCCCAAAAAGGCTTCCTGCTTTTCGTCCCATGCAAAATTCAGCACGCAGGAATCCTTTTGCGTAAACGCTTCATCAGGGAGGACTCTGCGCTCAGCCAGACTGCGGCTGCAAATGTCAGCCGGAATTTTGGATTCATCGAACGGATTTGTCCGGACCGATATTTTACCTTCGCTGTTGCGAAAGAATTCATAAATGCGATTGCGCTGCAGAGTGCGCGCCGGTGTGGTCACGGTTTGCTGAGCAAGCATAAGACGGGTTGCCGGACGCTGCGGGTTCGCGGCTGTATCCACCTGACAGAACTGATACGACACGGGAATAAAGTTTTGCGGGTCTTGAGCAACTTGCTCTGCATTTGAAAAACGTCCCGAAAAGAACGCTGCCAGCTGTGCAATTCGAGTGTCCTGCGCAGACACGCGTTCAAACTTGTACGGTCCTGCTTCAGGCCCCCAGACGACTTGCCCCTGAGCATTCCAGCCGCGGTCCCATGAGGTCATTCCTTGCTTGTTCAGTGTAATTTCACTTGTCATGCGCACTGCGCCGGCACGGCCGTTCGGACAACCTTCTCCGGTTGTACCGCCGGTGAATTCGCCGTCCTTCAGACGGGACTCTGTGGTGCACTTTTCTTCTTCGAGGATGCGATAGGAAACAGTTCTTTGGTCGTCGGGCTTGGAGCACAGGTCTGCAACATTAACACCGCGCACTGTCGAATAACTTGATACGCGCACGGTGTCGGGAGTTTCTCCCGCAAAAACGCGCAGGATTCTGACTCTGTAGGGAGTTTCGCCGGTGCTGACGGATTGCCTCAGGGCAAGAAATCGTCCTGAACTTATGGCCTGCGGAAGATCACTGACTGCGATCGCGCAGTGACGGACAGTGACGTCGAGATATTCGGAATTGTCTATCGCCTGAGCCGAACTGTCGAATGTTCCCTCCAGCATGTCGGCAAACGTGTTCACGGCCGATGAGGGTTCGTCTGCCGACGAAGTTGCAGATGCAAAAAACAGGCATGAAAAAGCTAAATAAATGCCGGCTTGAGCGAAGAATCTTGAAAACATGCGTGGTCGCCTCCGGAGCTGTGGTCTGTCCAAAGAGCGATGTGTAGAATGCATTGTCTGAATCTGCAACGGCCGATACGAAATAGGCTGAAATATTTGGACTATTTATATCGTCACAAAGATTTCGTTTTCGTCGAATCTCACTTTTTTATTACCGATGAACGCATCTTCGGAGTGCCTGTAGCCAAGCGCAACGGCTGCAACGGTTTTCCAGCCGCTTCCCTCAAGCTTGAGTAACTTGTCGTAGGCCTGCGGGTCGAGACCTTCCATGGGTGTAGAATCAATACTCAACAGTGCTGCTGTTTCAAGAAGAAAGCCCATCGCAATGTAAACCTGACGCTGTGCCCATGCTTCGAGTTTGGCAGACCTCGGACCCAGCAGCAGGTCGCCTGTGATCGCTTTTTCGAAGCCGGCCAGAGATTCAATGCCGACACCGCGCACTTCCGCAATTTTTTTCATGTTTGTTCTGATGAAGTCGGCATCGACTTTATCTCTGAATGCCATGACGACGTAGTGCGAACAGTCTGTCACCTGCGACTGATTCCAAGAGACTTCC
>RFOM01000192.1 GCA_009926615.1 Pseudomonadota bacterium
GCGAGTGAACGGACAACATCAAGCGCATCGCTCTCCAGTGCGAGGAGTCGTTGTGCGGACAATTCATCGGCTGACATCTTGGCTGCTCCCATCGGAATTTTGACTGCGGACAAATCCGTAATTCGCCCGAATCCTACAATCGTTGAGTCATTTTGGACATATGTAAATCGAATTCATTTCAGGTTAAGCTTACCCCGCAGAAGTAAAGAAGCCCGACAGAGGAGCGAATCGTGAAATTGCGGATGTTTGGAGCAACCGATAAAGGCCTCGTTCGCGCCTTAAATCAGGATGCTTACACCTGCGATGCGCAACTCGGCCTTGTCGTTCTTTCGGACGGAATGGGCGGACACGCAGCCGGAGAAATTGCCAGCCACATGGTGGTCGAAGGCCTTTCCGCAGGACTCGGCTCTCTCAGCCAGTATCCTCCCGAGGAACTGCACGCCCGAATCGACGAAAATATTCAGAAGGTGAACACCAGCCTCATTGTCCGCAGTCAGGAAGACAGCAGCTGCCGCGGCATGGGAGCCACAGTCAATGTGCTGTGTTTTGCGCACGGGTTTCTGACAATCGGGCACGTCGGGGATTCGCGGACCTATCTCATCAAAGCCTTTAAAACCGGCGATAACAAACCGCGCTTCGGGATGTGGCAGCTGACCGTGGACCACAACCTCGGAACCTTCATCGACAGGGGCATCATGAATGCGCCTGCCACTCTTGCGACTGAGAACGAACTCACTTCAAGAGAAAGAGCCAAGCTGACCCGCGGCATGGGTGTCATGACCGATCCCAAGCCGGACATTTATACCCGCAGACTTGAGGAAGGTGACATATTTCTCACCTGCAGCGACGGTTTGCACGGATTTGTTTCCGACAAGGACATCGTAAAGACCATTGTCAACGGAAACATTGCAGAGGTTCCGCACAGGCTGGTTGAATTGGCAAAGGCAGCCGGAGCACCCGACAACGTGACGGTTGTGCTTTCGATTGTCAGCAATCTTGAAGAACCGCTGAGAGAATTCACAGGTCCGCAGTTCCTGTCCAGACCTTATCTTTTGCGGCTCCCCAACGGAGAAATTCAGGGCTTGCAGACAAGTCAGCAGGTGACTGAACTTTGGGTCCGGCACGGGATTTCCGGCAATGCGGAAATTGCTGCGGGCTTGGGACCATGGATACTGCTGCGCAACAAAGACCTGCTGACAAAAACATACACTGACTTCAAATCAGAAGAGTTTCTGAAATTTATTTACACGGAACCAAGCGTTGTGTCCGACCATGAGCCACTCTCGGATCCCTCGTCGGAGCCGTCTGACAGAACCAACGGGAAAAAAGGAAAACCGGTTCTGAAAACCCTTTTGTTCCTCGTTGTTATTTTCGCAATGCTGTCCGCGTTCCTCTGGTATAATCACGGCGCCGAATTGCAGAACGTCCTGTTGCCAGCCTACTGACACCATGCACTCACTCACCTGATGCGATTGCTCCAATCCACCGAAAAGACTCGGTAAGAGAGGAGCCTTGATTTGAACATCAAGCCGACAACGCAAAGAGCAGCCATGCTTTTGGGAATTTTTATTTTATTCCCAAATGCGTTTGGCGTGCAAAATTTGCCTTTAAAGAACCAATCTGCTGCATCCAAATCAACAGACGCAGTTGTTGATCGGCTGACACTCGCCCTCATCGACAGGCTGCCCTCAGATTCCGAAAGAGAGTTTTCGAGGACGCGCGGACACAAGGGTCCGTTTGAATTGGCCGATCACATCATC
>RFOM01000193.1 GCA_009926615.1 Pseudomonadota bacterium
TCTACGTCTTTAGCGGATTTGGCCGCCAGAAACTGAACCCAAGCCGAGAATAGTGGGTTTTCTTCGTATTTCAAGCCGGAAAGTTTTGGGAGTTCGACGAAATCGAGTCTCAAGAGATTGGGTTGCAATTGATATCCGTCGTCGGGCACAGCGCGTCTGAGTTGAAAGCTCGAGTGAACTTCCGGCAGGCTTGGAAAGACGACTTCGTCGAAGATGTAAATTCCGGCGAGGTTGGGGAGCCTGTTGTACTTGTCGCCTTTTCTGAGTTCGCCGCCGATCATTTGGAATGTGTAATAGACTGACCGTTTGATGAATTGTGCGTCTCGGCTGGTTTGCATTTCAAGGTCGATGAGTGTTCCGTCTTGCAGCTTCACATAGAGGTCCAGTCGCGATTGCTTGCTTAAAATGTCCGGCCCCAAAAGTTCAGGTGAGAGAATTGTCACTGTTTCGATGGGGCTCGCAGGCTGTAGTACGGCGGTGATGAGGCTTTTGAGGGCTGCATTGTTGTTTTGCAGCATGGTTTTGAAAACAAGATCAATTGTGGGGCGCGGGAGCTGAGTCCCGGGGATAAGTGCAGACGGTATTATTTTTGGTTGCTTCGTGCGCGGCATGGATTCTCCTTGAGATGGGGAACCCACGCTGCGTGGAACTGGAGAACGTTTCAAAGTGGGGCGAGTGTGCC
Organism: Pseudomonadota bacterium; assembly: GCA_009926615.1. Classification (GTDB taxonomy): domain Bacteria; phylum Bdellovibrionota_B; class Oligoflexia; order Silvanigrellales; family Silvanigrellaceae; genus RFOM01. The sequence goes on from RFOM01000193.1 coordinate 683, forward strand.
TGAAAATTTTTGGTCAGGTTTGATTTGAATCTGGCCTCATCCGTTCTTCTTGAGCCAGCTTTCGAAGTCCGCCGGAGTTTCAAAGTCGAGGGCGGCGTCGAGAAGTGCTTCGAGTTGCTTTGCGGTGAGTGAACTCAATTGAGAGGAAGCTGTCTCTGGGGACAGCCTGAGTCTTTTGATAAGGACTTTTTGGACAGCAGCGAGGGTGGCTTGGGTTTGGCCTTCAGCGCGTCCTTCAGCGAGCCCAGTTTTTCTGGCCTCTTCCTTTGCATCCTCCATCTCGCCAAAACGGGCACGTTTTTCGATGATCTTTTCGATGCGCCGCTTTTCGGCAAGGTCGATGAGCTCTGGGTTGGATGACATGGCTTTCAAGCTCCTCACGAGGTTGCTCAGAACGGGGGTCTCGCTTGCTGCACTCTCTAAATCTTCAGCGGATTTTGCACCAAACAACTGCACCCAAGCTGACAATAGCTGATTTTCTGCTGGGTTCAAGGCTGAAAATTTAGGAAGTTGAATGAAGTCCATGCGCAAAAGGCCCTGCTGAAGGTACGCACCGTCCCTTGGATTCACGCGAGTGGGCTCGTAGACGAGGTGCACATCGGGCACGTCGTCGCGGAAAACGTCGTCGAAGATGTAGATGCCCGTCAGGTTCGGAAGCCGTCCGTAATCTTCCCCGGCCCTGAGTTCACCAATCCCCATTTGGAAAAGATAGAATAGTGCCCTGCGGACAAAGTGCACATGATTGCCGGTTTGAAATTCGATGTTGATGAGGTGACCGTCATCCAAACGCACAAGCATATCGAGACGCGAAAGTTTGTCGTCGTAGGATGGTCCGTTGCGCATTTCGGGGTTGAGGATGGAGACGTCTTTGATGGGGGAGTGTGGCGACAAGACTGCAGTCAGGAGGCTGACAAGTGCTTCCTTGTTGTGTTCGAGCAATCGCTTTGAAACGACGTCGATGACGGGTCTCAGGATTTTGGTCCCCGGAATAAATATATTTGGGGAAGGTTCACGCAATCTCTGCTTATATTTTTG
>RFOM01000194.1 GCA_009926615.1 Pseudomonadota bacterium
TTCCAGATCTGTGCTGCGGGTTCGCGGGCGCACTCCGCTCATATAGACCCAATTTTCGGTCTCGGATCTAGTCTCCAACTAGAGAAAAGGTCGCTTTTTGCCCGCAACGTGACCGCCCTCTGGGTCACGACGTCCCAAACCCATAATCACCCATCCGAAACCGCACGAAATGGACCGCATCTCGCGTCTCAGATCCCGGCCTCTGGCAAGAGAACAAGTCGCAATTTGCCCGCAACTCCACCCGCCCGGTTGGTCACGACCTCCAGAACCAAACGAGCCGATTTCAGCAGTGCATGAATTTGGTGTTCAAGGTTGGTGTTAAATTTTGCTGTTTATCAATTTTCCTTCAATTTGGGTGGGGTTGCACGCGGGCGTCGCCAACCACAACCTCCTCCCTGACTCTCTTCGCCGGCGCGGGCCCGTCGGGCTCATCGAGGCCCCGCGGCACCGACGTCTACTCGGAGTGCGCGCGGCACCGACGTCTCCTGCTCGGAGTGCGCGCGGCTCACGGCCTCCAGGCTCTGCTCCAGCTGCAGCTTAAGCCCGCGCAGGTGCTCCTCGTCGAGGGGTTCGAGGCGCAACCCGCGCAGAGGCGACTTCGCCTGGTGCATCTGGGCCACGTTGAAGGCCCGAGTGACCCCGCGCATCTGCATCCTTAACTCAGCCACAGCCGCCGTGTGCTTCCGGCGGAGCTCCTCAATCTCGGTGGCGTGGCTCTTCCGCACGTGCTCGAGCTCGGCAAGCAGCACCTTGCTCCTCATGTGCAGCGCGGCGCCGGTGGTCTGCTCGATGAACGCGCGGCTGCCGGGGCCGACCTCTCGCTGCTCGTCCGCAGCCTTCTCGTACCGCTCCAGTGCCTGCGCCACGCGCGCAATCTCAAACAACTTGCTGTCGAGGTGCTGCGCTGAGAGCGCCATAAACCCGCCCCCTCCTCCCTGAAGCTACTGCGCGGCGCGCGCTGCTGCACAGGGGCTTCGGATTCATTGGCCTTGCGCTTCTCGCCCGTCTCGCGTGGCATGGTCGGCGGTGCAACTTTCAGATTCTTCGCAGGTAGCGTTTACAGGCCAGCTATGCCCGCGTCTCTGCTCTAAATTTTACTGCAGTCTCCACCTGTCTCCAGCTGGCAGCGCGAAACTCTACTCGAAGGCCTGTCGAACTTTTGCCTGACTCCCCTCGCAGCACATATCAGCAGCGCGTGCCTCGTTCTCGAGCATCCCATCGCGCACGAGCAACGCCCAGGCAGTCTGAAGATAGGGAGGCGGCACGCCGCCACAGGGGTGGCGCCACAGGGGTGCCGTCACAGGCAGTAGCAGGCGGCTGCGCAGACCCGGGCTAGCTGCATGCCGGTGTTACTCAGACGAGCAGGGAGAGAAGCCCTGTTACACGGTCTTTTAATAAAGAACGATTGCGCTCACTTGTGCTGCGCCACCCAGCTGCGAATGGCTGCAGACAGCGCTCGCCGAGGCCCGCTCAGATCGATCGCGCAAGCGCTCCTCAGGTGCAACGTGCGTAGCCGCCCGCTCGAGGCCGTGAGGCCCGCGCGCGCTCCGCGCACAGCGCGACGAAGAGGTCGCCAAACGCCCCCGCGCAGCCGATCTCCGCGCCGCACTCCGGCACCGCGCGCCCGCGCGCCGCCAGCCCCTGCGCCAGGGTGTCTGCAGCGATGACGCGCAGCTCCT
>RFOM01000195.1 GCA_009926615.1 Pseudomonadota bacterium
GCAGGCCACGTGCTGTGCGATGTTTTGATTCTGCGCACCGGTTGACCCGCCTGCGGACCAAAGGCGATTCTGTAGCCAAAACTGGCGCCCTGCGCAGGCAGATGAACATCATCACGTTGAGCAGAGAAGATATCTTCGGTGTTGCCCACCACCGTGAGATCCTCAAACTCTTCAAGATATCCTTTTTTCAAAAGATGTTTGTTCACACATTTTGCAATTATTTGGACAAGTCGTGTGATGGACTCCGCGGTGGGAGCCTTGGCTGTGTAAAACTTTAAACGGCCCGTGGATTTTTCTTCATATGCGCCATCAAGCACGATGATATGGCAATGGACATTTAAATTCGCTCCGCTTCCAAAGCGTTGTATAAACATGACGCTGCCCGTGAGGCCGTCTTTGATTCCGCTTTCGCGTTGGAGATGTTCGCTCAAGGCATCGGAAACACGTCGACAGATCTTGGCTGCAAGAGTTTGCGAACGTGCCAACCAAAGTCTGAGCGGTGGTGGAAATGTCACCACGAACTGGCGCACGGGTACCAGAGGAATGAGTGTGTCGGTCAGATAAATCGCTGCCTCAGCCATGCGCCGAGCACCGCAGGACGGACAAAATCCTCTTCCCTTGCAGGAGAAGGCGTACAGAATATCAGTCTGACAGCCAGCACAATGCACTCGTCCAAAACCGTACGCCAAGATTCCGCAGCGCAGAAATTGTCAGAATCCAAAAGGTACTTTGCCTCAAACACACGATGCTCGGGCCGTGCTCTGTTCTTTCATTCTCCGGCCCCACCCCGCTTTGAAGTCGCGACCGGCGAGTGGTAGGATTCGTGCAGCAACGTCTGGTACCGATTGACATCCCAATTCAGGTAGAAATGTTGATGACAACAGATTCAATCATGAAAAAAATGAAGTCCGATTTTCTCAATTTTTCTTTTCCAGTTCGGGTGATTTATGTCTTTTCATTCATCGGCTCATTAAGGTGGACTTTGTATCTTCTTTACGGTGTTCTCTCGAACATGAGGTACGAACTGTCGGCTTTGGTTTTCACCATTGTGCCACTGATATCTTTCCTTTTGACTCTTGCTTTTCTCCATTTGAAGCCAAATTTGGTTTGGCTTATTTCGTTGTTGTTATGTCTTTCTTTCTATATGACGGGAGTGTCGACGTTTGGATTTCTGGTGACGGCATTTTTGCGCCATATGATTCCAATTCCGCTCTCGGACCAGTCAACGACACTTTTCATCACCAGTGGAATTGTGGCTTTCCTAGCAGAGGTCTTCAAGACCTGGATCCTGTTCACGACATTTTCTCGCAGAGAAAAACCGTCCGACAAATAGATGGTCGAAAAGGCAGCGCTTTCAGACTAACTGAGGGCGGGGGGATGGTATCTTTACACGAGCGGATGGGGTCTGAAATTTCCTAGACCCTCCATCGGGTCGAGTCATGACGAATGATGCCAACTCCTACTCCGAAGTCCCCATTCCCCTCTCCACTTGCACGATGACTTGGAAACTCTCCAATCCTGCTCCTGCCGACGCATCCGGAGTGGTTGTCAGTCTCTTCGTCAGCATCAAGGACATTGCATACGCAAATTCGGCTGGCAGCGCAGGCAACAACCCCAGCTGCAAGTCGGACGCAAACCAGCAATCTGCCGTTTGCCTGAAC
>RFOM01000196.1 GCA_009926615.1 Pseudomonadota bacterium
ACCGGTCCAACCGGTTGAAAGCGAGTTCTGTGATGACAACGGAACATTGGAAGCTCTCTTTCCAACAATCTCGGAAACCGAGGAAACCTCCGACACGCTGTGCATCATGCTGGTGGGTTTGGCTGCCGGCGGTCTGAAAGCCTGCAAGCCAAAGCGGAGACTCGAAATTCGTCGGGACTTATTCGCAAAAAGATCCCGACTCGGGAATAAATTTCCCGTCTGGGTGAGGAAGACGGCGAACTGGCTTCTTGCAGAAAGTCAGCTGGGGCAATCGGCACTGATTGCCTCACGACGCGGCCGCCTGCGCACTGCCGATTACCCCGATGTCAGTGCCGGTGAACTGGATCTCGAAGAAACGGCAAAAAACATTCAGCTTGTGTTTGAAAGAAACATGAGTAAGACGCCCGAACTTCACCTTCCGGAATCGGTTGAAAGGGTCTTCAAGGCTGCAGTCCGGACGTTTCATCTGGAACGTCCGGTGGGCTTCGCAAGCCTGAGTGAACTGCAAAGGACCAAATCCAAATGAAAGGAGAATGCCATGCCTGTTTTTTATGAAGACAGAGTTGAATATGCAGTACGTGTGCTGGCAATTGTTGAGGAGCATCCTGAGAGAAGCGGACTGAGTAAAGTTATCTCAATATTCTATGCTCTCGTACTTGATGAATACGGCATTGCAAGAAGGATTCCGCTGCACGTTTACCGTTATGAGGGAAGTCGCGGGTTCTTCAGTGCAGTCATAAGTCGCCAAAAGCTGGCCAATGCCGAGATCGATTGTCTGATTGACCTGCAGGAACCAAAGCTCAAATTCACAGGAAAAAAGGAGCTGAACAAACCGAAAGTCGGCAAGACGATGCGTGTCACGGCCGGAGCGCACAAAAACGTTGTCGGCGAAGTTGCAAAAATCTTCCAAAGCAAGGTGTTTCTGAAAAGCGATACCGGCTTGGCCGTCTCTACCCGTCAATCACTTGAGTTCGTTTCGCAACGCACGTGGCCCGCGTGTTCTGCGGGAGAATTGGTCCGCATACGGGAAACAAACTTCAGGTGCGGCGGACGCACGGGGATTCTGCTGGACGAGTGCGTCCTGAATGCTCCCATGCCTTTTAACAAATCGCCCGCATGGGATTTGAACGTGCAGTTCGCCGACGGCACATCTGAGTGGGTTCACATCAACGACATTGACACATCAGACGAAGCGAAGGTGTTTGGGATGCTTTTGGGGTGAGGGGGTAAGCACCATGAGTATACTTACACTGGTTCAAGCAGTTTCATCCAAAAATTGCTTCCTGCGCGCCATTGGGAATAAGGGCGCATGTTTCCCTGATACATGCCAGGGTCAAAAAACACGTCGCCGGTTTTTACGCACTTGATCCAGTCATCAAAAAACAAAGGACCGCCGAATCTGATTTCGTTGAACACACCGTCCTTGTTCTGAAGGCAAATGAAAAACCCTTTCTGTGCGAATTTCTTTTCAAGTTTCTTCTTGATTTTGTCACGACTCCACTGTGCAATCGGCACTGGTTTTTCCAGTTTCAAAGTCTGCGGCAAGATTTTCTCTTTGTCCGGCCTGCGATCGTGCTTGAAGCTGTACTCAGCGATGATGTTCTCAGAGTCATCGACGAACAGACGCTGGCCGAACGAATTGAACTGACC
>RFOM01000197.1 GCA_009926615.1 Pseudomonadota bacterium
GGTCTTAAACTCGTGGAACGAGATGCGAATCTCCACGCCTGGCGACGCGGCGAGGAGCCACCAGCAGCTCTCAAAGTTCGAGTACGACGCCGGGCCGTCGGAGATGGTGCCCGACAGCGCACCCGACGCCGGACTGCAGCCCGATGCGCACGTGCCGCCGCACGTGAGGGTCGCGTACCTGTTGTCCCTGAACGTGCCCGCCGGACACTGCGCGCAGACACTCGCTGCAGAGGCGCCGGTGGCCGCGTGGTACAGCCCCGGGCCGCAGTCTGTGCACGAGCTGGCGCCGGCTGCCGCGGCGTACGTGCTCGCGCCGCAGCTCACGCACGGGCCTGGAGCAGGCGCCGGCTTGTAGAGCCCCGGGGCACACGCCGCGCACGGCCCTCCTTCCGGCCCACTGTGTCCCGCGGGGCACTGGCAGCTGCCCAGGGCAGTGCTCCCGGCGGGCGAGCTGAGCGTGCTCGGACAGGGCGTGCACTCGGCAGAGCCGACGGTGTCCTTGTAGTGCCCGGCCGCGCACGGCGCGCACGGCCCGCCGTCGGGCCCGCTGTGACCCGCCGCGCACCGGCAGGCGGAGCTGCTCGCATGCCCGGTGCCGGGCGCGACCGAGTTTTCAGGGCAGGCGGTGCACTGGCTCGCCTCCCAGCGGGAGACGCCAGTGAAGAGCGCCATCGACAGCGGGTTGTAGAGCGCCACCTTCGCGACGATGGAGTGCCGGTCGCGACAGGCGCAGCACGCTGCGAAAGCGATCTGGGAGGCCGTTGTCGCCGTCCCGGTGTAGTAGCAGCCGCCCGCGGGCCACGTCCCGGCGCCCCCGACCGACTGCCACTCGTACCAGGCACACGTGTCGCCGAAGTCGTCAGTCCACCACTCAACATCCGCGCACGGTAGCAGTCCGCTGCCGTTCTTGTACGTGTGCTCCGGACAGGGAACACACTGGTCGAGCCCGCTGTCCGGCGGGGTCGTGCCTCCGAGTCTGTCGACCTCCTCTCGTACCGTCCGTCGCACCGTCTGGTAGTATCCGGGCAGACACTCGCACTGATCCGCGCTGTCCTTGGAGGCGTTGGCTGCGCAGCTCTCGCAAGCGGTGGCCCCGAGGCCGATGGAGGTGTGCAGGCCCTCGCGCAGCAGCCCGTCGCTGTAATTGTACGTCATGTAAGCAGGAAGCACCCAGTCCCGGTTCTTGCCGTACGTCTCGCAGCTCGCGCACGGCGCGCTGCCGGCCTGCGCCTTGAAAAAGCCCGCGGCGCACGCCTCGCACGGCCCGCCGTCGGGCCCGCCGTACCCCGCGTCGCATGCGCAGCGGGCGCCCGCAGAGTATGCGGGGCATGGCGTGCTCGCGTTTTCAGTCGCAAGCGCAGACCGCGGCAGCACACACCAGACCACAGCGACGAAGGCCAGGCTTTCTTTCATGTGCCTGGGACGGGTATATACCGCGACACGCAACTTCGTTGGTTTATGCAAGGAGGGCTCTCCGATCTCTCCTAGTCGCGGAGCTCGTCCATCGCGCCCGTCACGAACATGAAGCTCTCCGACGCCGCGTCTCTCGCCGCCCCCCCGTCTCCATCTGCGGCCTCCACCAGCGTCACCACGCGCCGGTTGCGCGCCACCAGCTCCGCGA
>RFOM01000198.1 GCA_009926615.1 Pseudomonadota bacterium
GCGCTGCTCGAGCAGTGCTGCGCGGACGGCGTGGTCGAGTACCAGGACGCCGGGCCCCTCGTCGACAGCTGCGTGCTCGGCTGGAACAAGCTCAGCGTGAGGGACCCGCTCGAGCTCAACACCAGGGCCCAGGGCATGGTCCAGGAAAACAAGGACGGCGTGTGGTTCAGCGACCGCCATGCCCTCATCACCAACCTCACCTGGCCTGTGTACGAGACGCTCCGCCAGATCGGCCTCAAGCCGCGCTTCCGCGGGGCCGCCGCCACCGACCCCGGCCGCCACGACTGCTTGTACTACCTGGAGTGGCTCGGCCACGACCGCTCGTTCGAGGCCGCGCGCCTGGCGCTGCGCGCCTTCTCAGGAGACACTAAGCACCTTCTTTGAACGAGCGATTAAAAAGTTTCACACGTGCAACAAGAGTATGGCCCGAAAGCGCAGACGCCCACACGCAAAAACATTGATCGACAACCGTCATGGATTTTCAAAATCCATGATGACGATCATGAACGCAACACAGACCGAGAAAGTATGTTGCGACATTATCACGACACAACGTATTTATCACAGAACATTTTATGTCTGGCGTCGGAAATCAAAACATAAATCCTTACTTGATTAACACGTCTGGGCCTGCTAACAAAATGTATGGTATGGATGTAAAATCTTACTATTCAAAATATAAAAGTTTATGTTCACAAAACGGCATAACACCAAAATCTTTAACGGATTGGTTACATAATAGTAAATACTATGATTTAGAAGGAGACTATGGTCGTCAACGTAATAAGACAAAAACGTTGAGGGACGAAAGTCATATATTTTCAAAGGATTATGAAGAAAATGAGAAACGCCGGCAGTGGAAGGAAATTCAAAAACAAAGAGATAAAAAATACCACATACATCATTAACGATTTACACACAGACCGCGTGTGTGCGGGCGAGCGAACAGTAGATTAACTTAAGTTATTTTGATTGCTTTCTCCATGAAATTGCTCATGCGGTGCGAAGGGTATGTGTTGCTTAAACAACGGCGACCTCCACACACCAAGTGAAAGCCAGAGAAACGCCTTTATTAAATAAATCACACATGCATTCCGTTGTCGCGAATCTCCTTCTCAAGACGCGCTAGTGCACCTGAGATCAACGAACGTGAAGAAGGCACTTGCGGGCGTGTCAGTCTCTCCCCTCAGGTACACCTTCACCACGTCCCCGTCGACAAGACGCGCCGTCTTGCCGGCACACCCGTCGCAGCCGGGCAGGTCTTTGACCGGCGTGCGTCCTTCGTTGATCCACGTCCCGTTGCTGCTCATGTCCGCGAGCTCCACCTGGCCCGAGGCGAGGCGGGTGATTACGCAGTGCTCGGAGCTGACGTACGCACGCACGCGCGCGTCGTCCACCGCGTAGAAGTGTCCGGCGTACTTGCGGCGCACCGCGTCGGTCTGCACGCGCGCGCCCCCGATGCAGAAGCCTTCGTTCGCGTCCGTGCGCAGCACCACGCGCGCTCCGTCCCCGAAGTCCAGGCGCGCCCACTCGCCGCGGTCCGCCTCTGCTTTCGCGTCCGCCTTTGCTTTCGCGCCCGCTGTCGCGTCGCCCACTTCGCCCTCGCCGTCCGCTTCGCCC
>RFOM01000199.1 GCA_009926615.1 Pseudomonadota bacterium
ACGCGTGTGGGGCGGCGCCCGCGGCGCCAGCGCCGCCCGCGGCGCCCGCGGCGCCGGCGCCGCCCGCGCCCGCCGACTCCGAGCCCGCCCTCCGCCGCGCGCGGCTCTTCTGCGAGCTCGAGGCGGAGTGCGCGGCGCCCGGGCCCGCCGACCCCGAGCCCGCGCGGCGCCGCGCGCGCGCGCTGCTGCGCGGGGCGCTCGTCGAGGCGGCCGCGGGGCTGCTGGAGACGCTCGCGCGCTAGCGCCAGCGGCCGCGAGGCATGCGCGGCCGCGCTGCGGAGGGTGCAGGGCCGCACAGGGTGCCGAGCCGCAGCGCGGGTGCTTGGTTTTTAGAGCGCACGGCTCTGTCCGCGAGCCGGTTCGCCGCGATGTCGATGAGCATCGTGATGGAAGTCTCAGATGCCATGGATGACTTAAAATACACGTATTTACATATCATCGCCAAGTGGTGTACGATTCGTGGTTGGCAAAGTCACTGGAGTGCACAAAGAAAAGTGCACTGTGCACTGGGCAGATGGGGAAACAGTGAAGAACGCTTCAGCAAGCTCATTGCACTGCCGGTGCGCGACTAAGCACCATGGGTCACTCACTCGCAATAAACAAAGAAACAAACAAATCACTCTTTATTCAGACGACGCTCCACTCACGTGCCCCCAAGGCGCTCGACTCAGACGAACTCCGTGTTCTCCTTGCACACGAGCAGCAGCCGCGGCTGGTTGTCAGGGGGCAGGACCATCACCTTCCAGCGCGCCTTCCTGTGGCAGAGCACCATGCCGAGCAGGCCATTGTACTCTGGTTTTTCGACGAGCCCGTGCAGGCGCACCTGGCGGTGCACGTAGCGCACCTGAGCCACCTTCTCGAGCTGTTCGAGGTTGAACTGGATGCTGTCGCGAACCTGCTGCGCGGCCAGCGGGCACTCGGCGCCCGCGCGCTGCAACCACTCGCGGGCCTCTTCGATGGCGAGCAGCTTGAGGTGCACGACGCCGATACCCATCGCGGCCTTGGCCGCGCCCAGCATGTCGCCGGCGGGGTGCTCGGGCGTGCGCACCGCGAGCCAACCGGCGTGCTCGCGCACCCGGAGCTCGAGGGCGCGTTCCAGCAGCCGGCGCTTCTCGTCGCCACTGGAACCCTGCGACTCGATCACGCACTTGACCGCGTCATCGCCAAGCTTCAGGAGCTTGCCGCCCGGGTCGTGCGAGCAAGGCTCGTACTCGCCGCACAGGTCGGGGATCACGACGTGCATGCGCGGCGGCATGCTGGTGGGCCCAAACTCACTGAGTCCGGGTTTTTATAGACATTTTGACTTTTTTTTATTTTTCGATTTTCACCATTTCAACTTTCTAAAATAAAACATGAATCCACTCCATATCATCTCCCCAGAATTGCCTGGTCGTCGTGTGGTAGAAAATTAATAAATGTGAATGCTGGTCAGTTGTAGAGTCAAAATGAAAATTTGGGAAATGCACATTAAAAGGCCGAGGGTCCGGGACTTTTGGAGGATGGATGCGGAGAGGATTCATATTGTTCATTTTGACTGTGCACGTTCAAATAATATGGTATCCTTCAACAGGGCGCGAGCGCTAGAACAGCC
>RFOM01000200.1 GCA_009926615.1 Pseudomonadota bacterium
GGTCCGCAGACACGTGACCAGCTGGGAGATGAACTGAGGCGCAACGGACGCTGGCTGTGTCTTCAGAAAGGCAACATCTCGCAAAACCAGTCGGGCAGTGCTGCGGGCGGGCAGGGTGCTGTTGCCAATGGCGGAGCTGCAATCGGCGGACTCAATTACTCGACGCTGACTGATGTTTTCAAGGCGGGTAATCTGCAGTCGACACAGACTTGTGCGCGGGACGTGACCAATCAGATCGCTGCACCGTCGCGGGCCACGGCAACCGGCGGCAACGGCGGAAACGGTTACTCTCCGGTCTTCGGTTTGAAGAGCGGAAAGACTTCGACCACAGGTCAGGTGGACACTGACTATAATGACCATGCTTTGCAGGTCGATTTTGCGCTCGATTTTGGCCAGATCGAGCGCTATTGCAGCCCGATTCGTGAAGAAAGCTGTTTCTGACGGTTAACTCGCAGGGCCGAAAAACTGCCCGGCAATCCGGCCTGTTCAGGCGCCGCCAAGGTGCCTTCCGAGCGCAATTCCGCTCTGAAGCGCACCTGCGACTCCGCGTCCCAAACAGCCGTCACTGATGAAATACAGCCCCTCGGAGTCGTCTGCCAGAAACTCACATCCGAGCGGGTGTGAAATTTGGCTGTACCTCCATCGGTGCGCAGCGCTGTGGACACAATCTCCGGATGCCGCACGAACAAGATTGAGTGCATGCGGCAGCAGCAGACTGATGATCTCATCCGGCCGGCGTTCGAGATTTTCCTGACTCCAGCCCGCAGAAACTTGCCCCACCCATGACCGGAAATCTGAAGAAATCTTTCGCGCCGGTTTGGCGTTTTGCATAATCAGTTTCTCAAAAATCCCGTCGGTCAGCGGACTGGCGGAATGTTCTGCAGATCTGACGGTGAACATCAGGCTCCAGCTTGGAAAATATCGAATTTTATCAAGTTCTCCGCGCCAGCTGCAGGAATTGTTGCCGATCATTTTTGCGGTCTGCGGGGCAGGCGCAGTAAAGATAATTTTATCGAAAGGGCCGTAGCTTTCAGTTGCAGGGCCGTCTGAAGTTTCGGTTTTGGCCTCAAGGGTCCATGCGTCCTGCGTGCGTTCGATTTTCAGAATTTCTGTTCTGGTCAAAATTTTTTGCGACCCGAAGAGATCTTTGACCAGCTGCGGCATCGAAGGGCAGGCAACGAAATCTTGGCCGAAAGATTTGACCGTTGCCGGATGAACGTCGGTTCCCAGAGTCCCATGTACGGATTCCGGCCATTCGAAAAAAGGGCAACCGTGGTCGTATAAAAATTCTTCTGCATCGCTGACACGGCGGGTGGTCATTCGACCGCCGACTCCGCGGGATTTTTCAAAAATGCTAAAGTCGGCCCTGCGATTTCGCAGGACCGAGACGCAGGCTGCGCCTGCAGCACCAGCACCTATGAGAGCAATTTTCATTTTCGTCCTCCTGCAGCCGTGGAATCAGTCCGCAGGAGGGTTTTCGCATCTGCCGGCAGATTAGCCAAGCAATCTGAGGGCAAGTTGCGGAGTCTGATTCGCCTGCGCCAGAACTGCAACACCTGA
>RFOM01000003.1 GCA_009926615.1 Pseudomonadota bacterium
GAACTGGGCCAAAAACTCGGTCTTATCGATTTCACCCGCGGCGCAGCGGTGGCCGGCACCCGCAGTTATTTTTTGGTCGGTGCCGGTGCCGAACTCGAACGCGCCGTGCACAATCTGGCAGTCGATCTGCTGACTCAGCGCGGCTATACGCTGATGAGTGTTCCGGTACTTGTGCGCTCTTCCGCCATGCAGGGAACAGGATATCTTCCCGGCGGAGCGGATCAGGCTTATTTTGTTGAAAAAGACGATATGTGGCTTGTCGGAACAGCAGAGGTCAGTCTGGCAAGCTATCATGCGGGAGAGATTCTTGAACCCGCACAGTTGCCGGTGAAAATTTGTGCCCACTCAAGCTGCTTCAGACGCGAGGCGGGAGCACACGGCAAGGACACCAAAGGCCTGTATCGCGTTCATCAGTTCCAGAAAATCGAACAGGTGGTCCTCTGCAATCCGGATAAAGAAGAATCCGATCGCCTCCACATGGAACTTCTCACCAATGCCGAAGACCTGCTGAAAATGCTCGAACTTCCGTATCGCGTTGTCAAAGTCTGCACTGGCGATCTCGGTCAGGGACAGGTTAAAAAACACGACATCGAAACGTGGATGCCCAGCCGCAACGCGTACGGTGAGACACACAGCTGTTCGAGTTTTTACGACTATCAGGCGAGACGCCTCAAAATCCGGACAAAAGATTCCAACGGCAAAAATCAATTTGTCTACACGCTCAACAACACCGAAGTCGCGACCCCGCGCGTCCTTATTCCGCTGATTGAAAATCATCAGACCGCAGACGGACGAATCCGGATCCCGAAAGCTCTGCAGAAATACATGGGCGGACGCGAATATATCGGCTGACGCGCGTGACTGAACCAAAGGAAAACAAAGAATGACACAATCAGTATTGGTCCCCTGCTCCTCCTGCGGAGCCTTGAATCGCGTTCCTTTTGAAGCCGAGGCAGGGAAAGCAAAGTGCGGAAAATGCTCAACCGTCCTCAAGCACACGGATGCAGTTCACGAAGTGAGCGGACAAACGCTCGCCAAAGTTGTTTTGAACAGCCCCGTTCCCGTTGTCGTAGATTTTTGGGCACCGTGGTGCGGGCCATGTTTGGGGTTCGCGCCGACGTTCAAACAGTTTGCGTCCGCACACCGTGGAAAAGCTCTTTTTCTGAAATGCGATACCGAGGCACATCAGGATGCGGGTGCAAAGTTTGGGATTCGCAGCATCCCAACCTTAATCGTCTTCGAGAGTGAAAAAGAAAAGGCACGGCAGAGCGGTGCCCTGCCGTACCCTCATCTGGAAAAATGGATTGGCGGACTGGTTCAACTGTGACTCAGTCCCGTTGAACTGCCCGTCTCAATCCTTGAATTTATACGTCAGCCGCAGCTCGCGGGCTGCTTTTGTTTCATCAACTTTCTCGCGAAACACACGCGTCGGCGCCTGCTCGACATCCGGCGTTTTGATAATTTCCTTCAGCGCGCAGACGAAACGATCCATCTCCGAACGGCTTTCGGTTTCAGTGGGTTCGATCATGATTGCACTCTTGACGCACAGCGGAAAATGAACAGTCATGGGATGCATGCCGTAATCAATCAGACGTTTTGCCATTTTTGTTGTGTCGAGATTCAGGTCCCGCTGATTGCGGTCATTGAACACAACTTCGTGCAGCGTCGGCGCATTTACCGGCATATGCAACACATCTTTCAACTGGGAGCGCATGTAGTTCGCATTAAGAATCGCGTTTTCGGACACCTGACGCAAACCTTCTCCGCCCAGTGCACGAATGTAACACCACGCGCGGATGAACATGCCGTAGTTGCCGAAAAATGCTTTTACGCGGCCTATTGACTGCGGAGTACTTTCAACAAGAACAATTTTCCCGTCCTGCTTTTCCAGACGGGGCGTCGGCAGGAAAGGCAAGAGTCTTTCGGAAACGGCAATCGGACCCGATCCCGGGCCGCCGCCGCCATGCGGAGTTGAAAAGGTCTTGTGCAAATTGAACTGAATGACATCGGCTCCGAAATCCCCCGGCCGGCTCAATCCCAAAACTGCGTTTAAATTCGCGCCGTCAATATAAAGCAGCGCATCCTTCTCATGCAGCATGTTGGCAATAGTCTGAATATTCTTCTCGAATATTCCGAGCGTGTTCGGATTTGTCGTCATCAGTGCGGCAACATCATCATTCAGAACAGCGGCCAGAGCCTCGGGATGAATGACTCCGTCTTCACCCGTTGCAATTTGAACGATCTGGAATCCGGCAAGAGCCGCAGACGCAGGATTTGTGCCGTGCGCCGTATCGGCTGTCAAAATGGTTTTGCGATCGCGCTTTTTGGCTTTGTGATAAGCCGCCACAAGCATCAAACCCGTGAGCTCGCCGTGCGCTCCGGCTGCAGGCTGCAGGGAAACACCCGGCATTCCCGTGACGCCTTTGAGATCTTCTGTCAGTTCCCACATCACCTGCAAATGACCTTGGCTCCATTCAGGCGGATCGTAGGGATGCGCCTCGCTCAGTTCACCGCTGCGGGCAATTTCCTCGTTGAGACGGGGGTTGTACTTCATCGTACATGAACCGAGCGGGTAAATTCCCAAATCGATCGCGTAATTCCACGTCGACATACGCGTGAAATGGCGCATGACTTCGGGCTCACTCAATTCGGGCAAACGCGCCTTGCGGACGCGCGCTTTGATAAAAGCTTTTTTGGGTTCCACTCTCGGCACATCAAGAGCAGGAAGACCTATGGCTGTCGCACCTTCACGCGAGATCTCAAAACTGGGTGCCTCTTCGAGAACGACTGAATGACCTGTACTTTTTTTAAGAAAATCCATCTCTATTCTCCTCAGGCCAACTCACGCACAAGCTGCGCGAGGCGATCGATATCTTCCCGTGATTTCTTTTCCGTGACGCAAATCAAAAGTCCCGTTTTGTCGGTCGCATCGAACCGGCTCAGAGCGACTCCGGGGGCCACACCCAGTGCAGAGGCTTTGGTGAAGAACTCCTGCGCGGAGCCGTTGATGTCGATCACAAATTCATTGAACGTCCGCTGATTTGCAAAACGCAATTTTGCTTTTCCGGTCGAAAGAAGTTTTTCTTTTGCGTACTCGGTTTTGGAGAGATTCTGCACTGCCAGCTCGTAGAATCCTTCCTTGCCCGTCATCGTCAGCCAGATGGTTGCCCACAGCGCCATGAGGTTTTGATTCGTGCAAATATTTGAAGTCGCTTTGTCGCGGCGGATGTGCTGTTCGCGCGTTGAAAGTGTCAGCGTATACGAGCGGCGTCCCTGTGCATCGACTGTTTCCCCGCACAAACGGCCCGGCATCTGCCGGACGTATTCCAATTTTGAGGTAAACAACCCGACAAACGGACCGCCGAAACTTTGCGGTACACCGAAGCTTTGCCCTTCTCCGGTTGCGATGTCTGCGCCGCATTCACCCGGCGGAGGCAAGACGGCAAGGCTGAGAGTTTCGGGAGTGCTGACGATAAACAATGCACCCTTGGATTTTGCGACTGCTCCCAGCGCTTCGAGATCTTCAACACAGCCGTAGAAGTTCGGGCTTTGAATGATCACTCCCATAACATCTTCGCCCACAAGGCTCTTGAGCGAGTTGACGGACGTCACACCACCGTCGAGCGGGATGAACGACATTTCGACGCCGAGGTTTGCCAGATACGTTTTGAGCACCTGCACATATTCGGGATGAACTGACGATGAGACGAGCAGACGTTTGCGATCTTTGTTGAGCCGCATCGCCATCAGCGCCGCTTCGGCCAAAGATGTCGAAGCGTCGTAGTGCGACGCATTCGAAACTTCCATTCCGAAAAGTTCGGCGACCATCGTCTGGAATTCAAACAATGCCTGCAGCGTGCCCTGCGACATTTCCGGCTGATACGGGGTGTAGGAAGTCAGAAATTCACCGCGCAAAGTCAGCTGATTTACCGCAGCAGGACACATGTGATCATATATTCCCGCGCCGATGAAACTCAGTGCGTTTTTCGCATAACGGCCGTCTTTCATAAGAGTGCGGATGCGACGCCGTATTTCCATTTCGGACTGCGCAGGTCCGCTGGGCAAGGTTCCGTTGAATCTTACATTTTCAGGAATCCCCGTGAGAAGATCTTCAATGGACTGAACTCCGCAGGCTTTAAGAAGATCCGCACGATCTGCCGCCGTCGTCGGAAGGAATCGGTGTTGAACGGTCATAAAAACACTCTCGTTTGAAGTTGACTAAAATCACAAAGGGCGTCGGAAAGACGCCCTGTTCACTTAGTGGCTTGACGCCTCTGCAATGTACTTCTGGTACTGATCGGCGGTCATCAGATTCGAAGGGGCCCCTTCCAGCGTGACTTTGACAAGCCAATTCTTTCCGTGCGGGTCCTGCGTAATGTCTTCCGGCGCATTGGTCAGCGCAGTGTTCACTTCAGCGACCGTTCCGGCAACCGGCATGTAGAGGTCGGAAACAGTTTTAGTCGACTCAATTGTTCCGAATGATTCGCCGGCTTTAAACTTGGCGCCGACCTTTGGAAGATCGAGATGGACCACATCACCGAGCTGCTCGATTGCGAACGCGGTGATACCGACGATGCCGGCCGTGCCGTCAACGCGAATCCATTCATGTTCTTTTGTATATTGAAGTTCCTTTGGATACTGGCTCATGAGTGAAACTCCCGTAAATTAAAGTTGTGCTGTTCCGTTTGCGTAGAAAGGTTTCCTGACGACTTTGGCCGCTTTGCGCTCGCCTCGTATTTCGACGAAGATTTCGCTGCCGGCTGCCGAATAATCGGGAGTGACGTAGGCCATCCCGACGTTGAGATTGATGCTCGGCCCGACGGTCCCGCTCGTTACCCAACCCAGTTCTTGTCCGCCTTCGGCGGCAGAAAAGACTTTGTATCCGTGACGCGCAATCGCCTTGTCGACCATTTGCAGACCCACGATCTGACGCTTGAGGCCGGCCTCTTTTTGAGCTGCAAGAGCCTTTGAGCCGATGAACTCGCCCTTGGAAAATTTAGTCACCCAGCCAAGGCCGCATTCAAGCGCATTGATGCTCTCGTCCATGTCATTGCCGTACAGGAGATAACCCATCTCAAGCCGGAGCGTATCGCGGGCACCCAGACCGCAGGGTTTGCCGCCGAACTTCTGCCCTGCTTCAACCAGTGCGGCCCAAATACGGGCTGCTCCCTGCGAAGGAACATAAAGTTCGTAGCCGAGCTCTCCGGTATATCCGGTGCGCGCAATGATTGAAGGCTGACCGAGAACCTTGCCTTCAGCAAACCAGTAATATTTGAGCTGGCTGATATTGATATCAACAATCTGCTGGACGAGTTCGCGGGCTTTGGGCCCCTGAACGGCAATTTGCGCGTAGGCTTCGGATTCATTTTCGAGAATAACACCGGATGACGGCAAATGAGCGCGCAGCCATTGCTCGTCTTTGGTTGTATTGGACGCGTTGACGCAGACAAGAAAGCTGTCCATGCCGCGACGGTAAACGATAATGTCATCAATGACGCAGCCGTCTTCTTTGCACAGAGCTGAATACTGAGCCTGACCCGCTGCAATTTTTGTGACGTCGTTCGTTGTCATCTTTTGCAGAAAATCATTGGCACCGCGACCGGAAACCATCAGTTCGCCCATGTGGCTGACATCAAACAAACCAACCGCCGTGCGTACGGTTTTGTGCTCGTCGATAACGCCGGAGTACTGCACAGGCATATCCCAGCCGCCAAAGTCGACCATACGGGCGCCCAGCCGGCGGTGCTCTTCGTTCAACGGAGTGCGTTTAAGCGGAGATTGTGAAGCCACTTTTGAATCCTTTATTTTCCAACCAATTTATTGAGATTGGCCTTATAAAACTCACATGATTTTTCAACAATCTTTTCGGCATCGGCACGCTGAAGCCAAGCACCGACTTCGACGACTTTCTTGTCGAGCGCCTTGTATGAACGGAAAAACTGCTCAATTTCTTTGAGAATATGAGGATTGACTTCCGAAAGTTCGGTGATGTGCTTGTATTGCGGATCGTCTGCGTGAACGGCGATAACTTTGTCGTCTTCTTCGCCGCCGTCGATAACTTTGAGGCAACCCACCACCCGCGCATTCATAATGCAAAGCGGCACGGCAGGATCCTGCCCCAGTACAAGAATGTCCAGAGCATCGCCGTCATCACAATACGTCTGAGGAATAAATCCGTAGTTCGTCGGATACACAACCGAACTCGACATGACACGGTCCATGAGCAGCATGCCGGATTCTTTGTCAATTTCGTATTTGCTTTTGGAACCGCGTGGAATTTCGATGATTGCGTGAACGATCGAAGGTGCTTTTTTACCGACTGCGACAGTATGCCACGGATGCCACGGATGAACGCTCATGATTGGACCTCTTGGGGTAATCAAAAAGTTTGAAGGACGGCAGGTTTTAACCCCGAGCCGTCCGTTCATCAAGAGTTCAACTGTTATTTAACCTAGATTTGATGCGACTCAATCACACCCTCGTGAACGAGGGAATCAACAGACGGGTTTTCAGCGTCTTCGGTGGTTTCGACGGCGACTTCGGCCCTTGCCGGTGCAAGAAGTTTAAGCAAATCTTCGCGCGAAAGATTTTTAAATATTTCCGCATCTTCTTCAACAAAACGTTCAAATATCAGCTTTTTCCGGTTGATGATGTCATCGATTCGCTCTTCGAGTGTGCCCTTGGTGACGAGCTTGTACACCTGAACGTTCTTTTGCTGCCCGATGCGATGAATACGGTCGGTTGCCTGATTCTCTTTGGCCGCATTCCACCAGCGGTCAAAGTGGATGACAACGTTTGCCGCCGTGAGGTCGATACCGGTTCCGCCGGCGAGCAGCGAGCCTAAGAACACCCGAATCTTGTTATCTTCCTGAAATTGCTTAACAATCTGACCACGATTCGTGGACTGACCTGTCAGAACAACGTGTTCTATTCCCCGCTGACTCAGCCGGTCGCTCAACCGGTTAATCATTTTGGCGTATTGGGAAAACACCACGACTTTTTGCTCACTGGCGAGTGCTTCGCTCAAAATTTCATCAAGCAATGCCAGCTTCCCGCTGCCAATTCCCTCGTAGCGGGGATCAAGCATCGCAGGATCGTTGCAAATCTGCTTGAGGAACGAAATGACCGAGAAAATATGAACGTAGGGAATGGGGCCTTCGTTGTTTTCAAGTGCCTCAACCAACTCCCGCCCGCGCAGGGCAAGGGCCTCGTTGTAGAGCTCAACCTGACGCTTGTTGAGATTGCAATGACGGATGTCTTCGACCTTGTCGGGCAGGTCGGTGAGCACTTCGCGTTTGTTCCGGCGCAGCTTGAAAGGGTGAATCAGGCGCTGAAGTTCGATATCGCCAAGCGGATTCATCCGTTTTTCAGACATGTACTTTTTGCGGAATTCAGAATCGCTGCCAAGGTAATTCGGCGCGATGTAGTCAAAAAGATTTTTCAACTCCAGAAGATCATTTTCGAGCGGTGTACCCGTAAGACACAGCCGCATCCTGCTCCCGAGCCTGACCGCCGCACGGTAGGTGCGTGTCGACTGGTTTTTCACAAGGTGCGCCTCGTCGAGAATGACGAGCTCTGTCGGACAGCGCATCAGAAATTCGAAGTCTCTCAGAAGAATACCGTAGCTGGTGACCAGAACGATGTGCTCATTGGGTCGTTTGAACACATCTTGTTTGCGCTGTGTGCCATGATAGCAGACGACATGTACCTTGGGGGCAAACTGGTTCAGCTTGTCCAGCCAGTGATCGATGACGCTTGTCGGGCAGACAACGAGGCTGATCTTTCGGGGCTCCCTCTCGGCAACAGCCGAAATGAGCGCCATGGTCTGATGGGTTTTTCCCAAGCCCATTTCATCGGCAAGCAAACCGCCCAAGCCGTTCGAATACAACCACCATAACCATTTAAAGCCTTCAATTTGATACGGACGCAATGACAACCTTGTTGCCGCAAGACTTGGAAGCTCAATTTCCCGCATACCAAGCAATCCGGAGCGCAGTCGTGCGACCACGTCACCCGTGCCGACGATTTCGCTGTCGGCCGCAAATTGTTCCCGAAACTTAATCAGTTCCAGTGTCGAGAGTTTTACCTTGCCGTCGGACTGAATACGCTGTGCAAGCCAGTCAAGTTCGTCCGGCAGCCTGAGCCAGCCCTGTTTTGTGTTGATGAATTTCCGGCCTTCTGCCCGCGCGCGCAAAATGGAGACAAGAAGATTGTTGCCCGCTGCCCCTTGAACCGACCCTTCATCGAGGTTCACTTCGACCTTGGCCGCCGTCCCGCCGTCGGCCGTTTCCGATGTTCCGCTGACCACACCGCGAAAAGTGGGCTCGACGACAAAGAGTCCGTCCAGCGAAGACTTCAGCTTGAGTTCGGGAATTGAAAACTTCGAGAAGACCTTTATTTTTGAAAGCTCGGGAGCAATTTTAACCTCGGCGGTTTCGCGCAGTCTGTCGAATCCGGTTTCTATCAGAAGCGCCGCGGTGTCGTTGTCCAGACTCGCGATGCGAGGATATTCTTCCCAGCGTGAGACCTGTGCAACCGACATGTCGTCCTTGAACAAAACGAGTCCCGATTTTGGAACAAAAACTCCCAACCGCCCGACACTTCGGACATCGACTCCGTCCAGTTGAATGTTTTTGCGCACACGACCTGCGGAATCCTTGATGAGCACGGTCCGGAATATCTGAACTCCGGACTGACCGTGTTTGCGGCATTCAAAAACACGCGTTGCCGTAAAGGAAGAATTCACCACGGCCTGAATTTTTTTGGGGATTTGTGAATTGATCTCCGGCGAGGTAATCACGCGAATGGCATCGTCAATCTGCAAATTGTAGGTCAGCGACTTGTTCTGCCCGTATTCAACCGATAGCTGAAGCGAACAATCCTCGTCGTTCCACTTTGCATTCAAAATCTTTGCTTTGCCCTCGGTCAGAATAATTCCCAACCCGCGTGACACCTCTCCTCCTGCCGGAGGCTTGGCCGCTGCAGGAGCAGAAGACGCAGGCTCGCCGGCAGAATCGGACAGCAGAATATTTTCAATGGAATTGTCTTTTTTCAGAAGGTGTTTATCTGCTCCCATGCCGGACAGTCCGAATTTTTCCAGCGTCTCCGGCCGATCCTGATCCAAGACAAGGCAAAGTGCTGCCAGATGCGCGCACTTCTCTCCCCTCCTGCGGTTCGCCTGACAGGTGCATTCCATCCACTGCACACCCTTGCCCTGCGAATGCAATTTGAGACGGACATCGTAATTTTCACCGATCCCCGCGCGAACACGCGCACTGACCAGCTCGCCGTAAAACGACAGATTGATCACACTGCCGGAGCGAAAAAGCGACACTCCGCCCTGCCACTGCTGTGCGGCAAACTGAGGAAAGATGACGTCAATAAAATAAAGGCCGGCCATGCTCACTCCAGTGTGCGCCATTTCATTCGCGCTGATTTACCGGCTGATTCTCTCGAGATTTTTTTTCTCTTGCCGTTCAATTTTTAAATATTGCGACAAACTGATCTGTGCGAGGGAACTTGCCCGAACGACCCAATTTTTCGGACTGGCAACAACAGTCCCGATGGCAACGTTCTGCGGCGATTCAAGAGGCGCGACTCCGCTGAACCACGTGTAAAGAGTTCCGCGCTCTTCGGCGTCGGAAAGTGTTCCGGTCTTGCCGCCGATTTCAAAGCGGTCGCCGGCAGTTCCTCTGCGCCGAAAATATTTGCGGCTCGTTCCCGCGAGAATTGTTTCCTGCATGAGACGCTGCATTTTATCGGCAGTCCGTTTGGAAAATATTCTTGAAATCTCAAGCGGTGTCGCTGTGTAAACCTGTTTGCCGGACGCATCAAACGCAGCATCGACCAAATAAGGTGCCATGAGAACACCTGAATTTCCTGCTGCTGCCGACAGCATGGCTGCGTGAACCGGAGAAATTTTTGAAGCTCCGAATCCGGCTCCTGCTTCTCCGACTTCCAATGCGGTGGCCATCTCGAGAGCAGGCATGAGAGCTGCGCTGGTTTCAATCCGCAGATCGCTCGGAATCGGCCGGTTGAACATGTATTTTTCTGCGTACTGCCGGAGTGTTGCAAGACCGGTTTCATAGAGCGCCAGTCGGGCAAAAACCGTATTGCAGCTGACGCCAAAGGCGTGAGAGAAAGACATATGCTGACGATCCGCCTGAGCATCACGCAGCCAATTTTTATTTCTCAGGTTACCGCAGCCGCCGTGGAAAGGAATTTCCTGATCGGGATCCAGACCGTTCTTTTCGATCGCTGCGGTCGCCGTCACAATTTTCATCAGACTTGCTGCAGGTGCCCTTGCCGTCACCAGAATAGATTCCTCAGTCACCAAAGGACTGCGGCTGTCGGCCCGTGTTTCGGACATCGCAAGAATCCGTCCGGTCCTTGATTCCAAAATTACAATCGCACCGGCAATATTCCGCTGACTGGAAAGGACTTTGTCGAGTGAAGCCTGTACGTCCTGCTGAATCGTCAGACGAAGATTATATCCTTTGTAATTGACGAACGCTGCCCGATCTTTGAACGTGATCTTTTTTTCAATGTCACGCCATTGAATTTGTCCAAACGGAGTCTTGAATGCATGACGCTCGTTGGTCAGCTCCTCGCGCGGATCCCTGTAGCCCTGATTCTGAAAAGAGCCTCCGATTCTTTGGGACGCATTCTCGGCATTGGGATCATTGGCGCTTTCCTGCTCAACGGCCGTCTTGGGATCGCTGACAGCAGACGAACGGTTATCTGAAGACGGTTTGGTCTGGCTTTCGAAAGCCTGAATAAATAAACCCGCACAGATGCATGATGTGCCGGCAAGAAGCCGAATCATCGTCTGTCGCCGGAGACTTGGCCGCAATATTTTGAATTGACGCATTCAATTGCACACTCACCCCTGCTTTTTCCCCGAGGGAATCGCTGAAGTGTCCTTTCGCGTTATAGTGTAGGCGGTAAACCTTTGAATAGCCATGTCACCACTCTGCCAGCTTGGCACGAGCCGTTCTCTGAGTTTTTCGACAGTCAGTCCCGCTGCGTCAAAGCCGGAAGCCGGCGGGCATCCGGCGGAATCGGTTAAAGCTTGCTCCGTCACTAAATTTATATGTGAAAAATTTGGATTTCTGTGCAGAAGATCACGAATAAAGGATATCCTTGCCCGCTCGGAAAAAGACTCTGCCGACACATCATGCTCAGGACACATGCGGAACGAAACATCCCCGCGTCCGAGCTCCTCCCACTCTGCCAAAGGCCTGACAGCTCCGGTTTCTCCCAAAATTCGGACAACATTTCTTATTTCGACGACCTCTGCCCAAAGATAGCCGCCTGTATCGGGCTGCCAGACGAGCCATCCCAAGTCAAAAAGCCGGCACAAACTTGCATCCCTCACACGACCCGCAGGCGCATCGGCCAACAGCAGAGCATGCAGCTTGGCTTCCTCCTGAGTCTTTGGAAAGCGGGTTTGCCGCTGGCATCCGCATTTTTCCGGACGACCGTAATTTCGCTCTATGAATCGCATTCTGAGATGCCGAATCCCCGCAAGACACATAGCCCGTTCGGTCCAGACAGCACCGAGCCCTGACGAATGAATGACACCTGTCACGGGATTGTCTTGCGACACTTCTTTCCCCTCCGTTGCGCCGGAACCGCGATACGCTTGCCATAGAGCCGAACCATCGGACTCAGATCTTACTTTGCAGGAGTCAGGCGTGTTTTCAAAGAAGTCACAATCTGAGAGCACCCCCGTCCGCCAAACCGAGAACACCGCCAAGGTGCGTTCACGGGGTATATCAATGCTCGCGGATGGTTGCAGTTTTCAAGGACGGATGTTTCTTCAGGGTGAATCCCGTGTCGGCGGGCACGTTGAAGGCTCGGTCAGTTGCGACGGTGTTTTGACTGTTGAAGAATCGGCGGTGATCACCGGTGATTTGAACGGTGTTGTCGTGCTCTTCAACGGAAGAATTGACGGCAATCTCAGAGCATCGGATTTGCTCCGGCTCAGTCCTACAGCGCGTGTCTACGGCGACCTTGCCGCAAAGCGGCTGATTGTCGAAGACGGAGCGAGAATCGAAGGCCGCGTCTCATATCTTACTGCACAGGAAGTGACGACTGATGAAAAGAACTCACAGACGGGTGTAGCGGAATCAGTTGAGGAAACAGATGACACTGTTGTCCGTCTGGCTATCTGAGAAGTCACGAGGTGAATGTGGGATCGTCTGCCGCTGACAAGAAGAAAACAATAAAAGAGATCTACAGAAATTCGAGTGAACGTATTTCACTTGCTCTTAAATTGTTTGGTCAGCCCAAGCAGGACGAAACGCTTGTTTTTCAGAGCCAAAAAGACTTTGAAACAATTTCCGGTCTGCTGATCAATGCAGTGAGTTCCCAAAAACAGGAAGAAGCAAACGATTACAGCAATGCCATTGCGGACGTAGGACAGTGGCTGGTGATTGTTTACACCAAGGAATACCTTGAAGCTCACCGGAATCATCAGCCCAACGTGCTTTACGTTGTAAAGAGAGGACTGGAAGTTCTCCACCTGATGCTGCACCGTGATTTGCGCAGACGTCAGCTTTCTCCGACCGAGAGCCAAGTCTTTCATGAATTCAAGAAACTGGCCTCCGCGCTGCCCAAGGCTCCGAATTCAAGCCCGAACGGTTACACCAAGGCCATGTAAGCTCACCAGTAGTCGGCGCTGATTGCGACGTCCTTGTCGACTCTGCACAAACAGGACAATCGGAGATCTGCCGGCAAACCCTGTTTTGTCAGAGTCTGAATCTCAAATTCTGTTTGCACCCCGAGAGGCCTGTCTGTTTCAGATTGCACTTTGACGGCACACTTTCCGCAAACACCGACTCCTGAACACGAAGCTCCCACGGGAATTCCAAACCGTCTGAGCGCGACCCAGAGGTTGACACCCCTGCGCAGAGTCAGTTTTTTAAAAACTTCCCCTGTCTTTTTTCTCAATTCGACACTGACTTTTTCGCTGACGGTGCCAGCCTGACCAAAGACAGGAATCATTATTGCCCCGCCTGACCTGAAGCTGAAGAATTTCTGAATTGCGGTTTTCTTTTTTCCATAAAAGCCGTGAGTCCTTCTTTTGACTCGCTTCCGCCAAAGCGCTGCGCGAAAAATTGCGCTTCAATTTCAAAGCCGAAATCTCCCTGAGAATAGAGTGCTGCGCGCGCGCATTGCTTGGCTGAGCGCACTGCAGACGGCCCCTGTGCGGCGATAGTCGCGGCGAGCGACTCTGCCACCCTGCCCAATTCCTCGTGAGCGACAATCCGGTTCAGCAAACCCGAATTAAATGCGGCATCGGCCGGATAACGCTCTGCAGATGTCATCCACTCAAGTGCGCGTGCGTATCCAATCCGTCTGACCAGACGCTGGGTTCCACCGAATCCCGGAATCAAACCGAGTCCGACTTCCGGCAATCCGAACTTTGCCTTCTCGGATGCAATCATAAAATCTGCGGCGAGAGCCAGCTCAAGTCCGCCGCCCAAAGCGAAGCCCTGAACCTGCGCAATCACAATCTGCGGAAGATTGAAGACGGACTCAAAAACGGATTGCCCGAAACGGGCAAAATCGTGACCCTGCTGCTGAGTAAAATGAAGCATCTCTTTAATATCTGCACCCGCAACAAACGCCTTGTCGCCGCCGGTGCGCAGGATGACAGCACTGAGATCGTGACGCTCGCGTACCTTTTTCACACATTCGGCCAGTTGCATGAGGACTTCCGTGTTGAGCGCATTGAGTGCTTCGGGACGCGAGATTTCAATTGCCGCCACGCCCGCTGTCACTTCTGCCAAATTCAGGAACTGAGCCATGATGTGAGTCCTTTATTCGCTTTCCATTTCACGCGTCAGAGTAACAGTCTAATCCCAGCCTGGCAAAGCGAATGGCTTATGCAACCGATTCTTCGCGGATTTGGTCGAGTTGCTTTGAGCTTTTTTTTCTTTGGCCGGTGCAAAATTCAGCGTCCATTGCTCGGACAGACCGGTGGACGCATTTTTAACCCGCAGAACGACAGAATGCCGGCCTGAAATGGGCTTGACCCACCATCCCTTGCGCAGGTGATCAACTTGAAGAAAAGCAGAATCAGGATGTACGAGTTTGACTTCTGCAAAACGTCTTCCCGCCATGAAAAAACGTTTGCCCTGCACGCTGTGAACAGCCGGCCTGTTTTGTTTGAAATCGTCCATCCATTGACTGCACTGCTGAAAAGTTTGACGAGGTTGCTCGTCTGCCTTAAGTCGTACAAAGGACCACTCCGTATTCAGTCCCTGTGTCTCAGCCCAGACCTGCATTCTTGACGGGGCAGATTTGCTGACGGCCCGAAGCAGTACGCCGCCGTCATTCACTCTGCTCACGCGAAAAACTCCGTAAACACAAACCGCACGGCTGCCCGCCGACTGATTTAAAACGAGAACGTCACTTGCGGCAGGCATAAATCCGGATTTTTGAAACAGAACGCGGGAGACGCGAATCTGCGTTTTGCCGAGCCGGATTAAAGGTTCACCGGCACCCTCCGCGACGTTGGGGGGGGCGACATCTTCACGCCGAGAACGGAAAACTTCGGGCAAAATCCGTCCCGTTGCGGAAACAACCAGCACGGCTGCGAGACAGATGACGATAAATCTGAAGATCATAAAAAAAACCCCGAGGCAGGATCACTCTCGGGGTTTTCCGTAAGGCTTGGCAACCGTGAAGCCGCCGCGCCGCAAATATTCACGCAATCAGACGCCGTTGCCGCTTTTCTTCAAGTAGGTTCTGCTGGGCTGAACCCTCGTCGTGTCCGCCGATACCTGCAGACCCGTTGGCATTCCGACCTGAGACAGGCACGTTGCCTGTGAGCCTGAACCGATGGCCTGATTCTGGCCGGCGGGTTTGGACTCATCAAATCTGTTCACTCCCGACAGCGGAATTCTTCGCGTGAATGACTGCGCTTCCGTGCGCACAATTTCCACGGACTCTGCAGGTCTCCTGAGTTTACCCAAGAGCTTCTGGCCTGACTCCAACGAGGCATTCAGACGCTCGAGCGAGGGCTTCCCTTCGCGTCCGTCGTCTGCCATTGCCGCAGACATCAGGCGGCACATCTGACGATGGTCCTCAAACCAATTCTCAAGATCTTTGACCAATTCGTCTTTCTCCGTGGTGGCGCCCGTTGGCGACACGTAAATCATCTGTATGCCCCGCACAGCTCACCTCCTTTCGGTAACAAACGAAGCGCATGACCTTCGGCAGATTGTCCACAGACTTTACTGCAAATCGAAGAGCGCCCCCTACCTCCCAATTGTTAGTTCGGCAGGCTTTCTGACAGCTTGAACAATTTTGCAGTTTCTAAAGTCTGAACTGGATGGGCTGAGAAATCGCAGTATTTCTGAGTATGTAGCGAGACGCCAAAATGAGCTGCTCGTGCTCCAAAGACGTTCTGCACAACACCGTCACTCGGTCATTCAGACTTTCCTCAACCAGCCAGACCAAAATCTCACGTAAAATGAGCTCCATACGATCAGCCGGCCTGAGACGCAAATAGTCACGCAAACGGACAAAATTCCCCTGAGAAAGTCTCCAGCGGGCAAACGCAGACAAAAACGTTTCAAGCATTTCCGTGTCCGGCGCCAAGACGACAGTCGAAGCGCGCAAATTGAGCACACGGCGAAACATTTCCCGCAGCATAATTGAAATGGTGTCCGAAATTCCCTGAGATTCTGCAATTTCCCGCGCACACCAAGGGGAACCTTTCAGAGGACTTTCACCGGACCCAAAGAACGGGTGAATACCGGTCAGAATCCACCTGCGAATCGACCGCGCATCAACGGCATCAGACTTGCGCCTGAGCAGATTGCGCATACGACCGCGGTCCTCAGCGAAATCGGATGCCCCAAGGAAAATCGGTTCGGATGAAAACGGCAGCAGGGTTTCCCGAGCGACTGCCCGCAGAAGGGTATCCTTTAAAAAAACCGGCGACACGGAGAGTTCAACCCCCGACATTCCCGCCGCTTGGGCCTGCGCCGCAAAAAAACCAAGTCCGAGCACAGATTCCGGCAACTCGCCGTCTCTGGAAAGATCGGCCAGAAACATGTTCAACCTGTTTTCAGACTTGAATAGAAATAGTTCCCGTTGCACCAGCGCATCCTTCCAAGGAGTCCGACTTATGCTCCGGAGCCGTCTGCCGCTTGAATACGTTTGGCAACGTTATCAAGGACTCCGTTGATGAAACTCCCCGAGGCGGTCGATCCGAACTGTTTCCCCAGTTCGACTCCCTCGTAAATGATAACATCTTTGGGCACTTCAGGGCGTGTCATCAATTCAGCAGTGCAAATTCTGAGGATCGCCAGATCGACCCGTGCAATTCTGGACAACTTCCAGTTCGATGCGCTTGATTCTATCAGCATATCAACAGCTTCACGCTTTTCTGCAAACGTTTGCGCAGCGGAAGTCACATACTCATGCAAGTCTCCGGCGACTTCGTTTTGACTGAAAAAAGCGGTCAAAACGGATTCCGAAAGAAAGACCTGCTGTGAGGCCTCAAGCTGGTAGACGATTTGCACCGCAAACCGTCTCGCATCCCTGAGTTGGGCGGGGGAAAGCGCAGCGCCGGCTCTGCTCCATCGGGAAATCATTCATGACCCCCGACACGGCGAAGTTGCGATTTGCACTCGATCATTTCAAGAACTGTTTCCGCAGTCTCGGCACCCTTGTTGCCTGTCTTTCCGCCGGCGCGGTCCAGCGCCTGCTCCAAAGTTTCGCAGGTCAGAATGCCAAATCCGACCGGAACAGAATGGGCCAGCTGAACATTCATGAGGCCGCTTGATGCCGTCGAACAAACGTAATCATAATGACTTGTTGAACCGCGTATCACGGCACCGAGAACAATCACTCCGTCGACCTTCTGGGTTTCAATCAACATTTGAGCCGCCAGCGGTGCCTCAAATGCACCCGGAACTTCCACTTCAACAACCTGTTCCGTTTTGATGCCTCGGCGTTTGAGCAGGTTGAGTGCACCTTCGGACAACCGACGCGTCACAAGTTCGTTGAACCGGCAGACAACCAAGCCAAGTTTAATTGGATTTTGGCGAACGGACATGAATCACCCCAAAAGAACGAAGCAGAGAGCAAAAAACCAGAGACGGGGCCATACCCTATGATCATGTCTCCAGTAAATGGCGGGCAATGATCATTCTCTGAATTTGGGACGTACCCTCATAGATTTGGAAAATTTTGGCATCGCGCATCAACATTTCCACCGGATATTCGCGGTTGTAGCCGTATCCTCCAAAAATCTGCACGGCATCGGTGGTGATCCGCATGCAGGAATCTGCCGCAAGCAGCTTGGCAATCGAGGCTGTGTAGGTATTGCGCTGGCCCGAATCAACCTCGTGGGATGCCTTCCAGACAAGCAGGCGGCTCGCCTCAATGTCACGTGCCATTTCGGCAATCATGAACTGGACGGCCTGATGCTCGGCGATCGGCTTTCCGAAAGTGGAGCGCTGTTTGGAATATTCGATCGCACACTTCATCGCGCGCACGGCCAATCCGACAGCCCCGCTGGCAACCACGGGGCGGGTCCGGTCAAACGCTCCCATGGCAAGCCTGAAACCGTCTCCTTCCTTGCCAAGAAGATATTTGGCCGGAATTTCGGCGTTCTCAAACGTCACGCCGCGCGTGTCGGAACACCTTTGTCCCATATTGTCTTCTTTTTTTCCGATAATCACGCCCGCCGTATTTGCGGGTACAACAAATCCGGTCATCCCTTTGTGACCGGCCGCAGGATCGGTTTTGGCCAAAACAAAAAACCACTTTGCGTGGCCCGCGTTTGTGATCCACATTTTTGAGCCGTTGAGGATGTACTTGTCGCCTGATTTTTTGGCAGTGGTTTTGATCGCAGCAACATCGGAGCCTGCACCCGGCTCCGTGACACAGTAGGCCGCCATGTGCGGTTCATCGACCATAGGGGCAAGAAACTCTTTCCATATCGTCTCATTTCCGCCCAAAATAACCGGAACTCCGGCAAGTTCGTTTGCAAGCGCAGCCGTGCAAAAGCCTGCACTTCCCGTCGAAAGAGCCTCGCCGATCAGCGAGTGTCCGAAAACTCCCAGCCCAAGGCCGCCGACCGATTCAGGAACAAATGCATTCAACAAGCCGAGCGAGTGTGCTTTGGTCAACAGGTCGGTCGGGAAACGGGCAGTCTCATCCAATTCTTTGGCTTTCGGCCAAACTTCCTTGTTTGCAAAATCATGAGCCAAATCAGAAAGCGCCTGAAATTCATCGCTGAGTTTGAACATCGTCATTTTGATGCCTCCGTTGTTACCTCAGCATTCTATCACTGCACGCAAATGACCGTCTCGCATCATCCACAAAGGTTTGGCGCGTCAATAGCGCCACGGATCCCCGCATATGGTTTGCTCCGGCATCGGAAGTGGATGCTAGACTCTGAACACGGGAAACCGACAGCCACCGGGAGGTCACAGATCGTATGGGTTCTTCAAAATCCAGCTTCATGAAAAATGTATTCAACGGGACAATTCAGGAATCATACCTCCATCATTTTCCTTTCTTTAATACAAACCGTGAAGAGGAATTCAGGCTGGTTTCCCAGTCCATCGGTGACTGGCTGAAAGAAAATGTCGATCCGATGAAACTCGACGATGAAAAGAAGATTCCCGAAGATGTTCTGCAGGGACTTAAAGAAATGGGTCTGTTCGGACTCATCATTCCGGAAATTCACGGCGGTTCGGAATTCACGCAGACACTTTACACGCGGACTCTTGAACTGATGAACAAACACGAAAGCTGCGTGACGCTGACGATTGGTGCACACCAGTCGATTGGGCTTAAAGGACTTTATCTTTACGGAACAGATGAACAAAAAAAGAAATACATGCCCCGTCTTGCCACGGGAGAGATGATTGCAGCATTTGCACTTACCGAGCCGACGGCAGGCTCTGATGCGGCGGGAATCAAAGCGAGACTCGTCCGTGAAGGTGATCACTATATTCTCAACGGCTCAAAACTGTGGATCACCAATGGCGGATTTGCCGATTTCTTTACTGTCTTTGCAAAGGAAAGCGTCGACGGCGAAGATAAAATTACGGCAATCATGGTCACCCGTGACATGGGCGGTGTGAGCCACGGTCCGGAAGAACAGAAACTGGGAATCAAGGCATCGAGCACGGTGGAAGTCTACTTCAAAGACGTGCGTGTTCCCGTTCAAAATGTTCTCGGCAAGCCCGGAGACGGCTTCAAAATTGCAATGGGTATTCTGAATCAGGGACGACTCGGGCTGTCAGGCGGCGCGCTGGGGACAATCAAGGCAGTACTGAATCAGTCTGTGAGTTACGCAAAAAACCGAAGAGCCTTTCAGCACGCCATCGCCGAATTCGGTGTCATACAGGACATGATAACGGAAATGATGTGTCATACATATGCTGTTGAGTCGATGACCTACTTCACAACAGCACTGGTTGACGCCGGCGATATCGACTATTCAATCGAAGCTGCCATCTGCAAAGTTTACGGAACTGAAGCTGCGTGGCGGGTGCTGAATCTCGGCATGCAGATTCACGGCGGCAACGGCTATATGAAGGATTATGGTTTGGAACGCAGGCTGCGCGACAGCCGTATCGGCATCATCTTCGAGGGCACGAATGAAATTCTCAGGATGTTTCTTGCCATGACCGGTCTCAAAGAGCCGGCGAGCGAATTTAAGCGCATCGGCAAGGAACTGCAGAGTCTGCAGAACATCCGAAATCTGGAATCTCTCAACGACGCCATCGGAAAAATCGGTGTTATTTCGGAATTCGCTCTGCATCAGGTCAAGCAGTCTGTCGTCAGTGAAAAACTGGAAGGCTTTCATCCGTCACTCGAAAAAGAAGTGACGCGGCTGTCAGACTCGGCCAAGGCACTTGCCAATGCCTCCAGCAAACTCATCAGACAATACGGACAGAAACTTGTCGATGAACAAATTCAGATGTGCAGACTTGCAGATATTGCCATTGATACCTTCATGATTGCGGCCGTCGTCTGCCGGATTAACTCGGTCCTTGAGAAATGCGGAGGCCCCGAGAAAAATGCGACCGAGTTGTCGCTTGCTCAGCTTATTGTCAGAAATGCAAAAGCGCGGATCAATCAGAATGTTTACAGCATAAAGGCGAACAGAGATACCGAAGTCAAGCAAATAGCCAAGTATATCTGCGAGGTTGAATCTTATCCGTTCGAGCTCAGCCGCATCTCCTGAGCCTGTGCCGACGGGGCGTTGGAATTCCGACTCAGCCCGTCTCAGGTTTCCCCTGCACAGTCCGAATCCTCACTCGCAGACAGGAGGTCTTGCGAATGGCTTCGATTGCTACATCGGGCATCGTCTGGATGGCGATTGCAGGAATAATACTGGGCGTAAGTTCGTTTTACGCGGCGATACTCTGGCGCGGTTCGACCAGAAGCAAAAGGCTCAGGACCATGCAGCTCCTGAGACGACGGGTTGAGTCGTTGACCCGCACCGGCCGGACCGGCAGGCTCACACGCTTCGAAAATATAGCAAAAGACGTTTTGTGCGACGTGGAGTCGGCTCTTCAGCCGCCTCTGTGTACGATGCACGCCCGATCGTTTTTGCCGATTTTGTCGGACGTCCGCAAACGCGGCCAAATTCTTCTTCAGCAGCAGACAACGGCTCACCGCGTGGCATTTCCTGACCGCGAGAAAACGCTCAATGAACTGGTTATGCGTCTCTTCGTCATGGAATCGAAGCTGAAAGCATTGCCAAAACCGACTGTAACAATAGAAGAAGTCTTGTCCGGAAAGTTTGAATGAGAGGGTATCAAAGGTCATGTTCAAAAGGATAAATGCAATGACGAAGAGCGCACTCCCGTTGACAAAAGAACACTCTGTGGCCGCGTCTGCACGACCGCGCAGACGACCGGACGAGACTTGGCATTGCCGTGAATATTGGCACGGTGACTCCCGTGACGGGCAATATGCCAACGGCGACGGCTACCATTATTTTGAAATGCGCGGCGACGGCATCATAGTCAAAGCCTTTGAATATTATGAAACCGAGGACGGAGAAGAACGCACAACCGAAGTGCCCGAACTGGTCGGAATCAACTGGTACGAATTTTTCGGCTTTGAAGACGACGAGCTGCTCGAACAGGTTCCGGAACATGAATTTGCCTACGTTGAGCAACTTTTGAAAAAACCCTGAGCCCTCCCGCAAAACGCTGCTTCGGACGATTGCCAAGATCTCAAAGCTGATTAAATTGAGACGGGTATTGGGCGGACTCCGAGGTGTTGCAATGAACTATTACGAATTATTGGGAATTTCCAAATCCGCAAACGAAGACGAAATCAAAAAAGCCTACCGGAAACTTGCCATGCAGTTTCATCCTGACCGCAATCCGGGGAACAAACCTGCAGAAGAAAAATTTAAGCAAATTTCAGAAGCCTACGCTGTACTTTCAGACAAGGACAAACGCCGCCAATACGACATGTTCGGAGATGCTGCATTTCAACAAGGCGGAGGCTTCAGGGAAGATGTTTTTCGCGGCGCCGATTTCAGTTCCATTTTCAGAGAAATGGGCTTCGGCAATGTTGATTTTGAAACGATGTTCCAAGGCATGGCAGGTGCGGGCATGGGCAGCCGGCAACGAAGCTCGGCCTTTCGTCAGGGCGGCGGCTTCCGGACAGGAGCCGGACATCGGGGTCCTCCCGGATTCGATACGCCGTTCGATGAGGGTGCTTCATTTGACGTCGAGCACGAACTCGCAGTCGGCTTCATGGATGTCTATAACGGCGGCGAGCGACAGGTGGAAATGTCCCTTAAAACCGGAGAGAAGGTCAGTGCGCGGATAAAAATTCCGGCGGGCGTGGACAACGGCAAGATGCTGCGGCTCAAAGGTCAGGGAGCCACCAAGCCCAACGGACAGCGCGGAGATTTGTACCTCAAAGTCAAAATGAGCGAGCATCCGCAATTTCACAGAGCGGGAGCAGATGTTGAATGCGACACGCCTGTGCCGTTCAGTACACTCGCTCTTGGCGGTCAGGTGACCGTCGCTACGCCGCAGGGCGACAAAAAAACGACACTGAAAGCGGGAATGAAGAGCGGAGTCAAAATTCGCCTGCGCGGTCTGGGTTTCGTAAAAGAAAACAGTACCGAGCGGGGTGACCTTTATGCCCGTGTTGTTGTCCAGATTCCGACCGAAACAGACTTGAATCCGGAACTCACCGAAATTCTCGAAAGACTCAAAGAACTCGGATTCTGATTTTTGCCGTAGCTGACGACCTCTGTTATCGTACGCAAATATTTTATCGAGGACTTCCCTATGCCCATGTGCTGGACTTTCAGAAACCTAAATGCAGATCAGGCAAAATCCATTTTGGAAAAAGAGCTTCAGGCGACCGGTGTGCCCTCATTCGCAAGTGTTTCATGGGAACAAAACACCATGCTTGTCAAAATTGACAAAGGCGGAAAAAGTGAATTCAAAATAACACTCCAAAATCAGGGAACCGACACGAAATTCGTCGAGACAAAGCGTGATGTCGCGCTGTTTCACAAGCCGTTTGTCGGCAAGGTCGAGTCGTTCGTCGATCAAATTCTCAACAAAGCAGGCGCTGCAAAGGCCTAATCTCAAAACTGCCGGACACGTTCATGAAGGCTCTACTTCCGTCGTCCCGTTTTCACACAGGCACCGGCTGCACACGTGCCCTGCTTTCAGTTGTGCTCTCCATAAATACCGCATGTGTATCCTCTGCTCAAAAGACTTCAGGCAAAGATAAAAACGCTGCCTCCGACCGTGCTGCCGGACGCAAGCCGGATGTCGGTGATTTCCTCATCCGGAGTCTTCCGGAAACTCTCACACGCGCTGACTCATTCGCGGAAACCGATGAAGGCAACCGTCTGTCCAAAATGAGCGGCCGCAGTTTGACGTCCAAAGATTTAAATACACTTGTGGCCTTGAGAGCCTTGCTGCTCGCCCAACGCGAACTTCGCGAAAAACGGCCGGTTCAGGCGCGCGAAATGGCAAAACTTGTCCTTGCGACGGAGCACTTGGGCACGCAGATTTATACGATCGCACTGAGATATCTCACTCTGGCAGACGTTCTCGAACTTTCGGCGGAAGACTCGGTTCACGGAACAGGGCAGGCGGCCCGACTGCCGACAGGCGAATTCAACGCCCTGCAGACGCTGCAATGTCAGGCCGCGTGCACAACGCACGGCTGGCGTGTCCTTTCACAGGAAGATCCCGCATTGTTTTCGGCCGCCGGCTATCAAAGCAGACTGCTGAGTGACGCGCATTTTAAAATCGAAGGTCTCGACAGACCGAAATGGCTGAATTTGATCTTTTCAAATTCCAATCCGACCCCAAAAGCCGGCAGAATCGACGAACTGCAGGCAGTAAAACCGGAAACAGCGCAATTCAGAATACAGAAACTCAAAATTCTGGTCGAAGAAAAAAGATGGATAGTCGCAGAAAAGTTCGCAAAATCGATTCTCAGAGAAGATAAAACGACTGCTTCTTCCGCGGCTTCGCGCAACACTTGCCCTGCAGATATTGTATACGCGCAATACGCTTTGGCACAGGCTACCCGAATAGCTCAGGACCGAAAAACATTTGCAATTCTTCAGGAACAATTGGTCGACAAACTCGACAACAGCAATTGCACCCACGAATCTTTTGAATTTGAAAAAGAACAATTTGATTCCTTCAAACTGGATGCGCGTCTGTGGCTTGCGCGTCTGCAATGGGAATTCAACAAAAATACTGAAGCCTTCCGCTCGGCCAAAAAGGTAATTGCCGACGCAGCCAGACTTCAGTCGTGGGAACACTATTTCGACGCAACCAAAGTGATGATTGGACGCATCGGATTTGAAATGCTGACGACTCCGGAGAACCTGAGGCTTCTGGACGGACTTGAGAAATTGCCCGGTGCGGCAGAAACCGAAGATTTTTTTGTCTGGCTGCACTCACGTCGGGGACTGCTCCATTTTCTCAACGGAGAATTTGAAAAATCACACAAGTCATTTGAGCGAATTATCGATTTTACCAGCGACACTCCGACACGCTCGATGGCATTTTACTGGATGGGAAGAGCACATCAGGCTTTGAATAAATCTGCCTCCGGCGAAAATGCTCTGCTGTCTGCGGGAATAACCGACCCACTGAGCATTTACGACATTTTTTCAGGACAGCTTCTGGCCCGTGAATCAGGCAGGGCATCGACGGTTGCAAAACA
Source organism: Pseudomonadota bacterium (assembly GCA_009926615.1). Classification (GTDB taxonomy): domain Bacteria; phylum Bdellovibrionota_B; class Oligoflexia; order Silvanigrellales; family Silvanigrellaceae; genus RFOM01. Next base: position 24,217 of record RFOM01000003.1, read on the forward strand.
GGCATTCTACTCCGACTGGAAGAGCGAATATGATTCGTGGCTTAAAATGGACGACACAGGGCCTCTGAAGATTTTCAGCTCCGTATCTCCAAGGGCATCAACCACCACAACCAACGCTTCCGACGCTGCAAAGACCCTCGATTCACAAAAACAATTCGACAGTTCGCTGGAGAGCGCCCTGCTGCTTATGACACTGATGAAGGCCGCTCTCCCGCAGCTCTCTGCCGATGAACTCAGCCACTACCTCAGCCGGAGTGACGACCTTATTCCGGCCTATCTGCGCAGTGAAACCCAGCACCTCCGCCAGACCTTCCGTAAGCTCAACACACTGCATTCGGAAGTTCTGCCGCGCGCGCATCAAATTGCATGGCTGACCCACGTCCTCGGTGATCATGCAGGCTCGATTCTGTTCGTCGGCAGTCTGCGCGATGCTCTCGGGTGGGACACAGACTACCTGCCGTTTTTGTATTTTATTTTTTACCCGCGACCCTTCGCGCAGGATTTTGCCCGTGCAGCGGAAAAATGTTCTGTCGATGCCGACCTTCTTTATGCAATTTCAAGGCAGGAGAGTCTTTTTCAGGCCTCGGTCAAAAGTCACGTGGGTGCCGTAGGTTTAATGCAACTTCTGCCTTCAACGGCAAAGCGGGTTCTGAAACGCATACCTGAATACGCAAATCTCGAGAAAATCGACCTGTCGAATCCGGCGATCAACACGGTTGCAGGAGCCTGCTACCTGAAACAGCTTCTTGAGCGGTACAACAACAATATGACCTTTGCCGTGGCGGCCTACAACGCAGGAGAAGCTGCGGTGGACAAGTGGGTCAGCACCAGACAAAAACTTGAAGACGTTCCGTTCTTCATAGAATTTATTCCGTATGCCGAAACAAAAAATTATGTGCAAAAAGTTCTTCGCAACTATTATAATATCAAGTGGATTTACCGGTAGGTAAATGCTCTGCTGCCGGTTCAGTCTGCAATGATTCCGCAGCCGGATGCACAGCTTCGGCACCGGACTTTTCAGGCAGGGCATTGTCATTTTGAGAGCCTTCCGCGGCCGCATGTTCGTCCTGCTGATGCAACGAACCCTGCGCCCGCCGGATGGAGGGCTGCGCAAGCGTACCCTCGTGCAACCCCTCCGGCGGCGGCAAAGATGTTCCGGCTTCGGCCGGATTTTCGGAAATATTATCTTTGGAATGTGAATCAGATTTTTGAGGCTGATCGGTCATCAGATCGCGCGTGACCTGATCTTTGACATCAAGCCATGACCGTTGCAGGTTGTTGGTGACCCCGCGAAAATCGTTCCACGCCTTGACCATTTTGCGCATGTTTTTCGGCAGATCTTCGTTGCCAAACAGCAGCAAAGCGACCAGAGCGACGACAAGAATTTCACCACCGCCGATACCAAACATACTCGAGCCTCAAAAAGCGGTTCGTGACCCGAAATTACTTCTTGGCCAATTCAGCATCAATGAGTCTTGAGAATTCAGCCCTGTCCACCGCGCCGCCGAGCTTGCGGCCGTTGACGAAATAGGCCGGTGTTCCGTTCACGCCCAGATTCTGCGCTTCTGCAGCGTCTCTGAGAACCTCGGCTTCCATCTTGGGATCCTTCAGGCAGGATTCAAACTTGGGCACGTCGAGCGAAAGTTTTCCCGCGAGCTCTTTGTAAAGAGGATTTCCGAGGGTTCTGTAATTATCAAAAAGCGCATGATGCATCTCAAAGTACTTGCCCTGAGCACCCGCACAGTTGGCAGCTACAGCAGACGGCAATGCTTCGGGATGGATCTCGCGCAGCGGAAGATCACGGAAAACCCAGCGTACTTTGCCTTTGTACTGGTCAACAATCTCTTTCAGGGTCGGAACCATGCGGGCACAAAACGGACACTGGAAATCGGCAAATTCTACGATTGTAACTTTGGCGTCCTTTGGTCCGAGAAAATAGTTTCCGCCGTCATCCACGTTGAGTTTGGGCTCGACCGGTCTGCTGAGCGCAACACGGATGGAACCCGAATTGCGTGCAGCGTCAACCAGCTGCCTGAAGGCACCTTCGCGCGCACGTCCTTCAAGAAACGCTTTGACCTGTCCTGCCCGCTCTGCCTGAGGAATTTTCTGCAAAGCTGGGTTGGCTTTGTTCTCCTCAAGAAATTCTTCAATCTCCTTAGCAGGTACGTTCACTTTATCGTTAAAATAAGCCGACTGAGCTTCCTCAATCGAGGCGAATTTGCGCTCAGTCTTCATTTTTTCAAAAAACTGGCTGACGTAACGCTGAACCAGAATCTGCTCGGCTGCATTGTAAACCTGAAGCTCCGCGTCATACAGCTTCTGCGCTTCTCCGCCGTTCAGCTGCGAGCGCTCGACCCGTTCGGAACCAAAAGTACCGATGATATTTCCGCCTCCGGCTGCTGCAGGTGCCGCGACAGCCTCTGCCGACACGGAGGGTGACAACACGCCGCGTCCTGCGAGACGCTCCTTGTCCAGCGCAAACAACGGAACCAGACCCACCAGCCCGCCCAGCACGAAAGCCGCACCAATCAATACCTTTGTCTTAGCCATGAGATCCCTCGTTCAGAGAATGATTAACGAAATTTGCTTTCCAGAGTCGAAATATCCTTACGGTACGTGGCTTCCTCAGTAACCCCGACAACATCGGGCAGTGTTTTGGCATACTCCAGCGTTTTGAGTGCTTCAGCTTTGCCGCTCAGTTTGTTTTGCACTTCGGCAAGATAAATATGATTGAGTTTGCTCTCCGGTGCCAAATGCGCGGCCTTTTTAAGATCTTCCAACGCCAGCTTGTTGTCGCCGAACGAGATGACTCCCGGAAGTTTGTTGTACAGTCTGCCGCGGACACGCAACGGACCCGCATAATGATATTTCGGATCAATTTTGATGGCCTCAGTCAGCGCTTCCCGCATCGGTTTTGCAGAACTGAGCGCATTTAAAATGCCCTTGGCAATTCCCCAGCCGCCGAGCGTCACAGCGTACCAGTAGTGTCCTTCCACGCGTGCAGGAGCTGCTCTGCGCGCCTTATCACCGGAATCAACACCCACCTGAAAGATTTCCATCTTCTCTTCTGAATTGGAACCGGACGGAAGGGCAAAGAATCCGCCGTAGTAGGAAAGTCGCGAAAGACGCCAAAGAACTTCGTAGTCCTCGGGCAATGCCTGCTTCCTCTTCAGGAAGTCAACGATTTTTGCGTGCATCTCGTGACGGCTGTTCCAAGCTGCATCCAGTGAAGAGACGTTGCTCTCAATCGAAGCCGGAAGAGCGGCAACCGGAGCTGTATTTGCATACGCATTAAAACTAAGCAACTGCAGCGGAGCTGCAGTTGCCAACAGAATTCCAACACCGAGGGAACGGACAAAGGAACCAGACTTCATATTTTGATCTCCTCAAGCAGAGATCAAAGATATTGCTTGAGTGCCTCAACCTTGTCGAGTTTTTCCCACGGAAACTGATTGCGGCCGAAATGACCGTACGCTGCGGTTTCGCGGTACGAGAAACCGTTTTTCGCAGGGTGTTTGAGGTCGAACTGGGAGATAATATCCGCCGGTTTCATGCGGAATGTCTCACGGACTGCAGCCTCAATTTTTACACGCGCGATTTTTTCGGTGCCGAACGTCTGAACATTGACGCTCACCGGCTCAGCAACGCCGATGGCGTAAGCGATCTGAACAAGAGCGCGGTCGGCCAAACCTGCGGCGACGATATTCTTTGCGATATAGCGACCCAAATAAGCAGCGGATCGGTCGACCTTGCTTGGATCCTTGCCGGAGAATGCTCCGCCGCCGTGCGCACCGTGGCCGCCATAGGTGTCAACGATAATCTTACGGCCGGTCAGACCGCAGTCGCCCTGCGGACCGCCGGTTACAAAACGGCCGGTCGGGTTAATGTAGTAACGTGTTTTGGAATCAAGCAGGTTGGCAGGAATTGTTTTCTTGATCACTTCATCGACCACGTACGTATGAAGCTTTTCAAGGCTCACGTCAGGAGTGTGCATTGTGCTGACAACAACCGTATCCACACGTTTGATAACACCGTTGTGATATTCGACAGTCACCTGTGACTTGGCATCCGGCCGGAGGAAAGGAACCTTTTCGGCTTTTCTTTTGTGGGCAAGATTGCGCAAAATGTTTTGGGCATACTGAAGTGTTGCCGGCATCAGCTCGGGAGTCTCGTTGATGGCATAACCAAACATCATGCCCTGATCGCCTGCACCCATTTCCTTGTGAAGACCTTCGCCCTCGTTCACGCCGACGGCAATGTCATGTGACTGCGCATCCAGAGCGACGATGACACCGCAGCTGCGGTAATCAAAGCCGTTTTCCGGATCGTCGTAGCCGATTTCGCGAATGGTCTCACGCGCGATGTCGGCATACTTGCGTGCCTTCATTTTGCATTCATCGTTGGTGGTAATTTCGCCGGCAATCACAACCAAGCCTGTTTTCACCAAAGTTTCGCAAGCAACACGTGCATGGGGGTCGTACTTCAGGAGTTCATCAAGAATCGCGTCCGACACCTGATCGGCGACCTTGTCGGGATGACCTTCCGAAACACTTTCGGAGGTGAAGTAAGTAATTTCCGGATTCGAAGACCGATGGGAAGATTGCATCTTGAACATAAATCACCTCGCTCGTGCGAAACATCAATAAAATAATTCGGGGAGAACCTGTAAGCCGGATTCTGTCGACGACTACAATTTCTCTTGTCCGCACCGTTGCCGGACGGATCCTTGCAACCAACCCGGGCGTCAGGCGGACCGAGCCAGTCCTTCGCCCCTATTTGGTTTTGCTTCGGGTGGGGTTTGCCAAATGCCGTGTCGCCACGGACACCCGTGAGCTCTTACCTCACGATTTCACCATTGCCGGACTTGCGCCTTAGGCTTTGTATTTTCTGTTGCACTTTCCGTCGGGTTACCCCGCCTGGCCGTTAGCCAGCACCCTGCTCTATGAAGTCCGGACTTTCCTCACCCGCATTCGAAAATGCACAGCGCTGCAGCCCGATTCTCCCCAATCCGGACGGTCATAGCCCAGCCCCCCCCTGACTTCAAGCATCCTGCGTCAGATTGATTCAACCGGTGTCCGCTTGGTGAGAATTGTACGGATTTGATGGGAGCACACGCGCGCAAAAAACAATCCGATAACAGTGTTTACGACAAGAATAACCGCACTCTGCAGGACACCCGAAGAAGCAACGACCGCCGGCGAAACGGCGAAAAGGCTGAAAATCGAGGCCATAATAAGTTGATAACCGCCGATTCCGGCAAAGCCGAGCGGCAACAGACTCGTGACTGCGATGAGCGGGAATGCTGCAACGATTTGCAAATAATCGATAGATTCACCGAGGGCACGGGCAGCAAGATTAAGCATCAGGCAACCCAGCAGCAAACTGACCACACTCAGAGCCAACGGCCCCAAAAGCCTCCACGGATGACGGCTTCCGGCATCAATATTGTGCCTGAATGTTTCAAAATGCCTGAGGGCTGCATTCCAAAACTTGCCCGCAACCGTCTGGGATGAGGGCCCTTGAATACGCATCCTGCGTGAGAAATTTCTGAAAAATTTTATCCGAACCGTAAACGGCGTGACAATGATGGCAAACGCACCGGCGGCCGAGCTCACGAGCAGCAGACCCGGTCCCGACAAAAGTCCGAAGAAACCGCCTGCCGGCGGAATATTGAAAAACAAATAAACCGATCCGAGAAAACCGGTCAAAAGTATTCCCAGAAAACCAATCAGACGATCGGCGAACGAAGCAATCGTCAGCCGCGCTTTCATGCCTGCTGCCTCACCGCCGGTATCTTTGGCGGGAATTGCCGACGAATGACTTCCTATCATCAGTCCGAGCCTGAGCAGTTCAACAACTGCCAGTGAGCCCGGAGCCCACTGTCCGACCGCCGTCGACACAAATGTCGCCGAGCTGACCTGTTTCAATGAAACCGAAATTCCCAAAATCCTCAAAAGCGATGCATAGCGAACAAGCATAACCAGAGCTGAGAAACATTGCACGATGACCAGAAGAAAGACCAATTCCGGACGCTTGTTGAATGCGCTCAGAATATCCGCAAGCCTCAGAAGCTCAAGCCGGTGCATCAGGTAAAGGAAACCGAAACAAATTGTCAGAAGAATTACAAGACGAATAACCACTTTGATCATTGCTGCTCTCCGGAATCCGTCCGCTTTTCAGAATCACCCTCTATCCCGTACGCCTTGAGTTTGCGGTAAAGATGACTGCGCTCGAGACCGATGCGCTCGGCTGTGCGGGTAATGTTGAATTCATTGTCTTTCAGTTTTTGAAGAATAAAATATTTTTCAAATTCAGCGCGTGCGTCGCGAAAATTATCGAGTCGCGCCGCTCCGGAAAATAACTGCAGTCCGGCTCCGCCGCGCAGAGCCAGTGATTCCGGCAAGTGATGATCCTCTATAACCTCGTCATTCACCATGATGCTCAAACGCTCCATGATATTTTTGAGCTCCCTGATGTTACCGGGCCAACTGTAGGCCATCAGACAGCGCTCGGCTGCCGCCGAAAAACTCTTCACACCCGCTCCGTCCTCTGCGGTGAAAATGCCGATATAATAATTTGCAAGTGCAATTATGTCCGTTCCCCGATCGCGCAGCGGAGGCAATTCAATGGGGATGACGTTCAGACGGTAAAAAAGATCTTCCCGAAATTCGCCCTTGCGTATCGCATCCTGCAAGTTTTTGTTGGTCGCGGCAATAACCCGCACATCCACGTCGACCGACTCGTCTCCTCCCAACCGCTCGATACGCTGTTCCTGCAAAACCCTCAAAAGTTTGCTTTGGACCTTGAGGGACATATCGCCGATTTCGTCGAGAAAAATTGTTCCGCCGTGGGCCTGTTCAAATTTACCCCTTTTGCTTTGAAATGCGCCCGTAAAGGAGCCCTTTTCAAAACCAAAAAGTTCAGATTCAATGAGGTCTTCAGGAATTGCCGCGCAGTTGATTGCAATGAAAGGACGACGCGATCTCTGACTGCGTTCATGAATCTGGCGCGCAACATTCTCCTTTCCCGTGCCGTTTTCACCGGTAATTAAAACCGTGGTGTTCTTTACGGCAACAACATCGATTGTGCTTCTGACCTGCATCATGACCTTTGATTCGCCAATCAGCCGGTAACGCTTTTCCATGCGCATCCGCAGGTTGGCATTTTCGGTCTTCAGTGAACGAATTCGCAGCGCATTTTCGACGCTCATCAGCAGCTTTTCAAGACTCAGCGGCTTTTCAAGAAAATCCACCGCGCCAAGACGGGTCGACTTCACGGCAGTCTCTATGTTCGCATGACCGGACAACATGACGACACTGACATCCAGCCCCTGCGCGCGGATCTTTTCCAAAACCGCAAGACCGTCAATGTCGGGAAGCCAGACATCAAGCAGACACACATCCGGCATTTCACGTGCGAGCAGTTTCAAACCGGTTTGCCCGTCGTGCGCGGAACAAACCTTGTGCCCCTCGTCACGCAGAATGTCACCAATCGTTCTGCATATCTCGCGCTCGTCATCAATAATAAGAACTTTTCCGGCATAATTCTGATTATTTTCAGCATTCTGACTGCTCAATTGCAACTCCCCAAAAAAACATCAGACCGGAAGGGACATGGTAAACACCGTACCACGCGGCTCGTTCGCTGACACGCGCAATCGTCCTCCGTGCTCGTGGACGATTTGCTGAACTATCACCAGTCCCAAACCGGTACCGGTGCGTTTGGTGCTGAAATACGGCTCGAAGATCCGTTCCCGTGCGGACTCCGGAATTCCGTGTCCCCAGTCGGTCACCGAAAATTCAGCCTCAGGATTGCCCGGAGCAGGACCCCTCGCCCTGACAACGACACGGCGCTCTGCCGTATTTTCGGCAGAGGCTGAGACTGCATTGGAAATAAGATTGAAAAATGCCCGCGCAATTTGCTCCGGATCATAACTAAAAACCATCATCGGAATACTTTCAGCGGATATCAGAGGCAAAAACATTTTTTCGTCGCTGTTCCAATATTCAAGCTCAACGGCAACGTGTTCCGCGTTGTCGGCGAAGCCCGCAACGGTGAGCTGAAGTGTTTCCAGAATATTACCGCTGCGGAGACGGGGTCCCGGCATGCGCGCAACTGAAACAAATTCGTCAACAAGCTGTCTGATGGTATCCGAAGACTGAACAATAACGCGTAAACTTTCACGCATAATCTCCCGCTCCTCGCCTTCCATTTTCCCCAGTATCCGCCGCTCAAGCCGCTGGGCTCCGAGAAGAATCGGTGTCAGAGGATTCTTAATCTCGTGCGCAACCTTGCGGGCTACCTCACGCCATGCCGCAAGCCGCTGCGCACGCGCCAAGTCGGTTACGTCCTCAACAATCACGAGAAAAGCTTTGCGGCCGTTGGGCTTGACGAGCGCATGCGCAGTAATGACCAGCTGACAGTCGCGAAAGTGAATTCTTCCCGAATACTCTCCCACAATCCGTTTCTGTCCCTGTTCAATGAGAGGCACAAGCACAGGCCGAAGCCAGTTGCGATAAAACTCGCGCGGAAGAAACTCTCCGAGAGCCCGTCCGCGATCGGAGGATTCGTTGATAAGGAACAACACTTCGGCTGCGGGATTGCAGGCTTCAAGTTTCAAATCCGCATCCACGGCAAAAACAGCCGCCTGAACTTCCTGAAGAACCGATGCGTAGTATTCGGTCTTTTCGCTCAACTGGGCCGCCTTGAGCTCAAGCTCATGTGCCGAAGCCTGTGCACGATCATTTGCATCCCGCAAATCGCCCACCATTGTACGAAAGCCCCGCGCGAGCTGACCCAATTCGTCATCGGAAACGACATCATCAATTTTGACGTCATAATTTCCGGCAGACACAAGTTCGGTCGCCAACGCCAGAGTTTGCAACGGTCCGGTTATTTCCCGCGCAATCGTCACGCCCAGCCAAAGCGCAGAGAATATGAGCAGAACAGTTATCGAGCCAAGCAGGATGTAGTAACTCAGCCTCACCAGTTCGATTCCCGGCTGGGCCTGCGTGACTTCGTTCGTCAGAATTCTCCATTGATTATGAATTGTCGGCGGTGAAACCAAACCCAAATAGCGATCGCCGGACCTGACAGCCGCAATATATCTCGATTCACCGAGAGCGAGCCAGCGCGGTTTTCCAATCAGCTGCCGGCTGTTTTTTTCGAGCGAGATTTTAATGTCCGGCAAAAAATCTTTGTACTTTTCTTTGACAAAATAAGTCTCCGCCTGAGGATTTCCGACCGGCAAAATAAAATCAACAAGCTTCTTCTGCTCGAGCGAATTGTTGATGTTTTCGAGTATCGCCAGCAACTTTTCGCGATACTCGGTTTCGCTCTTTAAGCTGAGTTGCGATGTCTGCTCGACGCTGGGAGGAAGCCAGCGCTCAAAATGAGCATTCACAAATTTGGTCGAAATGTACAAAAGGATGAGCGTCGGCAGCAGGCTGAAAAACAGGAAGAGCGTCACAAGCCTCGTTCTCAGCGAACTTCCGAAAACAGCCCTCTGACGCTCGACCACAAGTTTTACCGCGTTCCTGAAGCTTAAAAAAATGAGCCCGAACGCCATCAGAGCGTTCAAGTTGACGACGCTGAAAAACAGAATGACCGAAAGGAAAGACTGATTCTGAAGAATCTCCGTCAGGCCGTCGAAAATTCGGGTTTCAAGCCAAGTCCCGACCAAAAAAAGTGTGAGTGCAACGGCAAGTCCGCCCGACAATCCGATGATTCGCGTTTTATTGCCCATGAACCCTCTACTCTTGGGATTTGAATCAGGCTTCAGCCCTCGGAAAACGGAGCGAGTCTGACGTCAGACAGGACGGGATCCTTCGCAAGAACTTCAATTTGGGGCAGACCGCCGGCCCGTCGAAGCTTCTCGGGCAGACTGATGGCCTTGCCCGATTTCAGGTCCACCGCAACCAGCCTGAGCTGGGCGATGAAATAAGTTTTTTTGTCGGTCTTCAGGAAATCCGATTCCGAACCGGACATCTCTGCCGGACGCTCCGGACTTACGATTTTTTGTAAAATTTTCAGACTGCTTTTACGGGCTGCAACCAGACGGGTCTCAACAACGCACTCGGCAGCGAGCGAAAGAGGCTGAAGATATTTTGCATGAACCTCGGCCACCACGAATGCTATTCCCTCCTGAAGGCACTCACCGAAAGGAACGCCAATTTCCCGCATAGCCTGACATCGTGCCCGTTCAAGATATTTGAGATAGTTGGGATGATGAACGACTCCTCCGCCGTCGATGTCCTCAAACTGTACTTCGACCGGAAAGCGAACCGTTGAATTCCACCGCATGCCTTCACCCCGTTTTAGGATTTGCAAAATGAACTTCGCACAAGCTTTGGAACGTTTACTACCGGTTGTGGATACCGTCCATGAGAGGTGGGTTCACGACCGCGACATCATGCTCCAAAACCACAGTTCGAATGCGGAAGCTCCCGTAATCACCTGTACAAAAGGATGCGGCGCCTGTTGCCACTTTCCGATTATTCCTGCCACTGCCGGCGAAGCGTTTGTTCTGCTTGCACGACTGCTCGCCGACGGAAGGACCGTTGAAGAACTGCATTTACAATTTATGGCCTATGCGCGCCGGTATCTTGAGTGGTCCGTGCGTCAGGGTTCGCTGCCGCTGACGGACTCCAGCCAGACCCTGTTTCTCAAAGAAAAGCTGCCCTGTCCGCTGTTTGTGAGGACTCCGGAAACCGGAGCACTTGGAGGCCACTGCGGCGTATTTCAATACCGGCCGCAGATTTGCGACTTTTATCACAGTCTCGATTCTCCGCAGCTGTGTCTGATGAAGAAGCCGCACGGTTCATTCGCCGACATCAGTGAACGCGGACACGGGACTTTGGATGAACTGCAGCGTTCGGAGCGCGAAATCTTTGGCCGCAGCGCCATAGGACATCTTCCGCTGCTGCTTGCAGCTCTGCTGACGGACGAAGGGATGAAGACATTTTTGACCGTCGTCGAACCGGACACTTCAGTTGAAAATGCTCAGGATATTGAGGATTTTGGGTTATACGTCAGTTTGCTGGGAGCTCTGGGCTACGCTTGGGGAGACGGAGACTGGGCGTCACTTGCCAAGGCACAAGCCGAAGTGCTTTAAGGCCGGCGGAAGAATTTTGTAAGCCCTTGAGAGGAGCAGACCAGTATGACAACAAAAACCCTGACATTAATTCCCGGAGACGGAATAGGGCCGGAGATCAGCGATGCCGTCACGCGCATCCTCAAAGCTGCAGGACTTCAGGTGAACTGGGATGTCACCGAAGGCGGAGAGCACAGCGCACTTGCCGGTCGGGGCGTCATGCCTGATGCAACAATAGATTCAATCGCGCGAAATAAAATCGCACTCAAAGGACCAACCACAACACCGACGGGAGGCGGGCACCAGAGCGCAAATGTCACTCTGCGCAAGCGGCTCGACCTTTATGCGAATGTGCGTCCCGCAAAGAGTCTTCCGGGTTACCGGACCAAATTTGACAATGTTGACCTCATCATCGTTCGTGAAAATACGGAGGACACGTACGCCGGAGTTGAACATATGGTTGCTCCGAACGTTGCCCAGTGCCTCAAGATCATCACTTGGGAGGGAAGCGAAAGAGTTGCACGCTATGCTTTCAATATGGCCAAAAAACTGGGACGCAAAAGGGTCACGTGCGTGCACAAGGCAAACATTCACAAACTGTCCGACGGACTTTTTCTCAAGGCCCATGAGGCCGTTGCAGCAGAGTTTCCGGACATCAAATTTGACAGCATCATCGTGGATAACCTCTGCATGCAGCTTGTCACCCGTCCGGAAGAATTCGATGTTCTTGTTCTGCCCAATCTGTACGGAGATATCGTATCCGATCTGTGCGCAGGACTTGTCGGCGGACTTGGGGTCGCTCCCGGTGCCAACATCGGTCAGAACGGCGCTGTTTTCGAAGCCGTCCACGGCTCTGCACCCGACATTGCCGGTCAGGGCAAGGCCAATCCCACCGCACTGCTGCTCTCGGCAGTTATGATGCTGCAGCACATGGGTGAACTTGCGATGGCGGAACGAATTGAAAAGGGTCTTCACAAAGTACTTGCCGAAGGCAAGTCACTCACGCGTGACCTCAAGGGTACGGCCGGCACTTCGGAATTTGCCGACGCAATCATTCACGCTTTGAATAAATAAGGAAGAAACAGATTATGACCGCAACCGACTCACGCCAGATCTCAGGGATAGATATTTTTGTTGAAGCCCCCTTCGGCGGCGAACTTCCCGCACAGGCCGGCATTCTCAAACTGGCTCATGTTTCAAGCCGTGGGACAAAACTCAAAGGCGCGGCACTCGAAAAGACGATCCTTGACGTGGGCTGGCTGTGCGCGCGCTATCTGTTTGAAAAACCGCTCAATCACGGAAACGAGACGGATGCGGCAATTTGTCTGGCAATTCAAAAGATCGGCTCTCAGTTTAAATGGTCAAGCCTGATTAAACTTTATTCAGAGGACGGTAAGCCGCTCTATTCCTGAGTCACTGACGAAATCGCAGCAAAAAAAAGAAGCGCGTTCCGCTCAGAGCGCGCTTCTTTTTTTTTCGCACTGCCGGCTGTTTTTACATGTGTGCGCAAATAGCCTTGGCAAATTCACTGCACTTGACCTCGCGCGCACCGCTGAGCTGACGCGCAAAGTCATAGGTCACGACTTTGTCCTGAAGGGTGGCCTCAAAAGCCTTCTCAATCAGTGTGCAAACCTCTTTCCAGCCGAGATATTCAAACATCATCACGCCGCTGAGAATCACACTCCCCGGATTGACTTTGTCCTGACCCGCATATTTCGGCGCGGTTCCGTGGGTCGCTTCAAATACTGCAAAGCCGTCGCCGATATTTGCTCCCGGCGCAATTCCCAGTCCGCCGACCTGTGCCGCAAGTGCATCGGACAAATAGTCGCCGTTGAGGTTGGTCGTTGCCAAAACATCATATTCATCCGGACGCAAAAGCGCCTGCTGAAACATGTTGTCCGCAATAGCATCTTTGACAAGAATTTTGCCGGCCGGAACCTGCCCCTGACACTCGTCCCACGTCACGCAAAAGTCGCGGAATTCTTCGGTAGCCACCGCATATCCCCAGTCACGAAATGCACCCTCGGTGAACTTCATGATGTTGCCCTTGTGAACGAGCGTCACACTTTTTCTCTTGTTCTCGATGGCATACCGGATGGCCGCTCTGACGAGACGCTTCGAGCCGAATTCACTGACCGGCTTGATTCCCAGACCGGAATCTTCACGCACCGTCCTGTTGAACGCAGTCTTCAGAAAATCCCTTAATTTCAGAGCCTCGGGAGTGCCGGATTTAAATTCGATGCCGGCATAAATATCTTCAGTGTTCTCGCGGAAAATCACCATGTTCACCTTTTGCGGTTCACGCACGGGTGCAGGGACATTCGGGTACCACTTGACCGGCCGGACACACTGATAAAGATCGAGTGTCTGGCGCAGTGTTACGTTCAGGCTGCGAATTCCGCCGCCCACCGGCGTTGTCAGGGGGCCTTTGATGGACACGCGGAAATCACGCAGTGCATCGACGGTTTCCTGCGGCAGCCAGTCGTTATATTTTTGAAATGATGCCTCACCGGCAGGTACTTCCATCCAGTGAATTTTGCGCTTGCCGCCGTAAACTTTGGCAACAGCCGCATCAAACACCATCTGGCTTGCGGCCCAGATATCCGGTCCGGTTCCGTCGCCGCGAATGAACGGAATAACGGGCTCATTGGGGACATTCAGCTGACCTTTTGCATCGACTGTAATTTTTTGTCCTGCAGCAGGAACACTAATCAGTTTGTAACTCATGGGATGATCCTTCTTTCGCGAGGCGGTTTAAACAAACCCGAAAATCATCGGGTAAAGGCGCCTCGAATGCAAATGTCCGGCCATCTTTATCGGTCCAGCTGATACTGAATGCATGCAGCATATGTCGCGCAGCCCACTGCCCGCAGGGATGCCCAATCACGTTATTTGAATAGGTTTTATCTCCGAGCAGGGGGACCCCAAGAGCCTGAAGATGCACGCGAATCTGATGCGTCCGGCCGGTTTCCGGCCGGCATTCGATGTAGCTCGCACCGAGGCCCTGAAATGTTTTGAGAACCAAATACGAAGTCAAAGCCGACTTGATATCTTTGCCGGAAGATTGTGCAGACTGTCCGCTGCGTTTATTCAAAACAGCAAAGTATGTATTTGGCCGCGAGGGATCTTTGCGTAACGGCCAGTCCAGCCGGCCTTCGACTTTCAAAGGAATTCCGAAAGTCAGTGCATGATAAACCTTCCTGACCTTTCGCTCGGCAAAAAGCTTTTCGAGATCCTGTTGCGCTGTTTTGTTTTTGGCAATCAGCATGATGCCTGATGTCTCTTTGTCCAGCCTGTGCACAAGATAGAGCCGGCCGATTGTGAACCGGTCCGGATATTGCGCCGAGAGAGCATGAAGCACAGTCTCTTCACTCGACGTCAGGGTTGCCTGCGAAGGCAGTCCGGCCGGTTTATTCACAACTACGAAATCTTCATTTTCTCCGATTATTCCGACCGGCAAATTTTTAACGTCATTGCTGCCGAGCGGACGGTTCTCGTCCCAAAACAATTCAATGACATCACCTGCCGAGACAATTCTTTTTGCAATAAGTACTCTCTTTTTATTCAGGTAGGCTCCGCCCCTGTCGATTATCATTTTAATCTTTTTGCGGGACAAACTTTGACACAGGGCAGCTGCAGCGACATCAAATCGTTCGCCGTTGAGCGATTGGGGCACCTGTGCTTTAATTTGGGACAACATGGCGTTCCTCAAGGATGGAGAGACCCTGATGGGTATATCAAAAACTCGGGCCAAGAGAGTCAGTGTCACGGCCTGTCTGGCACTTTCAGCTTCAGCCGTTGCACACGCGGAGTCAAATAAATTAAGCCCGAATCAACCGGCCCGTCAGGAGAACAACGGCGTATCATACTGGATGGATAACACCTTTGCATCCAAAAAAGTTCACGTTTTGAGCATCGATCTGACGAATCCGAAAATTTCAATCCGTGCATCAGCCAGCAGCGAACGCGGAATGACGCCTTCTGATTTTTCCCGCAAGAGCGGAGCTGTCGCCGTCATCAACGGTGATTTTTTTGATGCCGCGCAACAGACAATTGGTCTGGCTGTCGGGCTCGGAGAAACTTGGCCGAAAACTGCCGACACAAAGGAATGGTCTTTCCTTGCCTGTGACGATAAAAATGATTGCCTGATAGATCCCTATAACAGCGTCTCGGCCGTCAGGCCTGCGTGGACCTCAGTGGTCGGCGGCTGGCAAATCCTGATTGACCCTGAATTCCAATGGAGTCCGCCGAACGACACGGAGTGCGGGCCGTTCTGCACGACCGAACATCCGAGAACAGCCATTGGCCTGAATGCAGACAGAACTGTGATGTGGTGGATTATGGTCGAAGGCAGACAACCGAGACTCTCCGGCTTGACCCTGTCGGACACAGCGAAAATTTTAAAACGGCTGGGCGCTCAATGGGCTCTGAACCTTGACGGCGGAGGAAGTTCGGGTCTCATCTTCAACGGGGTCAGAATGAACAGCAGACCCAGCGCCGAACCGCAGGAAAGACGCGTGGCCAACTGCCTTGCAGTTGTTCCCCGCCCCTGAAGTTCCGGTTTAATTGAAAGGCTCGGCAATCAGAGCCGTGAGATCCTTGGCGAAGGATGTCTTCTTATAAAACTCGGATTGTTCCGCCTCGTTGCCGCGAATGAGTATTTCAACAAGAGCACCGGTATCAGGACGTCCAATCAGCAGTCTTTTGCTTGTCCGCGCAATCATACCCAGAGGGGTTTTGCCCAAATTGCTCAAACCGCGATAGATGGTCTGCGGGTTGCTCAAGCTCGTTCCGTCGAAGTCGTAGCGCACCACGAAAGGTGCTGTTTCGTGCTGATACAGAACATAAACTTTGTCATCGGGGGTCTGAACAATATTGACTGCCTTGTGTTGCGCTGTTGTATCCGGACCCTGAGAATAATTCAGACTTGATTTGCAATTCACCGCACCGCTGACAACGTTTAGAACGTTGATTCGCGTTGCCGCACCGCTCGTCAGCAGAGCCAGAGAAACAACTCCGTCCTTGCGCAGCAAGGCAGACGCATTGACCGTGCCCGCCGGACAGTTGTCGGCTGCCGCCGACGCAGCATCATAAAAAGCCTCTGCGCTGAGTCCGCCGTCGGCGTTATAACGGATGCTCTTGATGCCGGTTGAAATTTGCGCGTGCAGAACATTCGTCTGGAAGCCTGTCACCAGCGTATTTGCGCGGGCTCCGGAAAAAGCAGTCTTGATTGAGCTTTCCGAGCCCCACGCTTTATTTTTCACGATAGCGGACTTTATATCGAGCGTGCCAATCGTCTCTTTACCAGCTCCGGCATCGATAAAAAACATCAAAGTCGAGGCATCAAGAAAATTAAATGCAGTGATCGGTCCGTAGTCGAGACCGGCTTCAACCAAATCCACCGTCATCGACAGACGTCCGGTACCGTCATACCTGACGGCTATCGGCCCGCCTCCGTCTTTGGGATTGGCAGCCAGCCAGAACGACACGGGTGTCGTCTCGGGTGCTTCCGTAGGAGCAACCGTAGGCGCGGCAGTCGGTGTAGGAGCCGGAGTGGGTTTTTTGCTTAATTGCAACTGACCGCAGCCGATAACCGACAACAAAATACTCAACGCCGAAAGACCCGGGAGGAAGCTTCTAAGTTTGTGCGACATCGCGTCCCGCCTTTCTGAACTCATTACGCCGCCGGTTCCTGTAAATCCGCACCGCGTCCGACGTCCGAATCAGACTTTTCACGGCCGAAAATCTTCCAAGCGGAAAGTACACAAACACCCGAGAAAACGATGGTCACGAGAAAAAACAGCGGATGAACGAAAAGTGCGAGTCCGAGACTCAAAACAGCCAATGAGCCGCAAACCACCAAATTGGTCATCACTTTGTCCGCACTGGACAGAGGAAGTTCTGCCTCCAAAACAGCAAGTGAATGACCCTGAACCAGAAGCCTTCTTTCGCGGGCTGTTGTCAGAAAGCGGAACGCACTCTTCGGAGCAAATGAATATCTGACAACCCAGAACGGAAGATGGACGAGATGTATACCGACAATTTCAATTTCAGTTCTGTGTTCGTAAAGTGTTCCGACTTTTGTCTTCGCAATCCGCCGGTGATATTCCTGAATCTGATCCTTGGCCCGCGAAATCGCCGAGCTTTCCTTTACCTGCACGCCTGAAATTGTCAGGCCGTTTGCATGATCAAATTTAAACATCTGTCTGGCATCATAAACGCTGGCACTGCCGGCGCCTTTTACAATGCCCAGCGTCTCATCCAGCGGAAATCCGTCCCAGTCGACAAGCACATCCTCCTTAGGATGGTGAAGTCTTTCGAGACCCCAATGCTCTTTCGGGGATTTGCGCGCCAGAACCGACCATCTGTAGCGCCGGCTGAAGCGGTTTTCTTCTTTCAAAAAGCGGGCACCGTATTCGTTTCCCTGACCGCGGTAATGATTGGCCTTCTGGCTGTGACCGCTCCAGAACGTATGTGCTTCAACAGAAATCACCCAATAGGGAAGACTTATTCCGTATGATCCGAGAATCTGAAACTCGTTTTTGACTTTGTCGGGCCGATGGTAGCGGTTGGTGATCCAGTCGTAAAAAATACCCTCAACCTGCTCACGGTCCATGCGGTTCGGGACAATAAAATGGTCACCGATAATGTCTTTTGCACCCTCTTCAAGATCCAGAATGAATCCTGAAGAGCAAAAGGGACACAAATGAATGTAATCATCGACGTTGTATTCGAAAGATGCGTTACACGCCGCGCATGATACCTGAAACATGCACCCACCCTTTATAACCGGACCTTCTCAGAGGATAGCTCCAGTGCGGGCGCTAAACGATGTCAACGCCTTTGCGGATGAAAAAAGTGCCTCAAGTTTTCAATCAATGCCAAAGCCTGCGTCGCGGCAGAAGCGCTTTCCTGAGAATTTTCAACAATGAAATCAGATTCACTGCGGCGCAGCTCATCACTCACCTGCGCGGTAAAAATTGCCGTAAGTTCATCCTGCGACAGCTTCCGCGATTTCAAAAGTCTTTCTCTGCGGACTTCTTCAGGGGCAACGACCGAGACCACAGCATCAAAGTCCTTCTTTCTGCCGCTCTCAAAAATCAGCGCTGCCTCATAAAAAACCCAGACACTGCCGCAAATCTTCTGCAGCTGCTCACAAATCACGGTGAATCGGGCAAAAATTGCCGGATGAATGATTGCTTCCAAACCTTTTCGGAGTGCGGGATCGGCAAAGACGCGATCCCTGACCCATGCCCGCCGATAAACTGCCTGTCCCGAATCCGCGGTTTCATATGCGTCGGAGCCAAGAAGTCCGACGATGCGGCTGATGACTTTCTCATCGAGCACAACCTGCGAGACAAGAACGTCGGCATCAAAAACCGGATAGCCCAAGGCCGCCAGTTCACTGACCAGCCTCGATTTTCCGGAACCGATTCCTCCGGTAACCGCAATTTTCTTAAGACGTCCGTGTCCGCGGCCAGTCATGTAAAATCATTTTCCGCTGCGCGGTTTGTTTTTAAAATTATTCTGACGGTTTCGGTTTTGAAAATGATTGCCGCGGTTGTTGTTGTTGCCGTTGTTCTGATGAAAACGGCGGTTGTTGTGACCCTGATGGTTTCCGCGCTGGTTGCCCTGCATTCCATGGTGGCTCAAATGGGGCTGCTGCACATTGCCGTTGGCATCGGGTGCCACGTAACCGGTACGGGTCATCAAGTGACTTGGTGCAGGCCGCTGTGCATCCTCAAACGCGCGGCGGGTCACACCTTCCGCAATGAGCTCGATCAAAATATCTTCCGGAAAAACACCTTCAAGCCGTGCAACCTGACGAACCTGATTCATCAGCGAATAGCTGAGCGTCAGCACAATCTGATTCTGGCCGGCATACTCGGAAGTGCCCTGAGTATTCTCCTCGGGATAATAACCTTCTTCCTCGTAATAACCGGACGCATCCGCAGCATTTCCGGCATATCCCTCGGCGTATTGTTCGCCACCGCCCTGAACTTCATTCTGCCACGACTGTTCATTTTGAGACTGTGACATGTTGCTGTTTTCCTCCTGATTAAACGCTGCTCCTGCCGGCGTTGCGGACCCTTCGGATTCAGCGGGTGCAGTGTCGGAGACTGAATCTGAAACATTTTCAAATTCAGCAGAATCTGCGGCTGTCTTTGTTTTTTTGGGCGATGATTTGCGCGGACGGGAAGCGGCTGACGATTTGACGCCGCTGTCCTTGAAATTAAGTGAATGCAAAAACACTGATAAAAAACTCCGAGAGGAAAAACTTTACGGGTTCCAAAAATGAACTGCCGAGCGGCCGACGCACTCCGGATTAAAATTAAATTCCGATAGACAGCAGATCACTGGATTCAGAACGTACCAAGGACGTCTGAGAGCGGGTGAAGACCTTTTTTGATTGAAAGAATCCTTCGAGCCACCGTTAGACAGTGACACAGCCCAAGCTTAAAAACAAGAAGAATCATTCTTCCAAATTATCAAGACCTGCGTACTCTGCCAGAAGGTTGTCAGAATCAATCCAGTTTGACTGAACCTTGACAAATAATTCCAGATGAACTTTGCGGCCCAAATGCTTTTCAAGCGATTCACGCGCAGCCTGCCCGATGGCTTTGATTCGGCTTCCGCGCGCACCGATGACCATTGCTTTATGATTGTCCTTGTGAACGATGACGCTCGCCTGAAGGATGGTGAGACCTCCCTTGTTCTGAAAGCGCTCGACTTTCACAGCTGCGCTGTATGGTAATTCCTGACCGAGCTGCCTGAAAAGCTGCTCCCTGATGAGCTCGCCGCAGACAAACTGCTGCGGACGATCGGTAAGGTCATCCTCCGAATAGAGCCACGCGCCGTCGGGCATCCGGCTCGAAACAAATTCACGGAACTTTTCGATCTCCTCCGGTCTTTTGGCGGATACAGCCATCGGGACACCCGAAATCAGTCCGGCATTACTGTCAGACTGCGTAGTAAAGTCACCGTTCGAACACGCACGCATGCGCTCGGTCATAAGCTCGATATTTTGATTTATGACCTCAGCCTTAACCTTGTCGGTTTTGGTTGCAATGACGACCAGAGGTTTTGAGCTTTGCTTCAATATTTGAGTGAAAAAAACTTCATCTTCGTCACTCCAGCCGGCTGCCGCATCGACCAGATAACAGACCAAATCAGCATCCTGAAGAACCGACCACGCGGTTGCGTTCATCTTTCTGTTGAGCTTTGGAAGACCGCCGGTCTTGTGTATTCCGGGGGTATCGAGAAACAGAATCTGACTGTCACCGGAAGCGCAGATACCCAAAATCTTATTGCGCGTCGTCTGCGGTTTTGCACTGACCACGGCAAGTTTTGTTCCCAGACAGGCATTCATCAATGTGCTCTTGCCGGCATTGGGTTGTCCGAGCAAAGCCACGTAACCGCACCGCTTCTGATTCATTTATTCATCCTCTGTAATATCATTTTCTGTAGCATATCTTTTCAACAAATCAGCGGTGAGTTCACCGGCTTCGAACATCTTCTGCATACGGGCGGCAACCAGTTTGCTTGCCTCGCGCTTGTTGGCTGCGGCAGCCCTTGCAAGCTCGGTCCGGCCGATAAAACCCGCAACGACAAACTGAGTTTCCTGCGGAGTCGAAATGGTTTTTACAACTTTGTAGACCGGAGGGCGCCCGCAGACGCTCTGGGTCCACTGCTGAAAGCGGGTCTTGACGTCAAAATCCGTAAGGGTGCGCTCGGCCACAACCAAATCGGCCGCAAACAGTCTGCCAAGCCAGTCGCGCGCGTGAGTTTCTCCCGCATCGATCAAAAGTGCCGCAGTGACCGCTTCAAATGCATCAGCGAGAATGTTCTGTCTTTTTTCAGACTGAAAACCGCCCTTGGCGATTTCACCGCGGCCGAACATCAGTAAATCATGCAAATTGAGATGGCGGGCCTTTTCTGCGAGATTTTCGGTACCGACAATCGCAGCGCGAATTTTTGACAATTCACCTTCAGCCATCTTCGGATAAGCTGACATCGCTTCGCAGGCCACAAAAAAATTCAAAAATGAATCTCCCAGAAACTCGAGTCTCTCATTGCTGAAAATTCCCGCTCTGTCGGATTGAACCGGCCAATAGACAAGAGCGCTGCGATGAATCAGTGAAACGGCAGCCAGCCGCCGATGGCGGTAAACATGTCCCTGCAGCCGGCCAAGGTTCTCAACTCTGGAATCAAGATCGGGAAAATGTCTGCGCAAACGGACTTCGTCCAGAGACTCAGTCCACTCAACTATGGATCGCACATTGTCAGAAAAACTCATGTCCCGACAACCCTGCCTATGAATCCCCCGCCAAGGACTTCATCGCCGCGGTAAAGCACGGCGATTTGCCCCGGTGTCACGGAACGCTGCGGTGAGCTGAATATAAAGGTCGCGGGATTTTGCTCTGCTCCCGCGTTCACGAGTCCCTGAGCCGGCTGTGAACGATAACGAATCTTGACATCAAATGCAGAAGACATATCAGTGTCACGAATCAGATGAAACTTTTCGAAATCAAAACCGCTGCGCAACAGATACTCTTCGCCGCCGACATAAACTTTTCCGCTTTCAGGCTCTATGCGGGTGACGTAAAGGGGTGCATCCGAAACGATGCCGATGCCCTTGCGCTGACCAACCGTAAATTTGTGAATGCCGTCATGTCTGCCCAAAACGGTGCCGTTTTCATGGCAGATGTCGCCGCATATTATTTTAGAAGGATCGGCATATTTTTCAATAAATGCCGCGTAATCATTATTCGGAATGAAACAAATCTCCATACTCTCTTTTTTGCGCGCATTGATCAGACCGAATCTTTCCGCATGCTGCCGGACTTCGGACTTTGTCATCCCGCCCAGCGGAAAGACGATTTTTGAAAGACGTTCCTGTGTCATTGAATACAAAAAGTAACTCTGATCTTTTTGTGCATCGACACCCTTCAGCAGTCTGTAAACCTTCTGTTCCGGACTGTAGTCGATACGGGCATAGTGACCGGTGGCAACGGCATCACACCCGAGCCGGAGCGCGCGTTCAAGCAAATGATCAAATTTCAGGAATGTATTGCAGGCAACGCACGGATTCGGAGTTCTTCCCCGCAAATACTCGGAAGTAAAATAATCAACCACGTTTTCCTGAAAGTCGTCCTGATAGTCCATGACGTAAAACGGAATTTCAAGTTTTTGCGCCACTTCCCGCGCATCGGCAACATCATCGTGGCTGCAGCAGGTATCGAATTTGGAATTCGGATCACAGCTGGTCTCGTTTTTGGAATAATCCCAAAGCTGCATTGTAACGCCGATAACGTCGTGCCCCTGCTCCTTGAGCAGCGCTGCAGCAACACTGCTGTCAACACCGCCCGACATGGCAACGAGAATTCTCTTGCGTTGTGAAGTCATGTTCATCGTCAGGTGACTCTGCCTACAGATCGTCTGAAATCGGTTCGATGTCGTGTTCACCGTGTCCGTGTTTGCGGAAAAGTTCATCCGCCTGCTGTTCAAGTGACCGGTTGCGGATAAATCCGCGCAGGTAGAACTCCACGCCTTCGCAGGTGTGTTTATCCCATGCCAGCGGCACAAAAACGTCGCGCCCGTCGGACAAATATTCGTGCCAGTAAACATCGATGTAATCGAGCATGAGGGATGCCAGCTCATCCATCGAGGGCTGAGCCTGTCCGAAGCCGTCGGCTGCATCGCGGATATACAACAGTTCTATGGGGTAGAAGACAGATTTATCGATGCGCTCAAGCGTCACCTTGATCTGGACCTGCTGCCCGTCGTAGCCGGATTCGACGCTGAACCGTTCATTGTTAAGCACGGACCGGTATTTGGTATTCAGGAGAGAATTTATTTTTATAACTTCCTCGTCACTCCACACGGGAGTCAACGTCTCCGGATTTTTGTATGCGAGCTTAAGCATTCATTCCCCCTGCCCCGAAACAACCGCCACGTGAGCCAGCCGGCTCACAAAAACCCTTGATTTCTCCAACTCTTCCATGCGTTCATAGGGTTTTACAGCGGTCGTACCGCGGGCCACATTGCCTTCCTCCAATAATAAGATCGGAAAAACGGGCAAACGATTAAGTGCTGATTTCAAAATATGATGCACTGAGGCATCAAAATATGTCTCAAGTTGAGCAAGCCAATTCCGTACATCGGGGTAGCGCCCGCGGCTCTGAAGATGAAGGACCGAAAGTCCCGCAACCTCGCCGTCACTCAGACGGACCGAATATTGTGTGCCGACTTTTTCCCTAAGTTGCTCATTATTTTCAACGATATAAACGAGCATTTGAAGCGTGTCTGCCGACAATTCCTGCAGCGTCTGCCAGCCGGTCTGGAACAGTGCCTCCGGTCCGGTCGCTTTAAGAATCGCCGCCGCCTGCGCCGCTTCAGGCAGACCTGATGCAGCATTTTCCATGCCAGTATGCCCTTCCAGCGCAAAACTGCGCGGGTCTTTAATCAATCGCTCCAACCCGATATTCATACAGCCGTGAACCGCGACCAACACACGGGACAGCTCTGCGGGTTCGCCCGAAACACCCAAGGCCGCCGCAACAGCGTTGGTCGTTCTGGCGATACGGGATTTGTAATCAACAATCCGCTCAAGGTCGGATTCAGACAGCCACGCCATGGCTGCGTCGAATAAAAATGCGTCACTGTTTTCGCGCACGGCTGCGCGCAGTTCTCTCATTTTTACTGCTTCAAGACTACTGATAATCTGACGGGTTTGTCCCGCAAGCCTGCTCACAAAAGCATCGATGACATCATCGTCCTGAATGAGAACGTCAGACTGCGGTGCCGACGTTCCGATCAGGCGGACTATCTCTCCGGTGCCCAAAACTCTTTCAATTTCCGCTGCCAGTTCGTCGCTGTCCTGCTGCCTTATAAATCCGGTTATTCTGTCGCGAATTTCTTCGTCGGCATCGGAGAGAAGCACATTGCCCTGACTGTCGGGATGAGACACCGCCGACAACGCCTGCATCGTATATCTTAACGGCTCGCTCCTGATTGCAGTCCGCACAATTTCGGTCAGCTGTTTGTTTGATTTTGGATTAAGCATCGCGCGGGCTTCGTCTGCAGAAACAAAACCCTGCTCTTCAAGCCGCGCCGTTCGCCAGCGGCGGGCCTCTTCGACGCACTCTTCTCTCACGAGCATTGCCGAGTGTGCCAGAATTGACTGAGCCAGCTTAATGTCCTGCTTATAAAGAGAATGAACAAACTGATGGAAAACATCAAAATCGCCGTCGTCGGCAGTCTTCATTTTCAAGCCGAAACGGTTGTCGGGCGTGATCCAATAATCATCCGAAAGTTCTTCCTGTGTGCGGTTTAAGCCAACAGGAATAATTTCACATGCCGCTGTCATGCAGCCGACAAGCAGGCCTTCGTCGAATTCCACCGCCCTCTGGGCCGCAAACTCAGACGAAATATCATTCCACCATTTGATCCACTGAATAAATCTTTCACCGGAAGGCTGATCGGAATCCGTAATAAGATTTCCGCCCGCCTGCGCGCCCGTCCAGATATCGTGGTCCATGAATCGGATGAGCGCTTCGCCGCGTATCCACTCAACGACTTCGAGTGAGTCTTCAATTCCATGTTCCGTAAGACTTCGGTAAAGCAAATGTGCGGGCAGACACTGGACAAGATAAGGCAGTTCCGGCTGTGCAATGAGCCAGTTGACATCAAGGACAGCCGCTGCGATCGAGGACGCCTGATTCGATTCTGTTTTCCAGATTTGTGATTTGAATCCGAGAGAGTCGAGAGCGACCAGTTCGCGTTCAAGACGTCCGGACACAGCCGACAGAAAGCCCGAGGCCGGCACGGGTGAAGCGGTCGTTTTATTGGGCGTTGAATCATTGATCGTCATGCTGGGGTACCATCCATCTCGTTGAAGGACCTTCGGGAGCGGGGGGCGGCAGCAAATGAAGCTCCGTGGCGGCAGTCATATCTGCCAAAAATCCGACATGGCAACAGTTTTTTGTCTGACCCCTGCCAAAAAAGACAAAAGTCCCGCCAAAGTTATCCGATACCATGGCAACCGAGGAGCGAGGTTGTACGTGGCTAAAAACGTGTCACGAAACACTTTGAAACAAAATGAGTCCGCCGACAGTTCAGGCGGCGGAGCATTACGCGTGACTTTTTGGGGGGTTCGGGGCACTTTGCCCGCGCCCGGCGTTCAATTTGCCGAATTTGGCGGACACACCTCATGTGTCGAGGTTTCGGTACCGGCAACCTCGGATAACCAGCAGACATCACTGGTTCTTGATGCAGGAACAGGAATCGTTCCGTACGGCGATTTGGCTCTTCTGAACGGGCAAAAGACCTTTCATGTGCTTCTGAGTCACTTCCACTACGACCACATCATGGGTCTGACCCGTTTTGCGCCCATGTTCAGGCCGGATGTAAAAATTCACTTTTACGGACAGGCCAAGGGCGGAATGGAACTTCACACAATTATTGAAAAAATCTTCAGCTTTCCATTTTTTCCGGTTGAATTCAGGCATCTTCCCTCAAGAAATAATCTTTTCTATCATACAGTTGTGCCCGGTTCTCCGTTCGAAATTGATTCGCTCGTGGTGATTGCACATGATCTGCATCATCCCCAACAGGCCATTGCTTACCGTGTCTGGGACCACGACCTGAGCGTCAGCATGGTCTATGCGACTGACCACGAGCACGGGACAGATTCAGACCTGTCACTTGCCGCGTTCTCCCGAAACACGGACCTTTTGCTGTTTGATACAACGTACACCGATGAAGTTTATCAAAGCAGCCGAGTCGGCTGGGGCCATTCGACCGCCAGACGGGGTGCCGAAATAGCGGCAATGGCGGAAGTCAGGTCGTTCGGATTGTTCCATCACGACCCCGATGCGACCGACCAACAGCTGATGTCCAAACTCTTGCCCGAAGCGCTGAGCTATTTTCCTGCCTCATTCCTCTGCAGGGAAGGTGACGTCATGTCACTGAGGAATATTCCGGCTGAAGAACAGCTGCCGATGGCTGTAGGCGGAGGCACTCCGCTGCGCCGTACCCTCCTGAGCAAACGGAGAAAAATCAGCGGTTGACCCCGCCCTAAGATTGTGGGAAGTCCCGAAGGTGCCACAATTGCACTCAGAGGAATCCTCAGTTTTGACGCTTGAACACCATTCGAGAAGCAAAAATCACGACGACGTCCGTAAGCGCGACGGAGCGCAGCGGGAACAGTCGAGGCTCGCCGCCAAATACCCCGTGGCTCTCAGTCAGCGTCCCGCATGGATCAGCAAGACTCCGCGGCAGCTTGAGTTCGTCTTTTTTGACCTTGAAACAACCGGCGGCAACCCGTCGAACAGTGAAGTTATCGAAATTGCAGCGATCAAAGAACGCGACGGCAAGGAAGTCGGCCGCTATCAAACGCTCGTCAATCCGCGCAGGCATATTCCCCGTCCGGTGCGCGAGATAACCGGCATCGATCAAAGTATGGTCAAAGACGCTCCGGTCATCGAAGATGTCATTGATGACCTGCTGGCCTTTATCGGCGACGGAGTGCTGGTCTCACACGGAGTTCTCAACGATTTTTCGTTTATTGCCCATTATGCAAGAAAGATCCGTGCGCAGGAACTCTCAAATTTTTATGTCTGCACGCATCTGCTCGTTTCCAATTTCCTTCCGAATATCCCCGTAAAAAGTCTTTCGGGTGTGGCAAATTATTTTAATCTCCCCGTCGGCAATGCTCACCGCGCAATGGCCGATGCCGAAATGACCAAAGATGTTTTTTGGGAAATCCAGAAGGTCTGCGAACGCAATGGATTCAAGTCATTTGAAGATCTGTTGAAGATACAGGCTGACAACCAGACGCTGAACCGTTTGGGGCCGGGCTTGCTGTCGCACCATGTCGAGAAGGCACCGTCGACTCCCGGCTTGCTATATCTTTTTAACTCATCCCGTGAAGTTGCCTACATGTCGGCAACTCCGAATATCCGCAAATCACTGATGAACGTGACAGAGCTGAGTGACGAGCGTGATTTCAACCGCCTTCTGGTCGACGTCACGGATTTCAAATTCGAGCGCACGCCCCACTTTCTTGCTGCTTTGCTGCAGGAAAAGAAGGAACTGAAAAAGCTTGAACTTTCCGTCGATCCGCGGAAGTTTGAAGGGCGCGGCGAAGACACGGTGCAGATTCTCCTGCCCGCTGATTTGCTTGAGTACTGGGAAGCAAACCCTTCAGTCTTGCCCTTTTCCATTCCGGGTTCACATCATCGTGTGACAGAGGAAGGTTTTCTGCTCGGCGAAGGTCTGGACACTGCCGATTCCGACGATGACATTCCTGCACAACGCAACCGCCTTCCCGAGCAGGAGCGCAATCAGTATGTATATGCTCATCTGGCCAATGCCGGACGTGAGCAGCTCAAGGTGCCGATTCGAAAAACACGAAGGCTCGTCAATGCCGTCTCCAACCCGAAATACAAACTGAGCAGATTTGCGGACAGCAAGCGTTCGGCAGTTCACATGGGTCATCTTGTGTCAGGAACAGGCTGGTATTTCGGTCCTTTCGATCAGCCCAAATTGACCAGACGCAAACTTGAAGAACTGCTTGTGATCTGGCCGTTCCATGATGTGACTCTGCCTGTGGACCAGAGAGCCGAAATGCTGGCGCATTTCATGCAGGTTTTGCTCGGGCGTTTTGATGACGAGATCCAGCGCATCTCAAAACTGAAGAATTCGGTGAAAAACATTTTTCACCCGTTGAAACGCCGTCAGTTGAGTCAGGTAGTCGATTTGCTCAAGGCACTGCGCTCGGAAGGATATGCGCTGGCATCTCAGGCACATCCGCGCACCGGCCTCGTTGTCTTGACCAACAATGACACCAAAGAACTGGACATTGCGGTTGTCGTGCGCGGCCGCATCAGACAACAGCTGAAGCTTCCCGTGGAAGAAGCGGACAAACTTCGTTCATCCCGATTTTTCACCCGACTCATGCTCCCATATCACAACGAACTCTTTCAGTCGGACGAATGTCTCGAATTCAATGAAGACATCTGCAGCGACCTTGAACTCTTTGCCCACTGGTTTGCGCGAAGGCGGGGAGAAGGCGAATGGGTCGATTTTCAGACCATCGCGGCGCTGTACAACCCTCACGCATCAGAATAAACTCAGCTCTCAATATTCCACGGGCAATCCGCTGTGAAGGTGACGACACGCCTCGGCGGATACGCATCGAGAAGGGTAGCAAGCAATGAGCAAGACAGTCTTCACATTTGGAAAATTGGCCGCGGCAGCAGGCCTCTTTTTGCTTCTCAGGCCCTCGTCTGGTTTTTCGCAGACAAACCAGACAGCATCGCCCAAGCTCCCGGTTGCCGCAATTCCGCAGACTCTGACAGCCGAGACACTGGACGCCGTGATTGTGACCGTCGCCGACGAGCCCGTTCTTCTCAGTGAACTGCAGCAGGCTGTTTTTCAAATTACAAACAGAACCACAAAGCTCAACGCTCTCGGAAAACTCACCGGCGGAACTCTTTCGCCGAAAGACGCAGAAATGATCCTCGAGCAGCTGATCAATCAGAAAATTTTGTCGCTGCGGACGCGGGAGCTCGGTTTAAATCTCAGCGAAGACGAACTTGATTCCGAAATCAGAGGGTTTCTTCAGCAACAAAATATTTCCGAAGAAAAATTTCAGGAACTTCTGAAAGCCGAAGGGCAGTCTGTCGATTCGCATCGTGATGAATTCAGAAAGCAGGTCGAAACACAGCGGTTTATTGGCAGAGTTATTAGACCACTTGTCAGTGTTACTGATGATCAAGTTCGAGGATTTTATTTACAGCAGACCGCCGACAGGGAAAAGTCCCAGCTTGTCCGGCTGCGCAGTCTGATGATCGATATTCCTTCCGGCCTCTCCAGTGACGAACTGCAGTCGAAAAGAAAACACATCGAAGCAATACGCAGGGACATCGATACAGGGCGGCCATTTGCAGAGCTTGTGCAAATATACTCGGAAGCCAAGAATGCACTTCAGACCAAAGGCGAGCTTCCTCCGAAACCTCTCAATGAACTGCCGGAAAAACTGCGGGATCGCATCAAAGGAAAGACTCCGCCGCTTGTCGTCGGACCGATTGATCTCGGAACCTCTGTTTTCTTTTTTGAGTACCTTGGAACCGAGCTTGGTGACCAAAAGGAATATGAGCGCCTGAAACCCCAATTCGAGGCCAAACTTCTTGACATTAAATTCCGTGAGAGACTCGACGAATATCTGAGAACCGAAAGAAACAAAGTTAAGGTCAACCGCAGAAATATCAGGTTTGTCCGCTGAGAACTTTTGTCCGCGGATTACTGCTTCTTTGTATTGCCGAAAATCTGCCATTTCTTTTTCATTTCAGGCGGGGCCGAGGTCTCATCGACAACCTGACTGAGCGGAACGCTCTGAGGCGGAGCCGAAAGATCCTTCTCCGTAAAAACAACGTCGGAGAACTCGCTTGAAACGGGACCCTCGGAGGATGAGTCGGCCAATCCGATTCTCGACTGCGGAATTGTGGAATACACAGCCGCATCGGGCCTTGATTCCGCTGCTTCGGACACACCCGCCGGTGCAATACCGATATTGCCGACCTGAGAAAGCGGATACTGACTTTGATTGAATGCCGCTGCAGAAGACTGCACCGGCTTTTGCTCCGGACGCAGCTGGGCGGATGCACCGCCAATCAGGTCTTCGGAAATCTCTTCGTCACTTTCTTTGCGGCGAAGTCGGGCGACAAGCCCGACGATGATTCCTGCACTGACAAACGCGATGACCCAGTACAGCAGCCCTCCGGTCAATCCCTTCGCCGAACTTTCGCCTGTCAACTGATTGCCGTTGAATTCGAGTGACGTCATGAAGGGATAGAAATTTTCAAGATTCTTGTCGAAGTTGATCCGATGATCAGAGAGCGTCACCCGATACCGCACTTTGTCGGTACCTGTAACGAGAATTGCCTGTCCTGCATCGTGCCCGTCAGCCACAAAGGAAACATAGTAAAGAAAAGCGCTGCGTCCGTTGGGCAAATCGTCGATTAAATTTTTTTGAAAAATTTTAAATTGAGTTGCGGCACCGTTGAACCGTATGAAACTTTCTTCGATTTCTTTGGCTACGTTTTCCAGTGTCTCTTTGGTAAAAGCGACGGGCTTCTTCGCAACGGCAACGGTTATGCTGGGATCGGCAATCAGGCCGCCGGGCAGTTTCACCCGCGGCGCGCGCTCGGACGGGCGAAGCGTTACGGCAAGTCCGCCGGCTCCCGATTCTGCATTCCAGTTGGCAGGAACACGAATTTTGAATTCCTGACCAGGTTCTTTGTACTCAAATACACTTTCGGGAACGCTAATCTTCGGCGGGCCCTTTGCAAGAGCACCGGCCGGAAAGCCGGCCTGCGCAGAAACCAAAAATAACGCAGCAATAAGAACTTTTCTGCAGAAAATTGCCAGACACTCACACAGCATGCTGCAGGGCCTCGTGGGTATGAACCAATCGCAACGATCGCTCCACTGCCCGCACCACACCCTCGCTGGTCTCAGGATCGGTATCCAGAAAAAATACAGGCGACTGGGCAGAGAAGTTTTCACACCCGAAGAAGTCGAGCAGTGCGGTCGTCTCGCGGCCGAGCTGAAGATCAAGAGGAGTTTCGAGTTCCTGATAGCGGCCGACACAGGCTGCAAAACCATATCGTGCATCAGGCGTAACATCACTCAAAGAGCACATCACACCCACAACCTGCTGCTGGCCTGTACGCCAGTCATTGCTGCCGAACCGCCGTGCGACAAGAACCAAATCACCTTTTCTGAGCGCATCGGGGGCGCGCATGAGCAAACTGGGGTGCTTTCTGAAATTTACGACATCGTGATCTTCTACAGACAGGATCCACGCTCTCGGAGCTGATTCCTGTACACCCGCGTTCTTTGCATTCGGGCGATCCTGATTTGTGACGGCCGCAGTCTGCACATCGGAGGCTCTTATTTCGCTCAGGGCGAGGCGCAGGGACGCTTCCGAAAGTCCCAATTTTTCGGCGGCAGTGATAGCCGAAGACAGAGCCTCAATCGCTTCGTCCCGATATTGATCCATGCGATAGCGTTCAAAAAGACGCTTGCAGAGCGCGCCCAAGGTCGCCTCGTAGTCGTAATCGGACGCTGCAAAGAGTGACCGCGAAGACACGAGAATATCACGTGCCGCAAGAAGATCGCCCGTCTTTTCGAGACTGTTTGCCAAGGCGACCAGTGCATCCGGATTTTCGGGATTGTCGGCTACAAGCTCCTGCAATACGCGCACGGCCTCGCTCCAGTGACCCTGAGCCACCGCAAGACGCGCGGCACCCCAAAACGGCTCCGGACAGCGCGGAAAACGCTCGTGAATCATTTCGAATGCGCGTGAAGCTTCTTCAAGATAGTCGTTCTCAAGCGCATAAATCAGATAGTTGCGGGCAAGAAAGTAGTTCTCGTTGTTTCTCACATTCAGAGCCTGCAAATACTGCAGGCCTTTTTCACGCCTTATTCTCTGAGGAGATTCGGCGTTGTACACGGCCACCGACTCGACGTGCAAAATACTCTTCCGGTATTGAGTCTTGTTCAGAAACCGGATTATTTTTGCAGAGAATCTGCGTTCGCCGCAGTAGGCAAGCGAAAGAACACTCAAAGACAGGAATGAAGCTGACGAGTGGCGGAGACCAAGCAGGTGCCTTGCGAGGCTCTTGAGAGCAGAAAAGTTGTGATCGGCGCGCAGAGCTTCAATCCAGAATCGATACAGCCTGAAGGTTGCACGATAACCGCAGCCGGCTGCAATCACCCGTGCCGCAAGATCTTCTACCTCGTCGGTTGCACCCTTCCAAAAGAGCAGCTCGCAACAGCGCAGCGCTGCCCTGACATCCTTCGAACTCAGGTTGCCGCCCTGCAGCGCCCGTCCGACCTTTGCCCGCAGTGGCTCAATCTCGGGATTGAAGGTTCCCGATGCATTAAGATTTGCGTGAGGATAGAATCTGTTACCGCGGCGTTCACCCATATTCAAAACTCCTTCCGGCTGTCCTGAGATTAGCAACCGCGAAGGGTATCGGTGAGGAACAAAACTTCACTGAGCAGGCTTACGTCAAAGCCGGTTACCGGGATGAAAATCCGAGCAGGCAAAAGTGTCCCCTCAGAACTCAACAACCTGATCTGCAAAGCGAAGAAACTCTTCTCTGTTTTCGAGGACGACAAAGCTTGCACCACGGGAAACCATCATGCGGAGCAAACGACCCAGTGTGGCGATGTCCGGCGTGTGCAAACCCGTGCCCGGATGCAAAAGCAAAAACCAAGATCCCTCGAGCTGCGAGCGCCTTAATTCAAGAGTCAGGGTCAATCTTTGCAGCTCTCCTCCGCTCAGCGAGTCCATTCCCTGACCCAATGTGATGTAGCCGAGACCAAACTCGAGCGCTGCAGACAGACGACTCTCAATTAACCGGACGTGAGCGAAAAATTTGCGCGCTTCATCCAAACTCAAATTCATTATTTCAGCCAGATTGAGACCCTTGAATCTTGGAATCAGACTTTTCTGGGACAATTTGGTTCCCAGACATTCTTCGCAACCGACTTCGACCGGCGGACCGAAGCGCTGCGGGATCTCGATGTATCCCCGCCCTTCGCAGGAAGGACATCGGCCGACTTTTGAATTCCACGAAAAATGAGATGCCGTGAGTCCCATGACCTGCGATTGGGGCAACTTCGCGAAAATTTCGCGCATCGGAACAAGTACATCCAATGCGGCTGCGACCGTTCTCCGCGACGTGCGAACCAAGCTTCCCGGCCGGACGTCATGCAGGGAATTCACAAGAATTGTGCCCTCGGGCCGAAATTGACAAAACTCAAGCGAACCGGCTTTTGGTATCTGCAATTCCAGCATTTTTTCCAGAGCAGGCCAAACACACAGCTCGATGAACGACCCCTTTCCGCGACCGGCCTCACCGCGGATTAAAGTCAGGCTGGCTTGGGGAAGTTTTATCGACTTCTTCTGTGCGGTGCGCACAGAAATGTTTTCCAGCACAAGAGCGCCGGCAATTTTTTCATCTTTCTCTTTTTTTTCTTCCGGAGCTTTCCGGCTTCTGAGGTTGGGTCGTGCCGGCCTGAAAAATCCCTGCGTCAGAGCAGAGGCAGCAGCCTCAAAAAGTGAGTTCTCTTTTGCCAGAAGCATTTCTGCAATCTGACTTTCCCCGCAAAACCGGTCGACAATTTTTCCGCCCAGTCGTCCGGCCCCCGGTCCCATCAGGAAAACTTCGTCGCACTTTCTCAGAAATTGAGGATGATGTTCTACGACAAGCACGGAGGAGCCGTTTTCAACAAGTCTGCCCAAGACCTGAACCAGCTGATTAACCTCGGCGCCCGTGAGGCCCTGACATGGTTCATCCATAATATAGAGCGCGCCGCGCAGCTGATTTGAAATCATTGATGCGAGCCTTAAACGCTGCAAATCACCCGGCGAAAGACTTGCTCCTTCGCGGTTGAGGGTCAGGTGTCCCAAACCAAGCTGACACATGGTCTCGACCAGTCGCAGCGCTTCAGACAAAACCTGAAGGCGCGCCCGCTCGGTTCCTGCATCGGGCTGAAAGGAAATTTTCAAATGATGCAGCAGTTCCGCGACCGGCGTGCGGTGAAGGGATTCGAATAAAAGGGACTGGACGCGGACTATCGGTCTTGCCGGATTCAGGCGGCTGCCGGAACATTTCCTGCAGGGATAAATATCAGCCGGCAGATCTTCGTCCTGCGAGCCCGTACCCGCGCAGGTTTCACAGCGTGCAAGAGACGAATGACTGAAATATCGCGGATCAAGCCGCGGCGCACTCTCACCGCACTGAGGGCAGGCAGACCTTGTATTGAATTTCTGCGATGAAGATTTTTGTTCAATTTTGACAACGCCCTTGCCGTATTCCAAAGCCTGACTGACGGCTCTTTCCAGTCGTGCACGGCGCTCGGGCAGGACTTGGACGGCATCGATCATGACTTCAATTGTATTCAGTTTCTTGGCATCGATGACGATTCGCTGTTCTTCGTCCTGCAGAGAATATGTTTGACCGTTGATGCGCATTTTGGAAAAACCGAGTTGCCTGAATTTTTCGATCTCCTGCGCGAAAGCACCTTTTCTTTTCTCGACAATCGGAGCTGTAACGGTGATCTTTTCACCGGCAAACGAAGTCTCAATCCTCGACATCAGTTCACGGAACGGGGTTGCGCGCAGCGGAATATCGCAATTGCGGCAGTGCACTTCTCCGAACGCTGCGTAATAGACGCGCAGCAGATCGCTCACACCCGAAATGGTTCCGACGGTCGACAATTTGCCGGCAACACCCTGCCGCTGGGACAACCCGAGCGCCGCCGGCAGCCCGCGTATCGCTTTGAATTTTGGCCGCACCGTTCTGGACCAGAACGAGTGCCCCATAAGATGAACCGGAGCATGACTGGCATCCGCAAACCGACGAAATGCCTCGACGTAAAGCGTGTCAAAAATCAGACTCGACTTTCCCGAGCCGCTGACGCCGGTAAATGCGATTAATTTGTTTTTCGGGATGTCCACATCAACAGACTGCAAGTTGTGCTCATGTGCACCTTTTACCTCTATCGTCTGCATTTTGCCTCTCCATGCGATGTCCCGACATTGACGCCGTGCGCACTATATCAGAGTCGGGTAGGATTAATTGAGCCCTGTGCGGGAGAAAATGAGTCCAACGGGTTGGCCTCAGTCACTCAATCAACCCAAGACGGAATATCGTTGTATGATAAACGGCGAGTCAGGAACAGTGAGAACAGACGTGCATACACAGATTGACTTTCAAGCAATTTTGAAAGCTCATGAACAGGGGCTTTCTCCCTCGGAGGGCAGCCTCGCCCTTATTGCGGGTGATGCGAGCGACCGGAAATTTTACCGCCTGCAATCCGCCGGCCTCAACGCCATCTGCATGAAATTTCCCAAATGGGACGGAGGTTACGGGGGCGATCCGCTGAGTTGGCTCGGCATGCACTCGGCTCTCATCGGAATTGGAATACCTGTCCCGCAGGTGCTCTGCGTAGATGAGCAAAATGCGTGCATCTGGACAGAAGACTTTGGCGACCAATTTTTAAATCATTGGCTCGGAAATCAGACACTCGACGAAAATAATCCCGACTGCGGACCGACTTTGGCGCTCTACAAAGACGCATTGGAACTGCTCGTTCAAACCCAGTATCCGCGTCGCCACATTCTCAGCCATCCGGCTCAGGACCGTGCGTTTGATTTTGAAAAACTGATGTTTGAAATGAATTTTTTCATCACCCACTTTGTCAAGGGATGGCTCGGATTACCGCTCACCGACAACGACCCGCGTGACCACAATATGCTCAAGGAGCTGGAATCGCTGTGCACGCTGCTGCACGGTTCCGAAAGAGTTCTCTGCCACAGGGATTACCACGTCCGTAACGTCATGGTGGTCGGCGGTCATGTGAAATGGATTGACTTTCAGGATGCCCGCATGGGGCCGCACACCTACGATGTTGTCAGTCTTGTGCGGGACAGCTACACCCGAATTACTCCCGCAACGCGGGTATCCCTGCTTAAATTCTACGGCACAAAGCTCAACGAGGCGCGCGCGCGTTCAGGCAGACCTGCGCTGAACATGGAATCACTCTCGCACGAGGCTTCTCTTATGGGATTGCAGCGCAACATCAAGGCGCTCGGGAGCTTTGGATATCTCGCAACCCAAAAGCAAAAAACGGGATATCTGAAATACGTCGGCTCAACAATCGACACCATTCTCTCGGATGACTTTGCCAAAACATCAGGAATGAGAATTGCGGACGCATTTCCCGACACAATTGAATTTTTGAAGGACATAAAAGAAGGACGCTGGAAGGCACTGTTCGAAGCAAAACTCCGGGCCTACGGTGTCAGCGAAACCTTTTAAAAATTAAAATCCGGATGAATCCGGCTGCCTTATTCTTTTAATTGGGAAATCGGAATCACTTCATACTGACCTGCGGCGCGATCAACAAGAACTGTGACCGTGCGGGTTTGTTTGTCGATCATGTAGGGATAATCTCCGCGCTGCGACCCGAAGCGTCTGTCAAGCCAAGTCTTTAGACCCGCTGAAATACGAACATCGTCCGCAGTCATTTCGAGTTCGACTGTCTTGTTTTCTTCCTGCAGAGAAAGTTTCTTCGGAGGCGGATTGTTGATCACAATGCTGCCGGCATGAGCGAGTTCCGCTGCCGCGCCCTGAGCAATCACAATTCCCGTCAGCACAACGCGAAGCACAAGATTAAGCTTTGTCATGACGCGTGATCCTCCCCGAAATAATGAGATCAAAAGCGGTGTTTTGTTCGCCGGACTCCGCTGTTCCCGGATTCGAAGCATGCTTGAGAATAACCTGACGGATCTCTTCAAGGAGAGATTCCGAAGCACGGACGCTTTCGCCGAGACCGTGATAATAGCAGTACAGACTGTTTTGAGGCGTATCGTTCAGACTCGCAACTTTTGCGAGCGCCATTGCACGGTCTGCAGCCACCAGAGCAGCCGACACGGAGTCATGACCCATAAATTCAAGACCGCTCGCAAGTGCCTCGTAGCCGCACTTCCTCGCCTTGGACACACGAATGGCTTCGTGCTGAACCAACAGCGGGATATGAAGATTTTCAATGTAGAGCTGAACAATTTCCGGTTCGCCTGACTGGGCCAGAAGAACGCCGGTGTTCAAAGGACGATCGGCGAGGATGTTATGAAAAACCTCGATCAATTCGGGATGATGTTTGATGAAACGATACAACTGAGGTTGCGCTTCCTCGCTCACCAGCATTTTGGGTAACAGGTTAGTCACAGGTCTCCCTCCGCACGTCCGATTTGTTAATTGGCCGGTCGACCAACTTGTAACATGCACAACAGGCCGCTGCAAGAATGGCCGACAAAAATTTTGCCGGCCTCGGCCGGATTGCGGAAATTGAGAGAGAAATTCAGAAAAGACGCAGTTTTTAGCGTCTCATGAGTTCAAAATGAGTGAAGTAGTACTTGAGCAGCTCGCGGAGTCTTTCGAAGACCTGCTGGGACTGGGGATCATCCGCTTTGGGTTTGCGCCACTCAATGTAATCCTCGAGAACTTGCCTTTCGAATCGTAGCCGTGTGTCGTAAGGCAGCTGACAGAGCAGCGCACCCAGCCTGACCCACCAGCGCACCCGTCTGGGCATTAACGGTTCAAGGGTTTCGTCGCTGCGGCGACTGCCCACCTGTTGCGCGCGATCGTCAGGAAAGACGGGATTCTCAAGAACTTGCAGGAAGTGCTCGCGTTCCTCGATGGACACTTCCGCGAAATGCGCAAGGAGCTTTTCCTGCCAAGGGTCAAGCTGCGCGCCGGTTGATTCACTCTGCTCCGTTTCAGCCAGCCGCCCGAGGAATTGCCAAAGTTCAAGGCCTTCGAGGTCGGCAATCCGCAGAAGCAAATCCAGCGCGATACCTTTGGAATTGTCGGTCGTGTTTTGTTCGTATTCTCTGTACCTGTTGAGCGACAGCCCCAAACGGCCCGCCATTTCGCTTTGCGTTAAACCCTCACGCGCGCGAAAACTCGAAAGAAAGCGTGCAACTCCGTCAAGGTACCCGGCGAGTTTGGGGTGTGAGGGAGAACCCGACATGATCTTAATCCCACTGAAGGCTGCACTCAAAAAGAACATTGCTCTGTCAATCGTTTAATCACGGCCGACTTGAGCTGTCCAGCGCGTCTCACTTAGGCTTGCTGAGTCGGAAGTGTCCCGAACGCGGTTACTGATCAGACAAGATCAATCAAGAGGAGCGGAAAGTATGCAAGCGGATGGCATGCTGGGAATCGTTTTGTGTGCCGGTCTGGGAACTCGGCTGAGGCCGTTGACTCTGGCCCTGCCCAAACCCGCAGTGCCGGTAGGTCCTGTTCCTGCCGCACTTCGAAATATTGAACAGCTTTTGGCGGCAGGTATTTCCGTTGTTCACTGCAATACACATTATCTGGCCGGCGATTTGGAGGTTGAACTTAAGGAGGCATGCAAATCCCGTCACATTCCGTCATCCGCGGTCAAATTCTGGAACGAACCGGACATTCTCGAAACAGGCGGGGGAATAGTCCGAATCGCGCACGAGTGCGCGGCGGAGGCGGGAATCGCACGGGATGCCCTTGTTGTGTCCGGAGATATTGTTGCCGATATTCCGTTGCAGAAAATGCTCACCGTGTGGCGCAGACGCAAAGGCCACCAGACCTCACTGATGGTCAGCCTTCCGCTCGACAAACCGCGCAAAGACATCACTTGGGTCGACGAGGGCAAAGGAACTGTCCATGGATTCGGAGCAGATGTCGAAAACGGGGAGGCATCGAAATCGGGTCTGGCCGCCAGAGTTTTTTCAAACCACCAGATCATCTCGTCGCAGATCCTCGGACGGTCAAAAATTGAAAAAAGGTCCAGCATTGATCTCTTTTACAGAAGCGCAATTTCCCGCGGCGAAGAAATTCTTCACGTTCCTTTTGATCCTGAGGGTCGCTGGTTTGATATCGGTACCCCCGAAAGCTATTTGGCCTGCATGGACTTGCTTAATCAAAACGATGATTCCCTTGCAGGGCATCAGAGTTTGGGCATGATTAATCTTTGTCTTCCGCACCAACAGGTGATCAGTGCAGCCAGCGGCGGAGCAAACAGGACTGAGCCCGCCTGTGCAGGCTCATCTGCGTCTGAGTATGCACGTTCGTGCATGAGCATGACTACGCAGAGCCGTTCATGGACGTGTCTGGGCCGCATTCAT
This sequence comes from Pseudomonadota bacterium, assembly GCA_009926615.1. Taxonomy (GTDB): domain Bacteria; phylum Bdellovibrionota_B; class Oligoflexia; order Silvanigrellales; family Silvanigrellaceae; genus RFOM01. The sequence goes on from RFOM01000003.1 coordinate 63,057, forward strand.
GCATCGCCTCAATATTTAACTGACGGTTTGACGGGAATGTTAACGTCCTTGGACAGGACTTTGGCTGGGCTCACTCGTCACTCGCCGGAGCCTCAGCTCCCGCTGCATCTCTCTCCGCTGTCGGGAGATTTCCTTCTCGGAACACGTTCGCTTTCTTCTTTGGACCAACGTGCGGGCTTTATTTTTGCTCCGCTTCCGTCTGCGCTCGCCGCTCACCCTCTGCTCCAGCGTCCTCTCCTCGTTCCGCTGGACCTTGTTGCCTCATTTCACTCTTCCGCTTCTCTGCCTCTGTCCGACAATCCATCACCCTTTTGGCTGGTTTTTACTCGGCAGCTGCCATGAACTGACTTTCAGCTTCGCTGCCTTCAGAGGCTGCGGTTTCGTCGGGCTGAGCAGAATCCTGTTCAGCGGTTTCATCATCACTGGCTTCTTTGCTCAATTCCATTCCGTCGTTTTCGTCTTTCAGAGCCACTTTCGCAGTCGCACGGAAGCTCAACACCATCCCGACCCGAATTCTGTCTGGATTGAGAATCTGCGGATTTTCTTTCCAGAGTGCCCGCCACGCACCTTGTGTGCCGTAGAATTTGGCCGCGAGTTTGGCGAGCGAATCCCCTTTGACGACCGTGTGTGCCTGACGATTTCCAATTTCGTATTTCTCGGCAAATGCCTTGGATGCCTCGTTCAAAGTAAAGTAAATAACGTCTCCGGGATAAATCTTGTTTGCATCTGCCAGTCCGTTTTCGCTTTGCAATGCCTTCCACTTACCCTTGGAACCGTAAATCTTTTGAGCAATTGCTCCGAGCGTGTCTCCGCGCATCACATAGTACGCCATCTTGGAACCAAGTTCTGGAAGCGAGGTTGGTCCGGTCGGAGCTGCGGCGGAACCAGCGGAGGCAGCAGCGCTGCCGCCCGAGGCAGCTCCGGCATCGGCAGGAGCTGCAGCTGGAGCTGCGGCTGGAGCGGCCGGTGCGCTTCCCATCGACGCTGCTCCGGCATCTGCTGCACCGGCGGCCGGCGCCTCAGCAGGAGCAGCCCCCATTGAACCCGCATCTGACGGAGCAGAGTTTGCAGGAAGAGCTGCTGCAGGTGCAGCGTTGTTTGCGGGAGCAGCAAACGGGTTACCCGCGTTCGCATCGGCAGCGGCCGCGCCGCCGTTGGCTTCACTATTGATAGCTCCGCCGCCTTCGGCGGTTGCTGCATTGTTGCCGTTGTTGGCGTTGTTGCCGCCCTTGTTATTGGCAATGGCGTTGTTCAACTCGTTGCCAATCGGATTGTTCGAAGACGCGCTTTCGCCTTCGGCTTTGGCTGTGTTTGAATTTTCACCGTTGTTGTTTGCTGTCGCGGTGTTGGAGTTCTCACCGGCTGCAGCATTCGCATTGCCTTCCGATGATTCTTCACCCGAAGCAGCCCCTTCGATCGCAGGACTGGGCCCTTCGCCTTCTCCGGACGAACTGCACGACACCGATCCAAAGGTCAGCATTATTGCTGCCATGGCCGGAAGCAGATAGTTTCTCAATTTATGGAGCGGTCGAGAACACATCATTGCCGGATACCCTCAAAAAAGGTTTCCACTGTCAGGACCCCGGTCCAGACAGCACACGCCATTGGTTCGGAGACTCTCTGAAAAGCTTTAAACGCTTTGCACGAAAATTTGGCATATAGTTTTGCCCGCTGCCAATCTTTTGTCACCTTGGGCTCATTGGAGTGCGGATGACCAGTTTCGACCATATTACGGTCCTGTTGAATGAAACCGTGGACATTCTCACGGGTCCTGCCGGCAACCCGTTCATTTCGGAAGGTGAACACATCTGGGCGGACTGCACGCTCGGCGGTGCAGGACATACACTCCGGCTTCTCAAAAATTTGGCGCAGAATCGGATAAATAATCCGCAAAAAAAGGTTCAACACGAAATTCTTTGCTGCGATCAGGATCCGCTGGCCAGACAAACGGCCGACCAAAGGATCAGCGACTGGCTCGGTTCGGATTCGTCACTGAGAGAGTTCATTTCGGTGAAACTGCTGGCCATCAATTTTCGCGATCTTCCCGCTTGGCTGCTGGCGAACAAAAATGGCCGCAAAGTCACAGGACTGATGGCCGACCTCGGTGTCAGCTCACCGCAAATTGACGTGGCCTCGCGGGGTTTCTCTTTTTTGCGCGAGGGACCTCTCGATATGCGGATGAATACCGAAGCTCCGACAACTGCGCATGAGCTTCTGAGCACTCTTGACGCTGCTCAGCTGCAAAGAATTTTTGATGAATACGGCGAGGAACCGCGCGCCCGAGCGCTTGCGCGCGCGATTGTTCAGGACCGCGACAAGGGAACATTGCCACTGTCAAATACCGTTGAGTTTGCCAAATACGTGGAGCGTGTCCTGGGTTATCATCAAAGTCGGGTGCATCCTGCAACACGAGTGTTTCAGGCGCTGCGCATTGCTGTTAACGAAGAGCTCGCGTCCGTCGAGGAACTTCTCGGTCAGCTGCCGGAAATCATGAGTGCAGGAGGTCGGGTGGGTGTAATTAGTTTTCATTCTCTCGAGGACCGCCTTGTCAAAAGGTATTTCAGAGCATGGGAACAGGGTGAACGAACACCCGAAGCCAAACGCGCCTCTGAAAAAAAGCAATGGCAGGCGGCCCAGATGGGCCTCTATGCCGCGTCGGAAGGCGAGCGTCCTTCGTTCGGACGGGAAGAGCCCCGCGGCGGAGTTGTTGCAAGTGCCGATGAAAGCAAACTGAATCCCCGATCGCGATCGGCGAGACTCCGCGGATTCACCTTCGCGGAGGTGCGGACAACCGGACAGTCTGACGGAGGCAGAAGTTGAAATCATTCGTCAAGAGAATCGACGCGAGTCTTCTTTGCTTTGCTTTGGTTGTAGTCGCCGCCATTCCTGTGGCAGCCCTGCGCAGTAAAACTTATTCCATAGGTTATGAGCTCGGACGTCTGAAATCCGAAGAAAAACAGCTCCGTCAGCGCAACGTCGAACTGCAGAGCCAACTCGCATCCGTGCAAAGACTTGTCCGTGAAAGCCATTTAAAACTGAATTCCGGAAGCAAAGAAACTCAATTGAATCTTCCGTCCAAAACAAACGTCTGGCGTTCACGCACCGATTCAAAGCCGGAGTGACAGAGGGTGAGAAAAATCTTCAAAAAGCCAAAGTCGTCCTCCGCCAAAACGCCGTCTCCGGAGCGTGAAGAAAAAGATTTCCGCCTGCGCGTAAATATATTCGCAGCCGCGCTTGCCGCAGCGGGTCTGCTTATGCTTGCCAGATACGCCCAACTCGCAGTCCTGCCGACCGAGATTAACGAGCGGCTGCGCAGCCGCGCGACCAAGCAGTTCGAATCGGAAGTTTCTCTGCTTCCGCCGCGGGCAAAAATAGTTGACCGCAGCGGCAGGACTCTCGCCGTCAGTGTTTTGCAACCGAGTCTGTTTGCCATTCCCAAGAGACTTCCGGCCGACCGCGCAGTCCTTGAACAAATTGCAAAACAAATACGTGTGCCCGTATCAACGCTGACTGATCTCAGACGAACAAAAAAAGGCTTCGCTTGGTTGAGGAGACATATTCCTCCGCGTGAATTTGAAACAATGGGCGAACTTCACCAGTGGAGGGAATTCATTGGCGTTGCCGAAGAACCCAAACGAATTTACCCCGAAAAGGAAACCGCCGCTCACCTCGTCGGGTTTGTCGGAATCGACAACAACGGACTTGAGGGAATTGAGTCTGTTTTTAATTCTCAGTTGAACGGAACTGCCCAAATCGCAAAGGTCACACGCGATGCCCGCGGAAATGTTACGCTCACCACCCCCAACGGAGCTGTGCAGCCCGAGACTCAAAGCAAGCCTCTGGAGTTGTCCATCGACCTTTCGATCCAGTCGGTTGTTGAAAATGCGGTACGGGAAGGTGTGATTAAATCAAGGGCACGGGCCGGTTCGGCTGTGGTTATGGACGTTCAAACAGGAGAGCTTCTCGCCATTGCCAGCTATCCGACCTTCGATCTCAACAATCCGGCAGCGGCCGGACCCGAGGCAAAGCGCTTCAGACCGCTGATGGATGCACTTGAACTCGGATCGGTGGTTAAGCCGTTGTTCATTGCCCGTGCGATCGATAGAAACAAAATTAAACCGGCCGAACCATTTTTCTGCGAGAACGGTGCCATGACCGTACCCGGCGGAAAGATCAGAGATACCCATCCGCACGGCACACTGCTGCCGTCCGACATTATTAAATTCAGCAGCAACATTTGCACATACAAAGTTGCGCAGAGACTCGGGCGTAAAGGTCTGTTTGATGCCATCGCGGCATTCGGCCTTTCACGGCCTCCGGCAACCGGCCTGCATGGTGAGTGGGCGGGACGAGTCAGCAAGCCCGAGAGCTGGCACGAAATGAGATTTGCAAACATGTCATTCGGACAAGGCATTGCTATCAGCGCCCTTCAACTGACGCGCGCCATGGCAATCCTCTCGGGAGGCGGAAGTGATCCCGGAATTAAGATACTGGCGCAAAACGAAAAGCCGGACACTTCGGATCTCCAGTTGCCGCCGCTGCGCGTCATCTCGGAAGAAACAAGCCGTTTAGTGACACAGATGATGCGGGGAGTGGTGGAAGAAGAAGGCGGCACCGGCAGGCTCGCCTCAATTTCCGGATTCAGCGTTGCGGGCAAGACCGGTACCGCTCAAAAATACGATCCAAAAACGCGATCTTACAGCGAACGAATTGCCACATTTACAGGTGTCCTTCCGGCGGAAAAACCGCAGCTGGCAATCACGATTGTTATAGACGAACCGCAAGTCAGACCGGCTTACGGCGGCGTGCTTGCAGGTCCGGTCTTTTCGGAAATCGGACAAAAAGCAATCAACTACCTGAATTCCCGAGGCCTCATTCAACTCGATCCCCTCTTGCCGGAACCGGTCCCTGAACCCCTCGCACAAAGGTTTCCCGCCGGAGATAAAAATGCTCGATAATCTGCTGGACTTTGAGTTTTACATTCAGCCCGGCCGCGCACTTCTGTTGCTCGAAGCCGAAAATCTGCTGACACGTATTCCGGCCGAGGACTCCGTGCTGCGCAGAAATTTTGAAATCAACACCCGCGAACACCGAATCATCTGGGATACAAGAAAAATTGCCGCTGCCGGCCAAAAGGAACCGGTTCTCTTTGTAGCTCTCAAGACACACAGGTTTGATGCACATGCCGAGGTCGCCCGCCTTTTAAATCTGGGCTATTTCGTCATCGCTCAGGAGGAACACCTGAAGTTGTCCGTCGATACAGATCAATTTGCAGCGGACGGACAATGGCAAAATGAGCTCCTCAGCCATCCGAACCTGATTTGTGTCAATTCGAGCGAAAAAGCCAAAAATCTTCTGCTCGAAACAGTCTGCCGTCTGAAATCGGAAGACTGGACCACGTTGGCAATTACCGGCACGAACGGAAAGACAAGCACCACCCAGATCGCTTCTTCGATGCTTGAAAAACTCAGCGGGAAAGATGTTCTGAGACTTGGTACTCTTGGAATTCAGATTGCCGGCCGTCTTTATGACAACCCCTTCCCGACTCAGCCCGACTACGCGGGTTTGCTGGCTTCCCTTCGTATGGCGGAAGAACATTTTTCATGCGGGCAGCTGGTTATGGAGGCTACAAGTATAGGAATTGCGGAGGGACGTCTGGGCGGATGGAAAGTCCAGTGTGCCGCTTTCCTGAACCTGTCGCAGGACCACCTCGACTATCATGGCACGATGGATAAATATCTCGACGCGAAATTGGATCTGTTTCGCCGGCATCTCGCGCCGGCAGGACAACTTGCCGTCAATTGCAACGATTCCTGCCGCGATAAAGTCCTGTCGGCAGCAGCCGGTAAAAAGAGATACTGCGTCGGATTCGGTGACACGGCGTACCGCGATCATTTTTTTTCAAAAGCGGGACCGCTTTTTGGTGATGTCCGTTACCTCGAACTCAGTCACCGCCGCTCATCGGTTCACGGAATCGCCGGTCAGTGGACACTCTGGTTAAGCCCTCAGCAAAGCTTGAATCAGTGTCAATATTCATTTCATCTTCTCGGTGAAGTTCAGCACGAGAACGTTACTGCGGCAGCCGCCATGATGATTGCGCTCGGCTACCCGCTCAATCAGATTGCCGCCGTCTGTCCGCAGGTGGATGCCATCCGCGGAAGGCTCGAGCCGGTGACTGTGGCAGACAATTCCTGCAAGCCCGCCGTACTCGTGGATTACGCGCACTCTCCCGATGCACTGGAAAAAACCCTGAAGACCTGCAGAGAACTCATTAAAGGTGACGGACGACTGATTTGTGTTTTTGGCTGCGGAGGCGACCGTGATCCGACCAAGCGCCCGCTCATGGGGCGTATAGCGGTTCAATTGGCAGACAGGATCTGGATCACGTCCGACAATCCGCGCACCGAAGATCCTCAAAGCATTGTCAACGACATTGCCGGAGGCGCTCAGGTTGAAAACACGGGCAAAGTGCAAATCGAAATTGATCGTAAAAATGCCATTTTCAAAGCAATCGGAGAGTCCTCTGAAAAAGACATAGTGCTCATTGCAGGCAAAGGCCATGAAGATTACCAAATCATCGGCTCTGCCAAATTTCCGTTCTCAGACTCCGAGACAGCTCGACAGGCGCTCAACGGAAAACGTAGAGTCTAATGTATAACGGAGAATTCATCGCGCATGTTACTTGCACTCATACAAAAATTTACAATTTATGAGCCCAAACTCAACGCTCTGACTTATTTGTCGAGCCGTGCAATCCTTGCGATCATAACATCGATATTAATCTCACTCGCAATATATCCGCGCTTCATTATGCGGCTCCGCGCAATGAAGTTGGGACAACCGATCCGCGAACTCGGACCTGCGACTCATCTCGAGAAAAAGGGCACACCGACAATGGGCGGTGTTGTCATCCTGTTCGCAACGCTTCTGAGTGCATTGTTGTGGACGGATCTCAGGAATCATCACCTGTGGACTTTGACAATTGTATCGCTTGCATTCGGTGCGGTCGGATTCCTTGATGATTACCTGAAAATTTCCAAGAAGAATCCAAAAGGCCTCGCGAGCCGTTACAAATACATCGGTCTCTCCATCGGCGCATGCATTGCTCTGGCTTGGCATTTCAATCAGCCGGGCACACTTGATGTGTCTGCATCCACCCGCTCCAGCCTCTCGGTCATTTATCTTCCCTTTCTGAAAGATGTATCCATAAACCTCGGTTGGCTTTACGTGCCGTTCGCATATCTGGTTCTCGTCGGTTCCAGTAATGCCGTGAACCTGACAGACGGTCTCGACGGCCTCGTCATCGGTCCGGTCATCACCTGCTCGATCGCGCTGCTTGTGCTGAGTTATGTGACGGGAAATATCGTGGTCGCGAAATACCTCTACTACCATACCGTGGCAGGTGCGGGTGAAATTACCGTTTTTCTGGCTGCGCTGATCGGAAGTTCTATCGGCTTTCTTTGGTACAACACATGGCCCGCGCAAATTTTTATGGGAGATTCGGGCGCACTCCCGCTGGGCGGCATCTTGGGCGCTGTGGCCATGATTACTGGCCACGAAATTCTTCTGGTGATTATGGGCGGCATCTTTGTCGTCGAGGCTCTCTCCGTCATCATTCAGGTGGGATCTTTTAAAATAAGGCAAAAAAGAGTTTTCCGTATGGCACCCATCCATCATCATTTCGAAAAAGGCGGGTGGCCTGAACAGAAAATCACCATACGGGCTTGGATTATAAGCCTGATTCTCGCATTGGTGAGCATTTTGACCCTGAAGCTGAGATAACAAATGAATGTGCACGGAAAAAAGATCTGGGTTGTCGGCGCTGCCCGCAGCGGGATCGCGGCCGCGAGACTGCTTAAATATCACGGTGCAGATGTTTTCGTGACGGACTCAAATACAATCGATGCCGCACAGAAGAAGGTACTCGAAGATTTGCAGATCCCGTTTGAAGAAAACGGTCACTCAATTGATCGCATGCTCAAAGATGCGCAGCTCGTTGTTCTTTCACCGAGCATCCCGCTGGACAGAGCTCTCCCCTTCGCCGTTATACGGGCAGGTATTCCGATCGCGGGAGAAATTGAGGTCGCCTCTTGGTTTTTACCGAAGGACTCAATCGTCGTCGGAATCACCGGCACCAACGGCAAGAGCACCACAACGCACTATGCCAGTCAGCTTTTCAGGCGCGGCGGCCGAAAGGCTGTGGCCTGCGGAAACATTGGCCTTCCTTTGGCCGACACCCTGCTTGACCCGTCGGGCTTTGATGCCTTCATTGTCGAACTGAGCAGCTACCAGCTGGAGACGACTCAAAATTTAAGACCGGATGTCAGTATTTTTCTCAATCTGCAGAATGATCATCTTGCCCGATACGGCACGATGGAAGAATATCTCAAAGCCAAATGGCGTTTGGTCATGATGACAAAAAGCGGCGGACTGACGGTGATTGAGGAGAGTGTCCTGCGCCGCGCCGTTGCTGCAGGCTTACCTTTGCCGGACTGCAGGATCGTGGTTTTTCGCGCCGAATCTTCGCCGCAGCTGCACACTGAAGCATCGTCCGCCGCCCATGTTTCAACAGCTCCGACCCAAGGTCCGTCACAGCTTCTGCGAACCCTTCCCCGTCCCGCATACGGACAACTCAAGCTCATTCCGCTGCAATGCCTCTTGCCGGAATCTGACATCAGTGTGCTGCAAATCACGTCCGGTACAGGCACGGCGCATCCCGAAGAAGTTCATCTCCGCTTGGGCTCGCTGCAGTCCGGAGTCGTTGAGGAGAATTTTACGGTCAAAAATCCTGTCCTCGAAGGTCATCACAACCAATTGAATATTGCCGCAGCCGGCATCGCAGCACGGCACGCGGGAATCACCCTGAAGAACATTTGTGAACAGTGGGAAGCGGCAACATCGGTGTATGTGCATCTTCCGCACCGGCTTGAAGAAGTGTGCAAGGGAGCGGTGCTGAGAAATTCGCACGGGGACCTTAAAAAAATTAGAGCCATCAACGACTCAAAAGCGACGAATGTGGAAAGCACTGTCGTCGCGGTCAAAAGCTTCAGCAAACAGGTTCGTCTGCTTCTGGGCGGAGAGCCCAAGGGCGACCTTTACAGCGATCTTATTCCATTTCTCGGTAATCAAATTTGCAGGATATATCCCTTCGGAAAAGCCGCACCCCTGATTTGTGCTCAATTATCAAATGCGGAAAGTTATTTGGCCGAGCCCAGCGTCAAAATGACCGATGCAGCGTCCAAGGCATTTGATGACGCTTCGGACGGAGATATTGTTTTGCTGAGTCCGGCATGCGCCAGCTTTGATGAATTCATGAATTTCGAGCATCGGGGAGATGTTTTCAGGAGTTGGGTCACAGATCGGTCAAAGAACTAAGCAATGCGGCAATGATGCGGTTTCGCAAGTCTATCGGCAGGGGGCCTTCGTGAATTCAAAAACTGACGGCAGCTACAGCCCTTTTCACGCATACGGCGGCCAGACCATCTGGTTCCCCGTTGTTGCATTGCTGTCCTTCGGACTGCTCTTTGTTTACAGCGCATCCAGTGTTTATGCAGGGCAAAAATACGGAGACGAATTTCTGTTTGCCAAAAAACAGCTGCTCTATATTTTGCCCGGTGTGATTGCAGCATATGCCGGTGCACGTTATCCGCTGGCCAAAATCCGCGAACGTGCCGGCATGCTTTTTATTGCAGCGGTCGGATTGACGTTGCTGACTCTTGTTCCGGGGATTGGCAAGAAGATTCTGGGAGCGAGCCGGTGGATTTCCTTGGCGGGTTTTCAGCTTCAACCAAGCGAATTCCTCAAAATTGCTTCAATTCTGTTTTTTGCCAAAGTTCTTGCCGAAAAAGAAATCAGTTTGTTGCGGTGCGCGACTGTCATCCTCAGTTTTCTTGCTCTTTGGAAACAACCCGACTTCGGATCATCGGTCATTCTTCTGACCGGAATATTGGCCGTTCTATTTTTTAAAGGAATCCCCAAACGGTATTTTTTCGGCGGCGTTGCGCTGCTGATACCGGTCGTAGGTATTTTGGCTGTTGCCGCGCCCTACAGACTGAAAAGGCTGATTACATTTCTCGACCCTTTTGCCGACCCGCTGGGCTCCGGATTTCAGGTGATCCAGTCTTTTGTCGCTATCGCCAGCGGCGGACTTTTCGGAAAGGGACTTGGAGGCAGCCAGCAAAAGCTTTTCTTTTTGCCGGAGGCTCACACTGACTTTATTTTATCGGTCATCGGCGAGGAGATGGGCTTTGTCGGACTCGCAATAATCATGCTGATTTACGGAATGCTGTTTTTTTCAATTCTTCAGGTTCTTGTTGCCGTCAAATGCCAATTTTCAAAGATGCTGACTGCCGGTCTGTTAACGATGTTTGCTTCTTCCACTCTTATCAACATGGGAGTGTGTGCGGGACTTCTGCCGACCAAAGGCCTCACGCTTCCCTTTATTTCCTCGGGCGGTTCATCGCTCGTCGCAAATCTTTTTGCCATCGGACTGCTGGCACAAATTCACGCGGAGGCGTACATCCGTCAGCACGGAGGATTTTCGAGAGATGTTCAAAGCCATCGATAGGATTCATTTTATTGGTATCGGCGGAAGCGGCATGTCGGGGCTGGCGGAAGTCCTCCTGAATCTCGGATATTCAGTCAGCGGAAGTGACCTGAAAAATTCCCCGATCGTGGAACGGCTGAGAGGCCTCGGGGCCAAAATTTACAACTCTCATGAACCCTCCCAGATTGAAAATGTACAGGTCGTGGTTGTCAGCAGTGCGATCAATTCTGCCAATCCGGAGATTAATGCAGCTCAAAAAGCGCGTTTACCAATCATTCATCGCTCTGAAATGCTGGCAGAACTCATGCGTCTCAAATACGGCGTGATCGTCGCCGGAACCCACGGCAAAACGACGACAACAAGCATTCTCGCAAACGTCCTTCACGATGCAGGCCTTGATCCGACGGTTGTGATTGGCGGTATTCTGAACTCCACCCGCTCCAACGCAAAACTGGGTTCGGGAGATTGGTTTCTGGCCGAGGCTGACGAAAGTGACGGAAGCTTTCTTCGCCTGAGTCCGACGGTCGCGGTTGTCACCAACATCGACCTTGACCACATGGACCACTATTCAAGCTTTGACGAAATACTTGGAGTTTTCTCGTCCTTTCTTGAAAAAGTTCCTTTCTACGGAGCGGTCTGTGCTTGTATTGACGATTCGGGTGTGCGGCGGGTTCTCCCGCACTTAAGGCGCAAGATTGTTACTTACGGCTTGTCCGCCGATGCGGACATTTCGGCGGCCGATATCATTCATCACGGTTCGGTCACGGAATTCACTCCCGTCATCCGCGGAAAACGCATGCCGGCTGTCCGCCTGCAAATGCCCGGCAAATACAATGTTCTCAATTCTCTGGCGAGTTTCGCCGTTGGCAGCGTTTTGGACTTTGCACCGGAACGGGTGGGCGAGTCGATATCCGGATTTCAGGGAGTTCTTCACCGGTTTACCCAACTCGGCGAAGCGGATGGCGTTATGGTCGTCGACGACTACGCCCATAACCCCAAAAAGATAGCCACAGTCCTTGAAGGTGTGCGGGAAAGCTGGCCCGACCATGCCGTATGCGCAGTGTTTCAGCCACACCGATATTCGCGCGTCAAGCATTTGGCGGACGAGTTTTCACGGGCCTTCGCGGCTGCCGACCACGTGGTGGTGACCCCTGTCTATGCCGCCGGCGAAAGCCCGATTGAGGGCTGTGATCACGAGAGCTTAGCGGGCCGCATTCGCAGCGTGTCTTTTTCGTCGTCGCCCCTGTCAGTCACGACCTGTCAAAACCTCGACCAAGCGGTATCCCTCGCAACCTCTTTCGCATGCCAACATAGGATGGGCGGGAACGGACGGCGGGGTGTCATCATCATCAGCCTCGGTGCGGGTGACGTTCAGTCCGTTGGTCCGATGATACTGAAGAAGCTGAGTGTCTCGTGAGGGGTCATGTCTCAACTCAAAAAGCAGAGCATTGCCGGAAGGAAAAATTCCCGCCGCAGCAAACACTCTCAAACAGCACAGAAAGCAAGTCGCGGCGGCGGAGCACTTTCCGTTGTCGTTTCGTCGTGCCGAACTGCGGCCCGCATGCTCGGTGCTGTTGGCAAACCCTGCCTCAATGCAGCTAAAAAATGGCCCCGCGTGACCATTGCGGTCTCCTTGGGTTGCGGAGCTTTGCTGGCAGCAGGTTATGGAATCAATCTGGCGATGTCGTCCATAACCCAATCTCTGCCCCGTTCTGTTGAAATAAACAGCCCAAGACAAGCGCTGCACGAAACGATCTCGCGCATGACCAACGACACTCTGAATTCTGCGCGGCAGGAAGAGTGGAGCCGCAGCGCTTTGACCGACAAACTGCTCTCCCGCCTCAGCCTCGTGGACGGAGTTGATGAAGTTTCCATTCGCTCGGGACTGGACAAAAAATTAATTATTGATGTGGCTGCACAGGCACCTGTTTTGGTCGTCGTCGGAAAAGGCTCCGAAAGAATTCTTGTCGGCAACAAGTTCAAAATCATTGCCCGAAATCTGAATATCAACGAATACAGCAATCTCCCGTTGATTGAAGCTCCTGAGCTGAACCTGCAGACGCAGACACCGCGCGAAAGACGGAAGACCCATCGCGGACTGTTCGTCAAACCGGCTTCAACCTCCGATTCAGCCATCCGCTGGATCAGTCAGCAGGCACTTAAAATTGTCTCACTCCACAAGTCCGGCAAAATATCTTCGGATCTTGAAAAAATTGTTTGGCGAAGCTCAGGCGGTTTTTCTGCTGTGCTCAGGCATCAGGATGACTCGGCCGGACAAAAAACGACCGCGCAGCCGGCTGCCGTTGCCCTGCCCGCGGGCTCCGGCACAAACACAGCCGAGACACTGACCGCAGGCGCCCCGAAAAGGACTTTTGTGATCCTCGGCGAGGGAAAATTCGAAGAGAAATTTGGAAGGCTTGAGCAGGTCCTTCAGGATATGCGTCTGAAGCAAAAATTGATTGAACAGATAGATTTGGCATTCTCGGACAAGGCCATCATCCGCATGTCGGAAAACCTGTCTGAAGTCAAACGCGGAGGAGTCCAATGAACGAGTCTAAAACACCCGCCGAGTACAGTGTCGGACTCAACATCGGTGCCTCACATTGCAGACTTGTTGTCGGGACAGCGCAAATTAATTCCACAGAACTGCTGACAGGTTTCTCCGGACACGCGGGGTATACTTTTGGAGAAGAGGATGCTGATTCCAATAACCGGCATTCCAACCGATCATACCACGTGCTTGCCGCTGCCGAGAGTACACACAACGGCATGCGCCGCGGCAACCTTGTTGATCTTGAATCAGTGACTCAAGCCATCAGAGACGTTGTCGACGAAGTTGAGCGTCAGTCGGGACTCGAAATTGAACAGGTTCGTCTCAGTCTCGCGAGCACCTCGGCTGTTTCAGAAAACTTCACCGAATCCCTTGCTCTCAAATCCTCCGACATCCGCGACAGTGACCGCGATAAACTTCTTGCCGCCGCAAAGGCGCACGGCGTTCAGCCCGGACTCGAACAAATTGCGACCCTGACCGGTCATTATATTGTTGACGGACGTCCGGGAATCGTGAATCCGGTCGGAATGTACGGCAATTCGCTTGGCGCGCTGTTTCACAGAATCGCAGTTCCGGAATCCGAACTCGAAAACATTATCCGTGCGGTAAACAAAGCCGGACTTCATGTTGAATCGGTCGGATTTGAGTCACTTGCTTCAGCCGAAGCCGTCCTCGATTCAGACGAACGTGACATGGGTTCCATATGCATCAACTTTGGTGCACACCTGACTCACGTCGTTGTTTTTGCTTCAGGAACGCCGATTTTCAGCAAGGATTTTCCATTCGGATCGCATCATATTACAAAAGACATTGCGATTGGACTGCGCATCACTCAGACCGAAGCCGAAAGAATCAAACGGGATTTTGCGCAGGCCTATTTCAATCCTCAGGATGCCAATGAGTCATTTACTATTCAAACGGCAGAACACCTTGGCGGAACCCGCCAGTTTACGCGCGGTCAACTGATGCATATTGTCGAACCGCGCGTCCGTGAACTCTTCTCGTTCATTTTTGCTGAACTGAAGAAGCTGAAAGTCACGCAATTTGTCTCCAAAGGAGTCGTGCTCACCGGTGGCGGTTCACTGCTTCCCGGCTTGTGCTGGGTGACCGAAGACATTTTCGGAATGAGCGCTCGCGTCGGTTATCCATTGAATCTCACAGGTGTTACTGAAGGTCTTAGGTCTCCGGTGTGTACATCCGCTTTGGGTCTTTTGTCTCCGATGTTCCGGTCGGACGAAGAAACCAAAAAGTCGAGCTGGAGATTTCCCGAAGGCGGTCTCATGGGCTGGGCCCGATCGGTCATCGAAAAGCTCAGAGAACCGAATGAAATAACCTGACAACCGGACGGATAAATTTGCGTTCGAAGGTGTGACCGAATCAGTCAAATCAAGGGCCGCTTCTGCGGTCTTTTTTCTTGCCAGTTTTTTGACGAAAAGAGTCAAATTTCAAACCGCAGTTGTCATGTAAGTACGCTGCAATCTTTACACATCAAACATCACGCACCTATACTTCAAAAGCTTGGCATCAACAGTTCGGGCAGCCTGTCCGGCAAAAGGAGCAAACCACCATGGTTGAGCGCGATAAATTTTCTTCAAATGCGGTTATTAAAGTCATTGGTGTCGGCGGCGCAGGCGGCAACGCGATCAACACGATGATTGAACAGGGGCTCTCGGGCGTTGAATTCATTGCTGCGAACACCGATGTTCAGGCTTTGGCCTCGAACCTCGCTCCGGTCAAGATTCAGCTGGGACGTGAATTGACCAAAGGTCTCGGGGCCGGCGCAAACCCTGAAGTGGGACGCGATGCCGCACTTGAAGACAAAGCAATAATTCAGGAAGTGCTCGCAGGAGCCGACATGGTCTTTGTCACCGCCGGAACGGGCGGCGGAACGGGTACCGGTGCGGCACCCATTATTGCGCAGGTCGCACGCGAAATCGGCGCATTGACGGTCGGTGTTGTGACCAAGCCATTTTCTTTTGAAGGCAAGCGCCGCAAAATTCATTCCGAACAGGGAATTCATTCACTGAAAAACTGTGTTGATACGCTGATCACCATTCCAAATCAGCGACTGCTGAGCATTGCTCCACCGCAAATGTCGATGCTTGACGGCTTTAAGCTTGCCGACGAAGTGTTGCTGAATGCGGTTAAGGGTATCTCCGACATCATCAACATTCCCGGCCGCGTCAACGTCGACTTCGCCGACGTGCGAACCATCATGTCGGAAATGGGAATGGCACTGATGGGCATCGGAACAGCAACCGGAGAAAACCGTGCTGTTGAAGCGGCGCGTGCAGCAATCAATTCTCCGCTGCTTGAAGATGTCGATATCGAAGGTGCGACGGGCATTCTCATTAATATCACCGGAAGCAGCGGCATGACGCTCCACGAAATCAGTGAAGCTTCAACGCTGATTCAGGAAGCCGTTCACGAAGACGCAAACATCATCTTCGGTTCAGTTGTGAACGAAGAAATGGGTGACGTTTTGCGTGTCACGGTCATTGCAACCGGATTCGATCACGCAAGGGTTTCTTTGCCGGATGCCCATAACAAGATTTACCCGAGTGCAAATAACGGATATGGGTACCACAACAACCAGCCTGCAGCTTCGGGAGCCGTGAACTCGCAAGGATTCGGCAATCCTCATCAGACTCATAACCAAAGACCGCAGTCACAGGGATTCGGTTATGGAAATACTCATTCCGATCCGCGCATGAGTCATCCGCAAAACAATCCGATGCAGTCATCCGCGGGCCAGCGGCCGGACGGCGGTCTTTCCAACCGGCCTTCATCGCTGTCGGGCAACGGCAACGGATACGCGCAGTCAAACAACGCGGGCAACGGTTCAGCCCCTGTTGCAGCGGGACTCTCGCTGCGTTCTCCCTATGAAGTCGGACAGCCTGTCAACCAGTTCCGCAGGCCGCAAGACAACATTAACCACATCGCCGACACAAACCAGAACAGTTATGGTCGTCAGAATCACGCGGCAGCCAATCACACAGGCAACTCCGGCATGACGGCTCAGGGACACAATCCGTCGCTGCACCAGCAGAGTCTTGCGCTGCACAACGCCGCTCAGTCGGTGAATCAGTTAAGAAGCGCTCTTGCGGGGAATACCCAGCAGGACAATGACTCCATCCATCAGGACGATCCGGCAGGCCGTTCAGCTTACAGCAGCTCAAAGAACGAATTTGAAGAGCTGACGCAATGGACACTTGAACTCTCCCGTCAGACTTCCTCGGAGGGCAGTTCCTCGAATGACGGGCTGACGACGGGCGAGACAAATTCCGAGTCCGGCGTCATTCCTGAAAGCGTTCTGAAGCGCGCCATGGAAGAAAGCGAAAACGAAAACGAGAAAGCTCTGAGACTCGCGCGTGAACTCG
The DNA here is from genome assembly GCA_009926615.1 of Pseudomonadota bacterium. Classification (GTDB taxonomy): domain Bacteria; phylum Bdellovibrionota_B; class Oligoflexia; order Silvanigrellales; family Silvanigrellaceae; genus RFOM01. The sequence goes on from RFOM01000003.1 coordinate 79,534, forward strand.
CCGAAATCTCGCCTGACGACGGCGACTTTGAAACCCCCGCATTCCTTCGCCGCAAAGATGATCTCGTCAACCGCGGCCTGTGAGGCGGGTTTGCGAATGAATCAAAGGGGACGACCTGCGGGTTCGTCCCCTTCTTTTTTATTGAATTGAATCGCAAGACTTCAAATTAAATTTTAGCCCAGAACACCTTCTTCAGAACTGCCTGCAGCATTTCCGCTCTGATAGATCAACGGAAACGACGATCCCGAATGCGGATTGCGACCTCGCTTTTTCCCTGCAGCTTCGGATGAGGGCGTTTGTTCAAGCGTCCCGAGAAAATAGAGCCAGCTCGCAGCCTCGGGAGAAGGAAAATCAAGACTGCCGGTGCGCATCAGAACCGGCCCCGTCAACTTCCAGAACTGCTTCTTGGCGGCATCCATGCGCAAATAACGATCCCAGCGGCATGACATGGCAAGAAGTCCCTGATCGATGACAGGTGTCCTGCTTTGAACTCCCGCAGCAATCATTTCAGGCGAGAGTTTGGAAAAAACAGACCGTCCGTCGAGGCGGGGCTGAACAGGTCCGTATATGACATCTGAATCGACACTGCAGACCCATGGCGCAGCCGATTCCCTTTCCATCTGTTCTCCCGGCCCGGGGATCGGCAGGTTAAGAAAACTCAAAACCTCATGAGTTAACTTTGCAACACTGGCAAGACGCGCCGGATAATTGCGGCACTCCTTGGGCAGCAAATGAACTCCCAGCACCTTTCTGGGAACAAGGCCGGGCTGGCCGGTCGCAAGCTCCAGAAGCTCAAAAGTAGGCGCAGACTGAACACAGTAGATTTCAGGTCCGTCGGTATTCCAAAGAATTTCAAAAGCACCGACAAGACGCTGAAAAAAAACATCAAGACTGGCTTTTTGTGTCCGCGACATCGAGTGTGCCGCGGCTGATATTTCCCACTGTCCGAGCCACGGCTTGGGCATCAAAATAAGAGTTCTTCGGGCCAGATTGAATGCCGGCCGAAGGTCCTGCATGAGTTTCAGCAAATTCTCTGCAAAAAGAAATCCCCACAGATCAAGAACGAGAAGAGCCGGCTCTCTGCGTTCGACCAGTTTTCGCTCGAGCGCATCAAAACTGAAAGCATCAACCCGAATAACCTCGTCGAGGTACGGCGATGAAAACTCGGAAGCGCGCACACCGGGATCAACCTGAATGCAAATTTGCAGTTTACGCGTGCCGTTGCTCAACTCATTGACAACCGACTCAACCACTTTGGGCAGCATTCTGCCCCAGAAAATCACCCTCATTCAGTGACCTCCGCAGGAATCCGCGCAGTCTCGGAAAACAGTGTCGACAGCAAACTTTCCGCCGCCCGCAGCCATCGAAAATCCTGACCGCCTCCGCGCTGACAAATAAAAGACCGCGGATGAACCGCTGCATGCATTTCATTTATGAAAACGTCAAGACCGGACTTGTTGCGCAAAACCGACAGCAAAGCTTCACGCCATGCGGACGCTTCGTCAGTATCGACACTCTGCCAAAACTGCGGATGAAATGAATGGCCGGAAAAATGACCGTCAACCGCGGTTCCGGATCTGTAAACAACAGGCAGGCCGGACAGAGCAGCCTCAACAGGAGGAAAGCCGAAGCCTTCGGCCTGACTCGGATGGACAAGCACGTCACCGCAACGGTAAAGCTGCGCAAGCATTTCATCGGGCAAAGATTCTGTCCTGAGAACAATACCGTTTTCCGTATATGAAACTTTCAATCCGGACTTTGCTTCATCATACCCCGATACGCCGGTTTGTTTGCCGCCCGCCTTGGGATTTTTGTTTGCCGCGCCGTCTTCGTCGCCGCCGACGCGAATAAACAACACTCCTTCGGAAAGATCGCTGTGGAGTTGCTGGGCGACGTCTTCTGCCAGCTCCCATCCCTTGTATTTTTGCGAGCGGCCTACCCCGAGAATCCAACGGCGGCGAACGAGTTGATCAAGTTCTTCACCTCTCGGCCGGCTTTGTTGGGCAGCCTGCATCGGGTTGCCGAACTCAGGGTTGCCCGCAAAAAGAATATCCAGAAAGGCGCGCCGTGCCGAAATAAGTTCAGCGAGTGAACTGTAGCGCGGAAGAGAACCGAAAATGGACTCAATACCGCTCGGCAAAACAAAAACAGGTTGAGTTCTGCGCGGCGACAAACGGGACAATCTGTCAGCCGAATCCTTTGAAACCGTAAATACAAACGGCAATTTTGTGAGAGTCCGGCGGACGATGAAAGAAAATTGCGCCCGAAATAAAAAACTCATCGAACGCGCGTGATCGATCGGAATGGTATCGTGAATGACCTGAACAATTCTTGACCGCATGGCCCTCGGAAGTAACAATCCGGTCATCACGGGCCTGTCAAAATTACCCGGCGCAATCCAGTAAAACTGCCCCTTTGACCACTTCAAAATCCATTTCAAAACTCGGCTGGACCACATATATTGGGGCTTCTCCCACTGCGGGGAAAGAGCGCCCGGCCCGCCGCTCCAAAATGACACCAAAGTCGGATTTTCCTGAATAAGCTCTATGGCCCATCGGGGAGGTTCAGCTTTGGCAATCAACAGAATTTTCACATGAGCCGTTGCTGCGTCGTTATTGCTTCTCCTGACTGAGAGTGCCTCACTCAGGGCCCTTGAAAGACCAATCACGAAACGCGCAACACCCGAATGTCCGTCAGTCGAAGCCGAACGTATGTCAACGACCAGCCAAAAGGGCCGAACATCATCGCTCGCCATAGGTCTTCTCCAAAAAAAAACGGGAGGATTTTTACATCCCCCCGAGTGTATCATGTTGTCAGAAAAAAATGAGGCTAACGTCAGCTCATCGACCCGCAGAGTGAAGCGTGGCCGCCTCAATACGTGCCAATGCTCTGGCCTGAGCCGAAACCGCGTCCTGCACCTCTTCGGGAGTGCCGTTCGACCCGCCCGCAGTCAGCTGTTCACGCGCGCGCTCCAAGGCCCTCTGGGCGCGGCCCACATCGATGGAAGCCGCATCCTCGGCGATATCAGCCAGCAAAGTGACGGAGTTACCGTCAACTTTGGCGACACCGCCTGAAACGGTGAGAAAAGTCGTCGTATTGTTGCTGTCAAAATAGACAAGCCCTGTTCCAAGCGCACACACGAGGTCGGCATGTTCCGGAAGTATCCCCAGAACACCCTTCGTGCTTGGAAAGTGCACTGAAGAACATCCAACACCCTCAACAATCCGGCGCGTTGGCGTCAGAACCGTCAATTTCATTGGATACTGTTGAGTTGCTTGCATGAAACGTTCCTCTCAATCGATTGCGGATCACTGCGCAGCGGACAAACGCTTGGCCTTCTCCACCGCTTCTTCGATGGTTCCCACCATGTGGAAGGATGACTCAGGCAGGTGGTCCCACTTACCTTCACAGATTTCCTTGAATCCGCGAATGGTATCTTCAATTTGAACATAACGGCCCGCGTTGCCGGTGAACTGCTCAGCAACGTGGAACGGCTGGGAAAGAAAACGCTCAATACGGCGCGCACGGGCAACCGTCAGCTTGTCTTCTTCACTCAACTCATCCATGCCGAGAATTGCAATGATGTCCTGAAGTTCACGGTAGCGCTGGAGAATCTGCTGAACGCGGCGGGCAATCGTATAATGTTCTTGACCGACAATAAGCGGGTCGAGAATACGGCTGGTTGAGTTCAACGGGTGAACCGCAGGATAAATCCCTTTCTCCGAGATGGAACGGTCAAGGTTCGTCGTAGCATCCAAGTGAGCAAAAGCGGTTGCAGGCGCAGGGTCCGTGTAGTCGTCCGCAGGCACGTAGACTGCCTGAACAGAGGTAATCGAGCCCGTGTTCGTCGACGTAATGCGCTCCTGAAGCTCACCCATTTCAGTTGCAAGGTTCGGCTGGTAGCCCACCGCCGAAGGAATACGACCGAGAAGTGCGGACACTTCTGCACCCGCCTGTGTAAAGCGGAAGATGTTGTCAACGAAAAACAACACGTCCTGATTCTGTTCGTCACGGAAATATTCGGCAACCGACAATCCCGTAAGAGCAACACGGGAGCGGGCTCCGGGTGGTTCGTTCATCTGTCCGTAGACAAGAGCCACCTTGTTGATAACGCCCGAGTCCTTCATTTCATGATAGAGGTCATTGCCCTCGCGCGTGCGCTCGCCCACGCCTGCGAACACGGAAAAACCACCGTGCTTTTTGGCGATGTTGTTGATGAGCTCCATAATCAAAACTGTTTTGCCCACGCCGGCGCCGCCGAACAATCCAATTTTTCCGCCCTTTTGATAAGGAGCAAGCAGGTCAACAACCTTGATGCCCGTTTCGAGCATCTCGACCTTTGTGCTTTGGCGTGTAAATTCGGGTGCCTTTCTGTGAATCGGGTAGCGCTTCTCGGCCTTCACGGCGGACTGGCCGTCAACCGGATCACCGGTGACGTTCAAAATACGACCAAGCACGTCGTTGCCAACCGGCACAGTGATTTGCTCGCCCGTGTCGGCAACAGCTTCACCGCGGGCAAGACCGTCGGTCGAGTCCATCGCGATTGCGCGGACAACATTTTCACCCAAATGCTGAGCCACTTCGAGAACAAGATTATTCTTGTCGTTGCTGATCTGCACGTTGGTCGTCTTCAGCGCGTTGTAAATTGCCGGAAGGTGGCCCTTCTCGAATTCAACGTCAACTACCGGTCCCATAACCTGAACAATACGTCCCATTTTCATACGTCATCACTCCCTTAACGGCCGCTCTTAGAGAGCCTCTGCGCCGCTGATAATCTCAATAAGTTCGCGTGTAATTGCTGCCTGACGTGCCCGCTGATAGGTGATCTGCAGACGGCGTTCCATGTCTTTCGCATTTCTGGTTGCGTTATCCATCGCCGTCATACGCGCGCCGTGTTCACTGGCAATGGCCTCCAGCAAAACCTGATAGATTCTGGTTGCCAGATATCGCGGAAGAATCGTTTCTGCCAAAGCACTCCACGACGGTTCCAGAATACTTTCACCGGTGACCCCGTCTTCCGACCCGCCGGACTGTAACGGCAAAACCTTCTCGCTGACAGGAACCTGCGTCATCGCCGACTGAAATTGGTTGTACACAATATGCACTTCACCAACTTCACCCGAACCGAACGCCGTCTCAACTGCAGTCGCCAGCGTCTGCGCAAATTCGTAATTGGGCTTGTCAAAAGTCATTCCCAGCTGAAAAATTCCGTTTTCATTTTCACTCATCACAGAAGCAGGAGCTTCAACAAACTTCTGCATCGGGACTTGCTTCTGCCCTTTGACGCCGCCCGGTAATGTACGCTTGGACAAAACCTGAAACGCCTTCTTGCCGATACACATCACCACAGGCTTTTTACCGGCAGAAACCAGCTCATCCACTGCTCTCAGTGCAGCTTTGACGGTGTTTGTGTTGTAACCGCCGCACAGACCTCTTTCTGAGGAAATCACAATGAGCAGCACTCTGCCGGACGATCCGGACTTCAAAAGGTTCAAAGCAGAATCTGCTCCGCGCGCACCGGCAACGAGTTTGACAACAAGCTTTTCAAGTGAGCGGGCATAAGGACGCGCCTGCAAAACGTTGTTCTGCGCACGACCAAACTTGGCAGCAGACACAAGCTTCATCGCCTTGGTTATCTGCTGAGTATTTTTCACGCTTTTAATACGTGTGCGGAGATCTTTCAGGTTAGCCGGCATTTGCGTCGAACCTCTTGGCGAACGCCTCAAGGCCAGATTTGATCTTGGTTTGAAGCTCGTTGCTCATCTTCTTTCCGTTGCCAATCTCGTCAAGCTCGGCACGATAATTTCTATCGAAGTATTCGAGCATTTGTGCCTCAAACTTGCCAACATTCCGGACATCCACATCATCCATTGCACCGCTTGTTGCAGCGAAGATGACAAGAATCTGTTTTTCAACCGGCATCGGGTTGTATTGAGCCTGCTTGAGAAGTTCCATCAGCCGCTGGCCGCGGTTAAGCTGACGCTTGGTCACGGCATCGAGATCCGAACCGAACTGCGCAAAGGCTGCAAGTTCGCGGTACTGAGCGAGTTCAAGCCGCAAGCTGCCTGCGACTTGCTTCATCGCACCAATTTGAGCCGAACCGCCCACGCGGGAAACCGACAAACCGGCGTTCACGGCAGGACGCAGACCTGAGTTGAAAAGGTCGGCTTCAAGGTAAATCTGACCGTCAGTAATCGAAATCACGTTCGTAGGAATATACGCTGACACGTCGCCGGCCTGTGTTTCAATGATCGGAAATGCAGTCAGACTGCCCGCACCGAGTTCGTCATTGAGTTTGCACGCGCGTTCAAGCAAACGGCTGTGGAGATAGAAAACGTCGCCGGGATAAGCTTCGCGACCCGGAGGACGGCGAAGAAGCAGGGACAATTCACGATACGCCTGTGCGTGTTTGGTTAAGTCGTCATAGAAAATAACCGCATGCTGTCCGTTGTCACGGAAGTATTCACCCATCGTGCAACCCGAGTAAGGCGCGAGGAACTGCAAAGGCGCAGGATCCGAAGCACCGGCAACAACCACGATTGTGTACTCAAGAGCACCGGCCTTGCGGAGCTTCTCAACAACCTGCGCAACCGTCGAAGCCTTTTGCCCGATGGCGACGTAAATACAGACAACGCCCTTGCCCTTTTGGTTGATGATCGTGTCGAGTGCGACCGCAGTCTTACCCGTCTGGCGGTCACCAATGATGAGCTCGCGCTGTCCACGGCCAATCGGAATCATGGCATCAATGGACTTGAGACCGGTCTGAAGAGGTTCGTGGACGCTCTTGCGGGCCATGATGCCGGGAGCCTTAACTTCAACCACCGATGTCGCATCTGTTTTGATTGGCCCAAGCCCGTCAAGCGGCTCACCCATCGCGTTGACAACGCGGCCGAGAAGTCCGCGCCCCACAGGCACACGGTTGATTTCGGACGTTCTTTTGACCGTCATTCCTTCACGGATTTTGTCTGCTTCACCGAAAATCGCAACACCGACGTTGTCTTCTTCGAGGTTGAGAACCAAGCCTTTGGTTCCGTTTTCAAAGGTCACGGTCTCGGAGGTCATCGCCTTGTCGAGGCCGTAAACGCGGGCAATCCCGTCGGCAACGGAAACAACGGTTCCCGTCTCCGCAACTTCGGCAGTCTGACCGAGGGCCTGAATTTTCTGTTTAAGTAACTGGCTGATCTCATCAATGCGGATCTGTTCCATCTGTTAGACTCCCTGACTCAAGTTTTCTTTAAGGTTTGAAAGACGTGTCTTAAGGCTCGCATCAATCTGACGAGTCCCAATGTTTACAACCATACCCGCGCGCAATTGCGGCTCTGTATGACATTCAAAAACAACCTTCCGGCCCAGAGACTGGGACAGACTTTTTTCCAGTTCGGCGATTTCCGAAGGTGCCATCGGACTGGCCGATCTGATTTGCCCGCGCAAAATATTTTTGTGTGAATCAATCTTCTCGAGGACCTTTTTCATCACAAGTTTTAAATGTGACAAGCGGCCGTTTTGAACCATTAAATTCAATGCCCGAGTAGTCGGCGCGCTGAGCGCGAGCTTCTCGGAAAGCAGTTGGACCAGTTGTTGTTTTTCAGCAGCACTGCGTGCCGGACTCGAAAAAAACAACTCGACCTCGGGTGTAAGCACACCGATGAGTGCATGAGCCTCGGTTGAAAGCACATCGACCTGCTGGAGCTCCAGTGCGCTTTCAAACAGGGCCGTCGCATACCTGCGTGCCAGCTGTCCTGTACTGACCTTCATATGTTCCCCTCTGCACGTCTTGTTTCAGACCGATGCCGGCAATTGTGTTGAGTTTCGCAAACCTGCAAGCGCATTCTGACGCAATGAACTGTCGATCTTTGTCAGAGTGTCGCCCGTCAGCTTCATATCCAGAGCAACCACAACCTGCTCGAAAATTTCTTTACGGAGCTGCTCTTTGCCTTCGGCAATCATCTGCCGTCCGACACGTTCTGTATCGCGCAGGATCTGAGCCGCGGCCTCGTTCGCGTCATGAATGAGTTTGTCGCGCTGAAGAACCCCTTCGTTCGCAAAATCAGTCCGCAGTGCTTCAATTTCTGCCTGCAGGTTTTTGAGCTTGGCTTCGTATTCTTCGCTTTTGCGCTGGGCAAGCAGCATGGCCTCGCGGGCTTCGGACAACTTTGTGCGAAGAGCGTCACGCCGGCCCTCAAGCATTTTTGAGACACCCTTTCGGGCAAAGAAAGTCAAAGCTGCAGCAAAAACGACAAACTGAAAATAGGGCCATAAAATCCCGTAGATGGGATCCACTGCGCCGCCACCGGAAGCCTGTCCGACCGAAGACACCACGGTCAAAACAGCAACTGCGAGCGCAGAATTTTTGGCCAGACGCGACAGCGCAAGTTCGGTCAACTCTGAAACCGTGTATGGAATCTTTTCCCGTTCGCCGGCGATTTGATAGGCGACTTGCTCGCGGATATCTTTGAGTTTTTCCTTTGATGCCTCGTGTGCGTGCTGCATAATTCCAGACGACTCAGCCTGTGCCGCAAGAATCTGATTGTTAAAGAGTTCACGGGCTTCGGAAAGAGCCGACTGATGGGCATCTTTATATGACTTTTCAAGACGTTCGAGCTTAGCTTCGATTCCCTTTGCGGAATCAACCGCTCCATCTGTGCGCCGGCGGCGTTCGTTGGTGAGGGCAAGCAACGGTTTTACAAGCAAAAATTTCGCGGACACCAAGGCCGCTAAGTAGAATCCCCCCTGAATCAGCATGGGGATGAGTTCAGGTTTTAGTTTTAATTCAGCCATTAGATTTCCCTTTTTGTGGGATGGAACCGGTGTGACTCGAAGGGCCATGGGGCCTTTTGGCGGTTTCTTACTGTTTAGTTTATGTTCGCGCAAGTGCTTGGGATGCGCAGTTTAGGCAATTGTCCGAGCCGCTCAGAATGTGGACGATTGGCCAGTCTAAACGGCTCGCAAACTCAAGGGATGGCTATACAAAATAGTCCGCAACTTTGAGACGCTCCGCGAGCTGAAGATGTGCTTGCAGAGTCGATCTGGAGACCTTGAGAATCCTGCTCGCTTCTGTCTGGGTGATTTTTCTCTTCTGAAAGACGTAGTAAGCCAAGGCAGCCTTGAAGACGTCGTGCGGCTCCTGAAGCTCGATAAGGCGGTCAAACAGAGCGGAAAGGTCTGATGAACTTGCGCTCAGCGCCTGACCTTTGGATGTTCCGCCGGCTTGATTTTCAGTGCGTCGCCTGCCCTGCTCACTGGCCAGCTTCCCAAGGTACTCCATGGCCGCCTCATCCTGACCTCGGTATCCGGCGATAAAAGCAACCTGAACAACCGCATCGAAGAACACCTCAGGACCATGGTTTTCGAGAATTTTTCGCAGCAAAGCCATTTTTTGTCCGTCAAAAACATCAATGTATCTTTCCAATCCCGACGTTTCGAGAAACTGAGCCGTCATAGCCGCAGGGCTGGGAAGGAGGTCCTCCGCGCATGGAAGTGTGAACGGAACGGCAGCCGTGCCGGCGGGAATGGCCTGCGCACAGACTGTCAGTTTACGGACTTTCGTGGAGCTTGCAGAATTTTTTACGGAGGAATGAATCGGTGCCGCCGCAATTTTGATGTTGTTCTCCTCGCCGCCGATAAATTGGACTTCCAGCGGGCCGACCCTGAGGCCTTTGCGATTGCCTTCGAGATAATTTCGGACTGCAGCCCGCAAGATGGGGTCAGCAGCATGAACAACAACATCAAAACCGCATTCGAGAGTCGCGAACCATCGTTGTGCTTCGGATTCGATTTTGCGGGTTAACAGAACCGAAAGAAATTGACTGCATGAATCATGCATAACAGGAGCTCCTTATTTGAGCCTTGTATTTCGCACGGCTGATTTTTCTTCGCGATGGACATTTTCAGAACATCGCCTTGAGGCTTTATGTTTCACGTGGAACACCTAATTGCACAAATACCGAGCGTTTCACGTGGAACAATGTCAAGCTTTTGTCTGGCCCGAAATCTCAGAACAATTTCATTTCCAGCGCCGGATAACTTGCAGTTAAAGCAGACTCCGATGTAAGAAACGTCAGACAGACGACACACTTGAATCTTCAGTTCTATTGCCAAGTCGGGCGACACGGAGGCTACCACATGGCAGAAGCAAGAATTATCGCGTTATCCAACCAAAAAGGCGGAGTTGGTAAAACCACCAGCGCAGTCAATATTGCCGCTTCGCTTGCCGCGGCGGAATACAGAGTCCTGCTGGTCGACTTCGACCCCCAAGGGAATGCATCCAGCGCTTTGGGTGTAGAATCCCGCAGCCTAAAACCGAGCAGTTATGAGATGCTTATTCAAGAGTCCGCACCGGCGGATTGCATAGTCAAGACTGAACTCAGCTATCTGGACCTAATCCCGGCTAACCAAGAACTTATCGGTGCTGAAATCGAACTCGTCTCAGCACTGGGCCGCGAACACCGTCTCAAAGACGCACTCAATCTGTTAAAAAATAATTACGACTTTATTCTGATTGACTGCCCGCCCGCACTGGGACTCCTGACGGTCAACGCACTTGTAGCGGCCCACGGCATTCTCGTTCCGCTGCAATGCGAATACTTTGCCCTCGAAGGACTGTCGCAACTCATGAAAACGGTCGAGCTTGTCAAAAAGTTCCTCAATCCTTCACTCGATATCGAGGGCATACTGCTGACAATGTTCGACCGCAGAAACAATCTTTCTCATCAGGTCGAAGTCGATGTGCGTGAACATTTTAAAGACACCGTTCTGAGCACCAAGATTCCAAGAAATGTAAAACTCGGTGAGGCACCCTCTCACGGCAAGCCGATTATCCTTTATGACATTTCAAGTCCGGGAGCCCTTGCGTACATGGAAGCTGCGCAGGAACTCCTCGCAAGAACGCAACTCAAAAGGATAACTCCGGCACAAAAAAGAAACAGCTCACAATTTACGGAACCCACTGCAAATCCATAACCAGGGAGGTCAGGCATGCAAAAGAAACCGAACGGACTCGGCCGAGGACTCGGAGCGCTCCTCAACGCAGACGCATCGAAACCAAATACGAACACGCCCATCGCGGCGATAAACAATGTTCTGAGTAACCAGAATAACGCCAATGTCGCAAAAGCCGAAGACAACATTCAAGGTTCCAAACCGAATACAGATGTATCTCCAAAATCCCCTGCACTTGCAGCTAAGCCGACCGGTGAAACTCCAAATGCAATTGCGAATCCGCTTGCCGGAATGAACACCCTCAAAACATCCGACCTGCCTGACCTGCAAAAGCGGACTCAGGCATCTCAGTCCGCAGGACAACAGGTCCTTGAACTTTCACCGCTTCAATTGACACCGCTTGTGGATCAACCCCGAACCGAATTTTACAGTTCTACGCTCGATGAATTGGCCGTCAGCATAAAAAGCTATGGAATTCTTCAGCCGATAGTCATCGCCCCAACCACTGAACCGGATAAATTTACGATTATTGCAGGTGAAAGAAGGTGGCGCGCAGCCCAGATTGCAGGCTTGAGCAAGGTCCCCTGCGTCATACGGCAGCCCTCTGAACACAGTTCTCTTGAACTTGCGCTGATTGAAAACATTCAACGAGAGGAATTAAGTCCGCTCGATGAAGCCCGTGCATTCTCGAGACTCATTGACGAACACTCATACACCCAAGACACGCTTGCCAACAAAGTCGGAAAGGACAGAGCGACCGTTGCAAACAGTTTGCGCCTCCTGAGTCTTCCCGCTGAAATACTCACTGATCTTCAAGCAAAAGCATTAACTGCGGGACACGCGAGGGCTCTTTGTTCTCTGGATGAGAAAAAAATGCAGCTCAAAGTTCGCGACATGATCATTTCAAAGAAACTTTCGGTCCGGCAAACTGAAGACATAGTTAAAGAACTCAAAAAGGACCGAGATGCCAACGAACCTTCAGGCTCTCCGCAGCTTTCTCCCGACCTTCGTCACTTGTGTGACCAGTTTAAGGGGCATCTGGGAACCAAAGTCAGGATCACCGGAACCGCGGACCGAGGTCGGATTGAGATTAGCTATTATACTTTTGAGGATTTGGAGAGAATTGCCGAGCTAATGTTGTCGCCCGCACTTAATCCGCGCAGGTTGATGACTTAAATTCGTGATTCAAGCTTTCAATGGACTGGGGAGATCAAAGACCCATGAAAAAACCGGACTCTTCATACAACGATAGAGAAATTCGGGCCTTCCTCGAAGAAGGATGTGAATTTGAAGGTAAACTCACATTTACAGGTGTCGTGAGACTCAACGGAAAATTTTACGGTGATATTGACTCCGAGGACACGCTCATTGTCGGCGAAACTGCACTTGTGCAGGGCAATGTCCGTGTCGGAGTCGCCATTATCGGCGGTAAAGTTCAAGGTGACATTGTGACCAAACACTGCACCGAGATTCTTGCAAGCGGCTACATTGAAGGCTCAATCAATTCACCCAAAATGATCACCCATGAGGGTGGTCAAATCAACGGCCACATCTCCGTGATCAGAGAGCAAAGAGGGCTCGCACTCGTTTCCGCGACCGAAAACACACCTACGATTGCTAATTTATAAAATAAAGAAGCAACGCCGCGACAATTATTCTGTAATAAGCAAAAACGGTCAGCGGGAAGCGCTTAAGGAAAGCCAAGAAGCCTTTAACGCAAATATATGCCGTGAACCAAGAAACAAGAATTCCGATTCCAAGCTGGACTCTCAATTCCGAATCAATCAGATGCCAAGAGCTTTTAGCCTCGTAGAGAGCCGTTCCGCACAGCGTTGGCAAACCAACAAGAAAACTAATTTCAGCAGCAGCAGTCCGCGAAAACCCCCGCCAGCGGCCAAAGAGAATAGTCGCGGCCGAACGGCTGAACCCGGGCCAAAGTGCGCAGCATTGACCCAAACCTACAATCAACGCATCAAAAAAACCCAAACTCTCAATTGATCGCTCGCGCCCTGCCCGTCTTCGCGAAAGAAACCATTCATCCACCAAAATGAGAATGCCACCCGCAAGCAATGCATAAGCAACAACCCGGACTTCAAAAAGTGATTTGACGAAATCTTTAAAAATAAAGCCGAAGACTGCAAAAGGAACGACAGAAAAAGCAAAATACAGCGAATGCTGACGGGCCAGAATCAAGGAGGCTTTTGTGCCGTCCGCCTTGCGAAAAAAAAGCGCCAGCCAAGCCTTCAGCCAAGCCAACAAAGTCGGCCAAAAAACCGAAATGACGGCCAGAATCGCACCTGCCTGAACAATGACCAGAAATGCATCCAGCGCGTCGGACCGGTTCAAACCGAGAAAATGGCGGGCTAGAATCATATGTCCGGTAGAGCTCACCGGCAAAAACTCAGTGACACCCTCGACAATAGAAAGCCAGACAGAGTCCAACATCTTCATATTCGACTACCCGCAAACAAATGGTCCATTCCTCAGAGCAAATTCGCAGCAATTGTCGCCAGCGCGGAACGCTCTCCCTTGACCAAGGTCACATGTCCCCCGATTCCTTCCCGCCGAAAACGCTCCACAACGTAAGTCAGACCATTGGATGCGGCATCAACATAGGGATTATCGATCTGGTAAGGGTCGCCTGTCAGAATCACTTTTGTGTTGTCACCGGCGCGGGTCAAAATCGTTTTGATTTCATGAGGCGTCAGGTTTTGCGCTTCATCAACAATAAAAAACTGATTGGGAATGGAACGGCCGCGGATATAGGTCAATGGTTCTACTTCAAGTATGCCCTGAGAAATCAGCTCATGATAACTCTGCGAAAGCCTCTTGCCTCTTCCCTGCGAATGTCCGCCGAGCAGCAACTCAAGATTATCAAAAATCGGCTGCATCCAAGGATTAAGTTTCTCTTCCAAACTTCCCGGCAAATAACCAACGTCGCGACCAAGCGGAAAAATCGGACGGCTGACCAACAACTTCTGATAGCGAGCCTCGTCTGTCGTCTTCTCAAGACCCGCGGCAATGGCCAGCAGAGTTTTTCCGGTACCGGCGGTTCCGACGAGCGTCACCATCTTGATGTCATCGTCGAGCAACAAATCAAGCGCGAAACTTTGTTCAAGGTTTCTTGGATAAATCCCCCAGACATAATCCTTGCCGCCGAAATTCAACGGCTTGAGGGAGCCTGTCACATGATCAAATTTGCCGTAAACAAACTGGGAAGCCTGCTCCGCATCACGCAAAATGACATACTGATTCGGCATCAACTCATAGGATTCAAGAGAAACCGAACCTGTTGCAAGAAAATCGCGCAGCAGACGGCCGTCAACTTCAAACTCAGCTATGCCGGTATAGAGCTCGTCGATGTTGACTTTGTCAGCTTCAAAATCTTCGACCGCCACACCCAATGCATCAGCCTTGATGCGCAGATTGGAATCCTTGGTAATAAGAACAACCGGCAAGGTCGACTTTGACTTGAGCATCAGTGCCACGGACAAAATCAAATTGTCCGCTTTTCGCTCAAAATACTGAGGCAGCAATGCCATATCCGAGTCAAGGGTGACAAACACGTGGCCGCTGTCCATACGGTCGGGAAAAAGAGGAATACCCGTACTCAATGACCCCCTGCTGCGCAAATCATCCATAATTCTGGAAAGATGACGCGCGTTTCGCCCCGTCTCGCTCAGTCCTTTTTTAAAGGTATCAATTTCCTCGATCACGGATATGGGAATGTAAACGTCATTATCCTCAAACGAAAAAATCGCATTCGGGTTTGCAAGCAAAACATTGGTGTCGAGCACAAATTTCTTTTTCAAATTCAAACACCTCGTATCAGGTCGTTTGGCACTCAGTACTTACCTTACCAAGGATATTAAACTATCATCTGCAGAGAACAAGTGCGCGGGGCAAGACTTTCACAATCAGGACACATCATGGCAAACGCACCACAAACACGGGAACTACTGGAAGCACTGACCTTGGAATCGAAGCGCGATTTCAAAGAGAAAAATTATATCCTGTCATTCGACGAATATCTTGATCTGTGCGCAAAGAAACCTCAACATTTGCTGAGATCATCAGCGCAATATCTGAAAGACATGATCGACTTCTACGGAGTGGAAGAGGTTGCACAGGGACATGAAGGCAAAAGAAGGCATTTCAAAGTTTTTGAACGCAATCGCGGACGAAGCCGCCCTCCGATTGTCGGACAGCATGAAGCTCACGACCACATCTACAAAATCCTCGAACAGTTCGTCAGACAGGGCCGCGTGGACAAACTGATCCTGCTGCACGGCCCGAACGGATCTTCAAAATCATCGACTGCCGAAGCGCTCGCGCTTGCTCTTGAAGAATATTCGAAAACCGATGACGGAGCGATATACAGATTCAACTGGGTCTTTCCAAATGACAAAATAGGTCACGAGGGCCTCAGCGCCGGCGACGCAAACAAAAAAATCGGCTTCGGTGACGGACCCGCGCAGTGGAACTCAAAGGGAAGCTTTGCCCACCTCAGTGACGATGAACTGCTCTGCAAGATTGTCAGTGAGCTCAAAGAAAATCCTGTCTACCTGCTGCCGCCTTCAAAACGCAGCATCTTTCTGACGGCAAACAAAGACGGAAATTCTCAGGACACTTCATCCGCATTCCTGTCGGAAAGCGAACTGAGCGCAAAAAATCAGAAAATATTTGAAGCACTGCTGGTGGCCTACCACGGAGATCTGGAAAAAGTTTTCAGACATGTGCAGGTCGAAAGATTCTTCTTCAGCTCGCGCTACCGAACGGGAATTGCCACCGTAGAACCGCAAATGACCATTGATGCTCAGGACAAGCAAATTACCATGGAGCGCAATCTTCAGAACATTCCTCCCGTGCTGCAAAACATCCGCTTTTATGAACCCTCGGGCGATTTGATCGATGCGAGCCGCGGTTTTATCGAATTTGCCGACCTCCTCAAGCGGCCGCTCGAAGCGTTCAAATACCTGCTCACGACGGTCGAAAAAATGAGTATCGGTCTGACGTCGGGACAAGCCGACCTCGACCTCGTCATGATGGGAAGTGCAAACGAAAAGCACCTTGATGCATTTAAAGCCTCTCCGGACTGGCCGTCCTTCAAAGGACGGTTTGAATTAATTCGCGTGCCGTATCTGCTGTCTTCCCAGCTTGAAGCAAAAATATACGACGAGGATGTCAGAACCATTTCCAGAAACCGCGCGATTGGTCCGCATGCACTCGACCTTCTCGCCAAATGGGCCGTGCTCACGCGCCTGCGGCCGCCGGATCCCGAATTTTTTGAATTTAACGCGCGCAATTTGATTGCCCGCCTTGATCCGTTTGAAAAACTCGCGCTGTATGACGGTCTTGAGCCGTCGATGCACTTTTCGGATGCGGAAAAAGGTCAGCTCAAAAAACTTGTGCCGGAGATCAAACGCGAATCACAGGCTTCGCACTTTTACGAAGGCCGGTTCGGTGCCTCGCCGCGCGAAATGAAGATGCTTCTGTACTTCGCATCGCAGCATCCGACCAGAGATCAGGTCAGCGCGCTTGCGGTCATCGACGAAATTGAAAATCTGATGCGCGACAGGTCAGTGTATGACTATCTGCAGTTCGAACCGCGGAACGGATATCACGATTTCAGAGAGTTCCATAAATTCATCCGATTTACGTACGCGCAGAATTTTCACAGGGAATTCATGATTTCCATGAATTTATTCGATGAAAGCCAATACAACCGTGCATTCGAAAAATATCTGAAGCATATCGTGGCCTATCTGAAAAAAGAAAATCTTGTGAATGACATTACTCAAAAACTTGAGCCGGCAAGCGAACAAATCATGGAAGAAATGGAAGAACTGCTGGGTCTGAACGGCGAAAAACGCGAACTCAGGGAAGCACTCGTCGCCAAAATTGCTTCATGGCGAGTCGAAAACCCGGGAGCGGGCCTCGAAATCGGAAAAGTATTCAAGTCTGAGCTGCAGACAGTTGAACGAAGAATCTATGAGAGCAAAAAGGAGCTCATCGAGAGGACCAAGGAAGGAATGCTGACCTTCGGCACCGGCGACTACGAAAAACAACCCGCCGAACTGCTCAGAACATGCGAAGAAACATACAATAATTTGCAAAAACGGTTCGGTTATTCGTGGAAAACATCATGGGAAAGCTTGGTCTTTTTGCGAACTCAGGGTAATTGAGAAGGCAGAAAAAACCGGAGAACTTATCATGATGCCGAAACTGCGGGGCGCAGCTGCGCCTTTGACCCTTGTTCTGCTTGCTTTCCCTGTTTGTTCCTCCACTGCCGAAACCCACGGCAGGAGCGTCGCTGTCAATGAAAAATATAAAATCGACGAACGCGTCATCCTCGACGTTCAGAAGCCGGGATATCTGAATTTTGCGGTTGATCCGGCGACCAAAGCTCCGCACCTGCTGATTTCAGGATTTCAGGCCTTCGGAAAAGACCATCTCACGTCAATTACCGGCTGGGACAGAGGGCTGACTTCGACCGGTGAGCTTGATACGGCGGTACTCAACAAGGAAATCACCTGGCCCAACGAAGCGCGGATGGTGGAGTCGAAAATTTTTTCGGGTGAAGGACTTCTCGTTGCAGGCGGCTTCCTTGTTCCCGGCAAATCCACAGGTGCAGTGACCTTTGTTCCATGGAACCATCCCGAAAACGCGGTGGTCCTGACAACTCCGAAAAAGGGTTGGTATTATCACCGAACGGAGGAATGGGACGTCAACAGCGACGGACTCATTGACCTCGTGACAGCCCGCGGAACCATGCCAATGGTCGGCAAACCTGACGGAGAATTAATCTGGCTCGAAAATCCCGGACCGGCATCTGCCGGAATGCCGTGGAAAGAACATTTCATTGCACGCGGTCCTGATGTGCATTTCAGAATTTTAAATCATGCCCTTCCGGCATCCGAAAAAGATTTGCCGCTGACCATTATTTCAACTGAATTCTCAACGCGCAAACTGACTGTTCTCCGCCGGACGGAAGACGGAAATTTCCAAAACGTTGTCCTCGACAACACACTGGGCGCGGCGTTTGATATTCAACTCAACGACCTTAACGCAGACGGCAAAATCGACCTTCTTGTCACCAACCATGAGCCTGACTCGAAAGCTTCGGTGTTCGGATACGAATTCGATCCCTACACACTCAAAATTCTGAAAAGACATACATTGCTGACTGGAATTGAAACCCGTCAGAAGGGAATCAAACAGGCTTCTCCGGGTACGATTCTGGCCTTTCACCCCACTCTTTCCGCAGGCAACGCATCTTCGAAGCCTTGGATTCTTGTCTCGGGCGACGGCTCACAACGGGCACATCTGCTTGTTCCGGAGAATGAAAACGGAGCGGAAAACTGGTCATACCGCGAACACGTTATTTGGAATGCAGAATCAACAGTAGGGCAATCGACTGTCGGAGATCTCGACGGCGACGGTCGAATTGAAATAATTATTCCGGCATATGACAAAAATAAAGTGGCCGTCTTTACCGTTACGCCTTTAAAGCTTCAGTCACCCCGCCGGCGTTGATTGAGGGTGCGGAAACTGTTCCGCAAAAAAATTAAAATTCGATCGCCTCACCCGGCCGCCCGAAATCGGACTCTTCAATCGCCCGCACACCGTCATCACCGACCAGAAGCAGCGGCGCGCTTTGGACAACATCTCCGGCGGTACTTCGAACAATGCCGCCGACTATGCCGCCAAAACCCAATCCCTGATGTTCGACTTCGGATAAAATAATTTCGGTTTCCCCGCGATATTCGCCTTGGCCGATCCGCTGAAGCGGAATGACCTCAGTCGGAATCCCCAGTCTTTTGTCAGTCAGTGTTGCCACAAGGACTTCCAATCCCGAACCGCCAAAATCACCTTCGGACAGAGCTGACAACGCCGGCTGGCCACGACCGCCTCTGCCGGCCACATCCGGATAAACGGAAAAATGAAAATGCAGAATATTATGACCGCTGCGCTGACTGAGATAACCGGTCAGACGGCCCCTCCTGCGGGCCAGTTGCGGAATCTGCATCGGTCCCAGAGCGAGAGGCACATCGCCCAATTTCCATTTGAGTTGACCGATGACAACAGGCTTCTCTCCGGCCGTCGCAAGCATCGACAGGTAACTCCGCACGGCCTGAGGAATACGCACAGATGCAACCCACGACTTGTCTCCGAGCCGGCTGAAATCAGCGGGAATCCAGACAACCGGTCCGTCATGAAAGTCGTCAAGGCGCAGGCCCAGCAGTGCTGTTGCCGAGACCGTTCGGGCGGGAAGCTTAACTTCTGCGGGATCAATCGACATCAAAACTTGCGCAGGACCCTGCCACGCCATCAGCGACTTCGCCGAAAGCGACAGCCTCGGCGCCGACAACGGCCAGACTTTACCTTTGTCTTTGGTGCCGCTCCACATACCAAAAAAATCCGCGAAATCGCGCACGAACCGGCCGCTCCGGCTTTTTTTCTGATTTTCGGCTGCCTGCGCACCGGAAAGAGTTGCGCGCGTGCCGGCTGCCTGCGCAGCCGACGAGTCCAACCCCTTCTCTTCCGCTCCGGTCTCAAAGAAGCTCTTGGCCAACGTCTTCCAGTCGCCTTTTCCTTGCGTCGCGAGTTGATCAACCGCCGCCTTCAATGCCTGAGCCTCATCATAAGACACCTTCCGGTAAGCGTCCCGCAGCTGCTTCTCTGTCAAAGCACCCGCAATCTGCCGGCCGCCGAAGACGCTTAAACCCATTTTCACACCGACGCGGGCGAGTGCGTCTTCATCAAGAACAGTTGACGACTTGGTGTTGTCACCCAAGGGATACGCAAAGCTCAAAGGGCGGAGTCCCTCAAGAACCTGCTCTTCCGCCTTTGCGAGGGCCCACATATTCAGCATCAATTTATGCGCACTCTGCTTATGTGATTTCAACTTCGACGGGTTATGCAGGTGAGACACAAGATGCTCTTCCCTGTCGAGCTCACTGCTGCCCGACATCCAAAGGTGATCATCTTTGGGCTGAACAAGCTTGACTGCTACATGCGGCTCAATTCCGATCCCCTGAAGACTTTGTCCGGCCGGAGTGAAATAATGCGCAACCGTTAATTTAAGCGCGGTGCCGGTGGCCAGCTCAAATAAACTTTGGACGCTGCCTTTGCCGAAAGTACGCTCGCCGACCACCAAAGCGCGGCCGTGATCTTTCAGCGCACCTGCAACAATTTCGCTTGCGCTGGCCGAAGAAGAATTCACGAGAACAACCAACGGCAAATCTATTTTCGCGCTGCGCGTTGCCTGTTCTACCTGTTCCTCGAACCGCGAGCGGGTTGAGACAATTTTTCCCTGCCGGATAAAAAGATCGGACACCTGAATTGCCTGATCGAGCAATCCCCCCGGATTGCCGCGCAAATCCAGCAGCATCAATTTTAACCTGCCGCGCGCAGCGCGCTGGCCATGATCGTAAAGAGTCTGCACATCGTCCGCCGTATGATTTGAAAATCCGGTGACACGAATGTGCAGAATCTCGGGATGTCCTTCAACAACCCTCATCTCGGCACTGCGTGTCGGAATTTCCTCGCGCGCAAGATAGGACCGGTAAACACGTTTGCTTGACGGACGAAAAAACCAGACCGGCGATGCCCTTTCGACGGCAATTTCGCGAATATCCCGCAGCACATTTTCCAAACTCCGAAACGCGGAAAGCTTCTTTCCGACCTTGAGCATTATGTCACCCGGCCTTATGCCGGCCATGTGTGCGGGGCTGTTTGGAACAACTTCCCGAATGACCGGAAGTTCCTGCGATTCATCAATCACAAGGCCTACGCCGCCGAATTGCCCGCGAGTCCCGCTGCGCAATTCTCTGTACTCGTCACGGGTCATATATGAACTGTGCGGATCCAGCTCATCGAGCAGTCCGTTCAAATAAACGTGTATCGCCTTTGAAGACGAAACTCCCTTTAATTTTGCGTATTCAGGAATGATATATCTGCCAATCAGATCAAGACTCTTCAAACCGGGATCGGAACTCATCAGCACGCCGAAAACCCGCAGACCGACACGAAGAACAACTTGCACTCCCGCAGGAACGTTTGCGGATTCATCCTCAGAATGATGACAAAGAGTTGCACTCTCCTGAGCAGACGAAGGACACAGTCTGACCGTTCGGTGACCTGACAAAAGCAGTCTTCCGGCAGCAGCACCTTCGTCCGTCAGACCGATCTGAATATCATTTCCGAACTCGCGCCTCAGGCTTTTTATAGCGCTCTTGAGCATATTCAGAGGAACCAGTCTCTCTCTCTGAACGTAATGCTGCTCCATAATTCTGAGCGCATATTTGACGACATCGGAGTCGGCCTCCTGAGGCTGTGACGGATAGATCTCTTCGAGGGGAACGACAATTTCACCCGATGCCGGATCGCGGTTGACGCCCAATCCGGAAAACGTCGGAAAGCTGATTCGGTTGATCGACGACGGATAAAGCAAAAAGAAAAGGGCCGATAAAAAAGTCAGCCGCCTTAACGAGCGCAGAATAAACAAATTTGAAAAGAGTATGCGCCGCAGCCCCACATCAGCCTCCCGTAAGAAAAGGCTAGCAGAATTGGGGTTGCAGGGTGCGACAATCACTCGGGAAGAATAGGCAAGTCTTTCCGCCGAAAAAGGATTAGCCGGTCACTCCACCGTGACGCTTTTTGCAAGGTTGCGCGGCTGATCGACATCTGTCCCTTTGCGGACGGCAATCCAGTAAGCAAGCAAATGCAGAGGCACGGTTGTCATAAAAGGCTGAATTGTCTCGGAGCATTCCGGAATACCGATGAAATCATCCGCAAGGTCGAGCAAATGCGCGTCATTCTCCTGACCCACGGCCAAAATCCGTCCGCCGCGGGCTTTGATCTCTTCGATATTAGACACTGTTTTTTCGTAGTAGGAATCGCGGGGCGCGAGACACACGACAGTCATATTTTCATCGATTAGGGCAATCGGACCATGCTTCAATTCGCCGGCAGCGTAGGCCTCGGCATGAATATAGGACAATTCCTTAAGTTTCAGTGATCCTTCAAGAGCAACAGGCCACTGCGGTCCTCTGCCGATAAACAAAAGACTCGTGTTCTGCTGGTAGCGGTTAGCCAATTTTTCGATGGACTCGGATAACCCGAGCGCCTTCTCAACCAAGCTGGGGATCTTGACCAATTCGTCCATAAGCATGCTCAGGCCCGCCTGACCAAGAGTTTGCCTTTCCTGAGCAAGCGCAAGCCCGAGAAGGTAAAGGGCTGTCACTTGCGCAGCAAACGCCTTGGTGCTGGCTACACCGATTTCAGGACCAGCTTTGGTGAGTGATTCAGCGTGACAGTTATGCGCAATCGTGCTGCCGGGGACGTTCACAACCGCCAAGGTTTGGGCGCCGTTGGCCCGTGCAGATTTTACAGCCTGAAGTGTGTCGGCGGTTTCTCCGCTCTGTGACACGGCAATAACAAGTGTCTGCGCATTCACAGTTGATGTCCGGTACCGGTATTCACTTGCCAAATCAACTTCAACCGGAATTTTCGCATGATTTTCAATGAAATATTTACTCAGCAAAGCTGCATAATAACTGGTTCCGCAAGCGACAATCTGAACACGCTGCAAATTGCCCAGCGGCAGTTTTGCAACTCCCAAATCAGCGAGATTGATGCGGCCCGAATCACGTTCAATCCGGCCGTTGAGTGTCTGGGCGATGGCAATAGGATGCTCATGAATTTCTTTGAGCATGAAGTGACGATATCCGCCCTTCTCCATCATCGATACCGACCATTCTACTTTGCTGAACGGACGGGATACCGGTTTGCCCTCAAAACTCTCGACGCTGATTCCGTCAGGTTTGAGCATGACGATCTCGTGATCTTCAACCACCAAAAACTGACGCGTATGTTCAACGAGCGCTGTAATTCCCGAAGCCATATAAGACTCACCGTCGGCCTGTCCGATCACGAGCGGACTGCCAAGCTTTGCCGCGAAAAGAGTCTCGGGAGTATCGGTACAAATTATACCGAATGCAAAAGCCCCCTTCAGTTGTCTGACCGCTGAACGCAATGCAGAGCGCAGGCGCTCTTCCGGACTTCCGGATTTCTGCCTGAGATACTCATCGTGAAGCAAATGGGCTGCGACTTCGGTGTCTGTCTCGGAAAGAAATTTATATCCGCGCGCCGTCAGATCTTCTTTGAGCTGCCGGTAATTTTCGATGATGCCGTTGTGGAGCAGCACAATCGGACCCGATCTGTGCGGATGAGCATTGTTTTCGGTGGGCTTACCGTGTGTCGCCCAGCGCGTGTGACCAATTCCGACTTTTGCGCTCGCGGGCAACTTGTCGAGCTTCTTTTCAAGCTGCGACAATTTTCCTTCAGCACGCTCGATGGCCACTCCGTCAGGGGTCAGCATCGCAATTCCTGCAGAGTCATATCCGCGGTACTCAAGCCGGCGAAGCGCATTCAGAAAAAAAGAGGGACCGGCACCGCCGCCAACATAACCAATGACTCCGCACATATTTTGTCCCCTTATAAACGAACGTCAGACTGTTTTGTCCACCGCGAAAACGACGCAACTCTCGATTCATCCGAAATTCGCAGATCACCCGCAAGATACACGAACGGTTCAACGACAACGTTCTGCCCAAAAACAACTGAGTCCTCAATATAAACATGATCCGGATTCAAAATTTGAACGCCGTTCGCCATCAATTGCTGCACAATCTTGCGCTGCTGCCGAAGCGCCACATCAGCAAGCTGTGCCTGTGAATTAATTCCGAGAACAGTTTCTTCGGGAACTCCTTCAAACGCTGTCACACGCCGGCCGGCATCCGTGAGCAGAACGGGCAAATCGGTCAGATAATATTCCCGCGCCGCATTTTCCGGTTTGATTCGAGGCAGAAAATCAATCAGTGTTCTAAAATCTGCAACAAAAAAACCGCTGTTGCAGGAGCGGATATTTCTTTGCTCGGGACTGCAGTCCTTTTCTTCCTGAATCCGGTACACCTGTCCGTCCATGGTTTTCAGAACACGGCCGTAACCCGTCGGGTCCATAGCATCGAAAGCCAATACTGTCAGCGCACTTTTGTCTGTCTGAAGACGTTCAAGCAAACCGTTGAGGATCACCGGCTCAACTCCGGGGACATCGCCCAAGCCGATCAGCGCAGTGCCGCCGCTGACTCCCATAGATTCGAGCGCCTTGACTCCGCACAAAGCAGCATGGCCCGTGCCCATAGCGACGTCCTGAAAGACATGCCGCACACGGCACCTGCTGGCTACTTTTTGAGCAAATCGTTCTACAATCGCATGAACCTCGGTTTGCGCGGGAGAAACAATGACACTCAAATCCGCAACTCCTGCCTGAACAAAATGGCTCATAGTCCATTCAATCAGCGGACGCCCGAGAAGCGTGTGGGCGACCTTCGGACGGGTCGTCTTCATGCGTTTCCCCTGTCCCGCGGCCAAAATAATTCCAACCACATCTTGCTTTTTTGCTTGCTTCTCTGACACTCATAACCTCAGTATGATAAAAGCCGTTAAAAAAAACCAAAGGCGAAACAGAACGAAAGGCCACAGCATGACGGGCATGTCCACCTACCCGACGAACGACGTTATCTCCTGTACCGTTCAGGCTCCTACGCGGATAGATCTCGCAGGCGGGACACTTGATATATGGCCATTAGCGGCAATTCTACAGGAAAAATTTGAACTGTGGAACGCGCCAGTCGAAACGGTCAACATGGCTGTCGAATTACGTGCCGAAGCCAAAGTCACTCTCAAACATGCCAAAGAATTCAGCTGGTCTTTTAATGATAAATCGCTGGGCCGCAGCGCCGAAGGTTCATCTCTGCATCAAAACGACGCAGGTGATTTCGTCCTGCACCGCGCTGTCACACGCCTTTATAAAAACCAACTGACCGAGCGCGGACTGGCAAACGTTTCCATTGAAACCAATGCACAGGCACCGCGCGGCTCAGGTCTCGGCGGTTCCAGTTCGCTTGTTATCGCATTGCTCACAGCCTTTGAAAAACTCCTCGGCAGAACCGTTGACGGCAACGAACTTTGCCGCACCGCGCAGACGCTGGAAGCCGGAATCCTTGGCAATCTGGCCGGCAATCAAGACCATTTTGCTGCCTACTTCGGCGGGCTGCAGGCCGTGCAGCACACGTCCTTCGGAACAACGACAACTCAAATCGACAGCGATCCGCAGACGCTCGCCCGTCATCTGATTTTGGCCCACAGCGGCCAGCAGCATTTCAGTGCTTTCAACAACTGGCTGGTTCTTGAAAAAGTTCTCACCAACGATGCGGCCGTTCTTGAACGATGCGCGGGAATTGCAAAAATCGTTCCCGACATGAAGCGTGAGCTGCAAAATAAAAATTGGAAAAAAGTTGCACGTCTGCTCAGCGCGGAATGGGATATCCGCAGGACACTCGCTGCGGGAATTGTCACTCCCGTGCTTGAAGCGCTTTACACGACTGCGATCAAAGCCGGTGCGTCCGGCGGCAAGGTCTGCGGTGCGGGCGGCGGCGGAGTTCTGGTCATGATGGTGGACGATCCGCTTCAGAAACCTGCCGTGGAAGCTGCATTGCGGGCTGCCGGAGGAGAAGTTCTCAACTGCGCACCGGCCATGAAAGGAATCGTTTACTCCTGAGATTTCCTTCGGCGGGCTCGAAAAAAATCCTGCAATTGTGTTCTGGCCTGATCCTGCAACGGTCCGCGGCTGACCTCGCAACGGTGGTTAAGT
>RFOM01000021.1 GCA_009926615.1 Pseudomonadota bacterium
CGCTGGTTTTTCCTGCCGGCAGCAAATCGAGCGGAAAACTTGTTTCCATAGAAGGCGGACGTCTTGATGTCCGCAAAACCAACGGTTCCAAGTCAACTCCACCGTCTTCCGAAGTGCCAAGCAGCATTGAACACGAAGCGATGAGAATTTTTGAATCTTTTTCAAAGACACGCGGGGGCGATGCAGACTTTGATGAAGCCAAGGAGCTCGACTATGCGCGACTGCTCGCAGAATCACATCCGACAGAACATGTGTTGCAGCTGATTGCGCACTTCGGCAGGGAAGTTCCTTCACTGGCTCTGCTTGCAGGTGCGTGGATGCATTATTCGGACACCTTTCACAGACATCAAAATGAGCAGATCGACCTTGAAAACTATCGTCAGCGGCATCAGTCGGCCGAGAAGAAAATCAGAAGTCTGGCAAATTCGGAATTAAAAAAGGCGCAGTCCAACAAAGCGGTTCTGAGCGCGGACGAGCAATTGCTGCTCAGAATATTTCTGCGTCACGAACAGCCGCGGAAGCAGCTTTACTGGGCTCTGAAAGTGCGCGAGCGCTATCCGCATCTTCATGATTTTTTTGCTGTCACTGCAGATTTGGCGCTGCCTCCCCATGCCGACAACGGTCACAGAAAGCCCTGAAAAAGGTTTTCCTTCAGGGAGCGCAGTTTAGTTCCTCGGGTCTTCTTTCGACAAGATATTTTGCTTCCACCCAGCGCACGCGCGTGACGCTGTTCGGATCATAGATCGTGATGTACATCATCACATCTCCCGTCTCGCCGATCTGTGTCAGATGTCTGTAAACGAGCTGCCCGTTGCTGACGTAGTCGGCGATGCCGCCTTTTGCCGACGACAGGTACGCCGGAGCTCCGCCTGCAGGTGCGGCGGTAATTTTCATATATTCACAAAGACGTGTTTTGATGACCGGACTTGGCGGCTCTGCAGGTTCCGGCGCAGGGCTGACTTCCGGATTCGGTTCCGGCTTGTCTTCAGCCGCGACCGGAGTCGGCAACACCGGAGCCGGTGGCGGTGCAAGTTCTTCGGGAGACGGCAAAACCGGCGGCGGCGGTGGTTTTTCTTCAGGTTTTGAGAGTTTTTCGGGCGCGGTGATGGACGTTCTCATCCGCGTGCCAAGCGCTGCAGAGATTTTTTGAACATGCGCATTGGTACTGGCCTTTTGTTCAAAAAGAAGCGAGTTCAAATCAAATATTGCTGATTCAAGCCCGAGCAATCGTGCTTTTCTGATCGAATTTCCGACGCCTTCCAGTGACCATTTTTCTGATAAAGGTCCGGTGTAAAGCGCAAGACCGATAGCACCGGCGGCGCGTTCTGAACGTGCTTCGCTGTTGAATTGGTCAGGTTTGTTTTCGCCGACATGATACAGTTGCGGATAAACCCAACTGACAAATCCGTTTCTGAGCCAGCGGGACCAGTCGATGCTGAAAGTCTCCAGTGAATTCAGTTTGCGCTGGGAGCTGAGCGAGAATCTGGCACCGGCATTGCGCGACGGCAGAGTCACCTTGCCCATAAACGCAGTAAATGCCTGAGGCCCCTTAATGGCGGTTGCGGGTCCTGAGCTGGTGTGTGGTGCGAAGTTGTCGCAGATGTGAATTTCTTTTGCACCGTAACGGCTGACAGTTTCTTTCAGAAGCGCGGCAAAGAAATCGCCGAAATCACCTTTGTACGGATTCAGCCGCACCGACGGGACGGTGTGGAAGGATTCCTCAAAGCCGCTCCATCCGCGGGTCTTATTGCGATTCCAAAGCGCGGATTTTACCGGAACAATGTTGCCCCACTCAAACCACGGAACAATTTCAATATTAAACTGCTTGCCGTATTGCATCAATTCGGCGAGCGGATTGCCTTCCGCTTCGGCGCAAACTTCCGGACCGCCGTACTTCTTCATCACTTCGGATCTGAACAGCGTGCAACCGCGCGACCAGACGTCGACAAAAAGTCTTTTCAGGCCGATGCGTGCTGCCATCGAAACCATGTGTTTTCTGCCGACCTGAGTGTCAAGGTAGCCGTGTTCGCGGGTCACAAATCCCGTCACTGTTGTGGTGGCTGACGATGCCGCCTCGGTTTCGGAATCGGTTGTTTTTGATTTTTTGCAGCCGAGGACAAACGCGCTTGTGCCGGTAATTAGTATTGTCAGGCCGAGGGCTGTATGTCTTCGCACTGAGCGGCTCCCGTTGTTCAGTTCCGGTCCGGCGGACAAAAAAAGGTGTCCTTCGTCCCAAAGACGACGAGTCTTCGGAATTCACACGGACAAACTTTAATTTTAACGTTCTGGTCAATTTGAATTAATCTGCCCTGTCGCGTAAACTTTATAAAAATAATCCTGAAGAACAGGGACTTGGGAGAAAGTTATGACCAAACTCGGTTTGGAACACGCATACTGGCGGATGACCATTGTCCTTATTCTTGGATTTGCCAGCGGATTGCCTTTGGCACTGACCGGAGCATCGCTGCAGGCATGGCTTGCAACTGACAATGTTGACATCGCGACCATCGGTTTTTTCTCGCTTGTCGGGCTCCCCTATACCTTTAAATTTCTATGGGCACCCCTGATGGACCGGTTTGAGCCGCCGTTCTTCAAACGCCGGCAGGGCTGGCTGGTGATCACTCAGCTGGGAACAGCCGGTACGCTTGCTCTGCTGTCGACTTTTTCTCCCTCGCAAAACACCCATCTTTTTTCGCTTATTGCGCTGTCGGTCGCAGTTTTTTCGGCCTCGCAGGATATCGTCGTTGATGCTTACCGGACCGATGTACTTGAACATCAGGAACGCGGGTTTGCATCTGCGATTTATGTTTTCGGGTATCGTGTCGCCATGATTCTTTCCGGCGGAATCGCGCTTATCTGGGCCGATCCTGTAAAAGGCAACGGCTGGTCGTGGTCGCATATTTATCTGATCATGGCCGGAATTATGACTGCTGTGGCTGTGATTTCGTTCCTGCTGCTGCCTCCGGTAAAATACAAATCTGAAGTTGTCAGGTCCGATGCCAAGGCCGATCTTATCGGATTTTTCGCTGTAGTTGCCGCGGTCATTGCCGGTTATCAATTTACGACGCGTGTGGCCAACCCGTTGTCTGCTTCGCTGCTTTCGGCCTCGGGATTATTTCCGGCGACCGATCAAAATCCGCATCCGAATCTCAAGGCTTGGGCAGATCTGCTCGGCCTGTTTGCAGGTTTGGCTTTTACAATTCCTCTGGCTTGGTTTGCATCCGTCAAAGCGAAATATGAAACCCTGAACGTGGCGTTAAAAAATTATTTTTCGATGAAGAGTGCAGTCAGCATTCTGATTTTCATTATTCTCTACAAACTTGGCGACGCGTTTGCCGGCTCGCTTCTGACACCGTTTTTATTGAAGGGTGTCGGATTTGCGCAGGCTGAAATCGGTGTGGTCAACAAAATTATAGGGATCTGGCTGACGATTTTGGGCGCGCTGACCGGCGGTGCGCTGATGATGAAACTTGGTCTTTACCGTTCGCTGTTGTTGTTCGGGATTTTGCAGATGCTTTCCAATCTCGGTTTCTGGTTGGTTGCAGCCTTGGGCAAGGGCGCGTGGGGAAGCTTTGTTCTGCCTGCGTTTAATCTTGTTCTGGTGTCGCTGAAAGATGCCACTACAGTGGATTCCTTGCTCGTCTTTGCCGTCGGAATCGAAAACATCACCGGCGGAATGGGAACGGCGGCCTTTGTCGCGCTGCTGATGTCGCTGTGCAATCAAAAGTTCACGGCGACACAGTATGCGCTTTTGTCGGCATTCTCTGCGGTGGGACGGGTCTGGGTCGGACCGCTGGCAGGAGCTGCGGCATCGACAGTCGGATGGCCGACGTTCTTCATTTTTTCCACCGCGCTCGCAGCCCCCGGCATCATCATGTTGATTAAGCTTCGGCCGATTGTGTTTGATCTGGAAGCTCCGAAGGGAGCAGTGCAGGCAGACGATTGATTTTTATAAAGGCCGGATTACGGCATAGACGCCGCGCATCCGGTTGTTGAATCGTTCATCCACGCCGAAAACGCGTCCGCCGGTTTCTTGTTGTAGAACGGACTTGAGGAGTCGAGCGGCGCCGCGGTTTCGCCGAATGCCGTGTTTGTATTGACTCCGGTTAAGCTGGAGAACCACGCCTGATCCCCGTGCATCGTGAAGTTTGCACCGAGAGTTTTTCCGCCGTCTGACGAGTAGGGCTGCTGCGCGATGGTGCCGAGGTTGGTCATAAACACGCCGGCAGGCAAACTCGGATTAACCGCATGGCGACTGATATTCAGAGCATTTATTGAATTGAAAACGCTGCTGCCGAAAGTGCCCTGAGAAATGGGGATGCGCTTGTCGAGAGTGGCGTGAATCGACAGGAATGAACCCTTGCCGTTGTTGGACCAGTTTCTGACGGACTCCAGCGAGAGTTTCGCATTGAAGGCCGCATCACGCATCTGCAGCAGAAGTGCGGCATCTTCAACCGGCATGTCGCCCTTGGCATAGGGTTTCATGAGTTCCATCAGTTGCGGAGCCGTGGGTAAGGTTGAGGCATCCAGCGCATCCGCCGTGCCTTTGACAATCGCCTCAAGAAAAACACGAAATTCTTTGTAGGTGAAAGTTGTCGGGTTGATATTGGTTGCTGCGCAGTTGAAATATTTTGCTTCGGTGTACGGAATTGTTCCTGAGGTGTCAGCCGCGTTTTTTCTCAGCATGGCTGAATTTTTTGCCAGCGCAATGAGTGCCGCCATCCCGCCGCGTGATGCGCCGGCGATGGTTGACACAGGAACAGGTCCGACTGTCAGGCCTGCGGGTGTCTGTGTTTTGATTTTTGAGATCACCTTGTTTCCGTAATCGGGAATTGAATTGGGTGTGACAAGACAGTTGTGCGCGGCAAGAAGATCTTCCGCATCCGTAGAGTAAGGGTCTGAAGTGCCGACGGCATCGAAATAGCGTCCGTTGGCATCACACGCCGTCTTGCTTGATGAACTTGTAAAGAACTTGCAGATTGATTCGCCGGGAAATGCCGGTGCAACAATAATGCGCGATGACTGCAGAGTCCCGAAGACCGCGGCGATCTCTATCACCGGCAAGCCGCGATCCCCTGCATGTGAATACAAAACAACCGGATATGTGCTGCCTGTCGCCGCGGGCACCGAGACGAGCGCGCCGTTGACTACCGAGTCTGCAGTTCCGTCGGCTTTTTTGCGGCGGTATTTCATCAGGTACCATTTGGCCGTATCCAGCTCCTGCGGAAAACCGACCGAGATATCCAAAGTTTGTGCGTTGCCTATCGCTTCAAATGACTCAACTCCGGCGCAGCCGGTGCTGCGTGCCGTTGCGAGATGCTTGTCTGCGAGCGTATTTGAGAGCGTTGTGAGATCTTCAACATTTTGCTCGCTGCTGCCAAAATAGTCACTGGGCGTTTTCAGTGCATTGCCGCTTCCGTCATTTGTCAGTTTAAGAGCTGCAGCAAGAGCTTTCCAGCGTTCGTTGCCGTTGCGGACGTTTGAATCGGACACGTCTTCGGGCGAGAGTTCCGACGCCGGTTTGGGAATGCCGGAATTTTCCATTTTTCCGCTGCAGGCCGGAAGACAGGCAGTCAGCATCAGTCCGTACAGTCCTCGGGCCGGTTTCAGTTTTGCAGAAGACTTCATTTCAGCACCTGTTGTTGAAATCCGGCATTTGAGGAACACCGGAGGTTTAGCCAGTGTCAAGAATATCATGTAGACTTGAAGACGGACAAAAACAGACAGTAATTTGGTCCTGAAATTTGGAGAACAGCGCCGATGAGGGTTTGCAATTTTTTTGCGGCTGGCCTTTTTTTTCCGATTTTTTGTGTTTCTCCGTCAGGGAGTGCTTCAGAAAATCCTCCGGCTGCCGTAGCCGTTGAGGGCAAGGAAATCTCAAGTCAGCTCAGTTCCCAAAAGGTCGGGGCTGTTCAGAACGGACCGGCCGGTGAAGGAAAAACTCTTCCAAAAAATGTGGTCCGCTTGCGTATCCCTCTCAGATCGGTTTCTTCCTCTCAGGGATTCGCCTCAAACGGTCAAAAGTCCGAAACCGGTTTGAAGCTGAGTGTCCTCTCCGGTGCGCTGGTTTTTGAATACGGTTACACCGACGCAATTTCATTTCAGCTGGTCGCGCCCTTTGTTTTTCGGAATGAAATGTCGATGAGCGGCAGCGCATTTCAAAAATCTTTTATCTTCCATGAAAAATATGAAGAGTTCATTGCGGCGGCGGCATCGAAGCTGGTGACCGACGGACTGTGCAGCAATCTTGCCGTTTGTCTCGATGCCATTCAGAACAAAGGTTTGTCTTTGCCTGCGACTGCAGATCTCACCCTGCCGACAGGTGAAAAGCTTACCGTCAGAGCCGGAGTACCCTTGAAAGATGTCGCATCTTCTTTGGTCACCCGAGCCGCAATTCCTGCGGCGGGACGCACCGGCATGGGAGATCTTGAGGCCGGTGTTCTTGTTGCGCTTGCGGATCCGCAAACAGGATTGTGGAAAAAAGACTGGCCGGTGAATCTTTCGCTCGGACTCGGATTGCGCTCGCCTTCAGGTTCATTTGCAGATGTTCCGGCGGCGCAGCGCGGAACCGGACGCGGCACTTGGGACTTGGGACTGCGCACGAACGTTGACTGGCATCCGGCCGCAGGCTGGGTTGTGTCTTTTCAAAACCAGTGGGAGGAAATGCTCCTCAGCGGTGTAAAGAAGCGCACTTCGTTGCTCGACTCCTCGAAACTTAATTCTGCCGATCCGCTGATCGACGGTGGCGACAAAGTTGCCAACGCGGCGAAATACGAGCGCAGCGGTGCGCGGCAAGCAGGATTTTTGAAAGTCGCCGCCGGTGCGGGCGGGATTGTGCAGGCGTTGGAACCTGTCGTCTTTTCAATGCAATGGAAATATGACTTTGACCCGAAAACATTGCGCGGAGGACTCACCGAAACTGCAGATTCGGAACTGCAGTCTGCGCTTGCCGGCATAATGTTTGACGGGTTGAAATTGCAATTTCCTGCACAACTTGACCTTGAATATGAGCTTCCTCTGAGCGGTAAAAACCGCAGAGTTGCGCCTCGGGTGCTGACCGCAACCATGAAGGCCTATTATCGGTTTTGAGTGTCTGAGCTTTCGGCATCCTGTGCCTGCTGTCCAATCTTTCGACAGCCTCGGGAATTTCAGAACATTGAAATTTAAAGGTTATTTATGGCATCCCGTTTGCTTCGAAGCGTTTACCTGTTTGACGGTTGATTGCATGAGGAGGATTTAAAATGGTCCGCAACTTCAATATCTCCAAGTCTCAAATTGCGGTTCCCGCTTTGACCCTGTCCCTTGTGCTTTTTGTCAGTGCCTGTAACGGCAACTCAGGCCGCAGAGACGATTCTTCGGTTCAGGATTTTTCCGGTCCGCAGCTGATGGGACACGGCATGGCGTCCAAGACCGTATCTTTGACTTTCGATGACGGTCCCGGTCCCCGCACTGTCGAGTTGTCAAAATTCCTCAAAGCTGAAGGAGTGCAGGGCACGTTCTTTATTCAGGGTTCTGCTGCCGCGCGTTATCCGGAGGCTCTCAAACAGTTGCGCGCCGACGGGCACCTGCTTGCCAATCACTCCTATACTCATCCCCGAATGACTGCCTCCACTGATCCGGTCGGCGAAGTGCGCCGTACCGATGATCTGATCAAACCTTATGTCGATCAGGGGCACTTTTTGTTTCGTGCACCCTACGGCAACTGGAGCGGAAGCGTTGCAAATATTCTCAATGCCGCCGGTCTGACGAAGTACGTCGGATCAATCTTTTGGGACATCGGCGGTGAACGGGTCGAACGCGCCGACGGAAGTCTGGCCAAGGCTGCAGACTGGGCGTGCTGGGCAGAAGATGACAAAATTGAAAAATGTCTTGAGGGATACATGAACGAGACCCGCGATCTGAACCGCGGAATCATTCTGATGCACGATGTTCACAGCCGGACAATCGATATGGCCAAGCTTATGGTCAAAGAACTCAAAGACGACGGTTTTGATTTTGTCCGGACTGACGCGGTTCCTTCGGTTGTCGCAGCTTTGGCAAAACGGACAAACAAAGGCGATACGCCTCCGCCGGATGCGTATGCATGTCCGGCCGGTTTCACGGCAACTCCTGTCGGCAATGCCGGAGCGTTGCTGTGTCTTTCTGCCGAGGAAGCGCAGGGTCCTTTTACACTGGGAATGCAGGCTTCCTGCCGTGAAAATGGCGGCGGCGATGCGTGCGCGAATACGCGCTGGTCGAAAGGACTGGCTGTCTGGCTTCACGGATCAGGCCGCTGTCCGGCAGGATCAACTCTTGATGCGCAGCTCAATGCCTGCATCGAAGGCGACGAAGCGTTCGGACCGTTTACCAAAAAGCAGGTGGCACGCTGCAAGACTTTGAGTGCAGATCCCGATTCTCCCGTGTGCGAAGGAAACCGCTGGAGCAAGGCTTTTCTGGCAGGTGTGGGGCAGGGCTGAACGTCTGCTGATCGAATGAAAGCAATGCGCCGGCTGAATTTTATCGAGGTGACGCTGTGAAGAATCAATGGATGACAAAGATGAAGAAGGTACCGTCCGGCAAGGTTGGTCTTCGCGCACTGAGTGTTGGATTGATGTGTTTTGCCTTCGCGGGAATGCAGTCCTGCAAAAAACTTTCACCGACCGCCGCAGAAAGCATGACGGCTGACAACACCGAATCGTCAGGCGTGTTTGAAACTCTGACTGCAGTTCAAAATACGAGCTTGAAAACTTCACTTTTGCAGTCTGAAGGTTTGGGGTCCGGTGATGTTTGTCCGATACCTCAGGGTACAGTTTTGCTGGCAGAGGCAATGAAAGCAGAAGGCATTCAGCACTGGCGTATTTTCGAGATTTTTGAAGTGAAACTGCCGACGGGTGAAACCGGCCGGCGCAAGCGTGATTCAAATGAATCGGAGACACAGCCGCAGGGTGCTGCACCTGCAGCATCAGGCACACCGGCTGTGTCGGTGACGCCGGCAGCTGTATCTGCTCCGGCAGGCACGCCCTCAGCGACAGCCACCCCCCCCGCAGAAGCCACACCTGCAGCGGCTGAACCCAAGACTCCGGCACAGCTTTTGGGCTGCGAACTTCTCAATCGTGACAGTTTGCTGGTTTATGCTCCGCACTTTAACAGACTGCTGAAATCCAACAGCCCGCAAATTCCCTCGGCGGGTACGACGACCGGTGAAATTGATCCGGATGATCAGGGTGGTTTTGTCTGGCCGACACGCGGCCGCAAAATCCGCAGTGATGCCGGCGGCGACGGATATTTCGGTGCTCCGCGCGGCTGGGGACGCAGCCATCAGGGGTTGGATATCGTGGCTGCTGTCGGTGAACCCATTTATGCTGCGCGGGCCGGTACGATTATCGATCCGGCGTACGAATCATCCTATGGAAGAGTACTCGACGTCAGGCATCAGGGCGGATATTCGAGCCGCTATGCTCATCTGAATTCGTTCAGCTACAGTCACGGCGCGTACGTCGGCAAAGGCGAGAGAATTGCAGCTTCAGGAAAAAGCGGCAATGCCGCGGGTTATTTAATTATCCCGCACCTGCATTTTGAAATTCGCCGCGACGGGCGATTGATCAATCCCGCAAAGCTGCTGCCTTAATTTTTAAAACCAGCAGCTGCAGTTGAGTTCGGCAGGTGAAAGTGCCGGACTCGAACAATGCATTTTTCCTGACTGAGCCGAGCGCACACGGGCATTGCTGTATTCTGCCCGTTCAATTTCTTCGGTTGAAACTTCGGCAGGATTAAATGGTTTTTCTGCCAGAGACATTGTCCGCGTACCTGCTTTGCCTCCTTCGGCGAGCGTCTTTTGTTCCCATTTTGTGACGAAATCTTTGGCTTCATCCCAAGACATTTCGGACATCTCCTGCCAGAGCGGCGTACCATAACCGTCCGGCTTGGCGAGTGCGAATGAATAACCGACAACCGTGTAGCGCGCCGGCAGGTCGAAATTCCATCGAATCGAAATCTGAATGCCTTTGTCGGCAACCTGCCAATACTGATTCCAGTCGATGACGTGTGCCGATGCGGCCGGCCAGCGGAATTGAGATTCGGATTTTGTAAAATCACCGGCCCAGTCGGAGGGATGGCGCGCTTTGACGGCAGTCCGCGGATGAGCTTTGCACGCGGGCTTGAAACTCAGTTTTTGATTTTCTTTTTCATCGACGGCTTTCAAATCCGGACCCCATTGAACCGGCTTAAAATAGTCTCCGCGGGTAAAAACTGTTTCAGCAGGCTGGGGAGACTTGTCGAGTGTACTGTGAATATCCCCTTCGGATTGTCCCTGTGCGGGAGAAGGCGGGCTTGACGGCGGATTTTGAACAGTCCGCGCAGCATTGTCAGACCTCCGATCCGGTGAAGCGGAATTGGCGCCCTGCTGATCGGGAAGCGGTGACGTTGAGTCAGTTTGGCCGTGGTCCGCCGCAAGGTCATGTTGGCGGCTGTTATAAACTGCGATTCCGGCAGCGGCAAAAATCAGCAGCACACCGCCGGCCGACAGCAATCGGTTTTTTTGGAACGGCATGACTGTTTTCCTTTCCCCGTCCCCGCGGACTTATCAGACAAAAGTGGCATCGCGTTCGAGTGCTGCTGAGAGCATATCCATATATTGCTCATCCGGCACTGTTGTTGCACCCAGCGACATCAGATGAGGTGTCAGAAACTGACACTCAAGCAGCTCAAAATCTTTACGGAGCAATTGTTCAACAAGCCGGTACAGGGCCAGTTTCGACATGTTTTTTTCTTTGTGGAACATGGATTCGGCAAAAAAAGCGGCTCCGACTGCGACTCCGTAAACCCCGCCGGCAAGTTTTTCACCGTGAAAGATTTCGACCGAATGCGCAAAGCCCAGAGCGTGAAGTTCACCGTAGGCCCTGACAAAATCCTCAGTGATCCATGTGTCCGGCCGGTCCGCACATTCGCGCATGACGGTTTCGAAACAGGTGTTGAATTGAGTGTGTAAATCAGTCCGCCGGAGCTCGCGCCTCATGGAACGGCTGACGTGAAATTCATTCAGCGGTATCAGTGCGCGCGGATCAGGCCGGTAAAAATCGATGACGTTCGGATTACGCGCATTGGGCATGGGGAAGCAGCCGTTGGTGTAGCTGGCGAGCAGAACGCGGGCTGTGAGTTGCTGTGCATCCATGGTCTGCTCGCTTTATCAGACTGAAGTCAGCAGGTGAGGAATGGGCTGTTTGACTGTCCGGTTCGATGCCAAAAACGCGGCCAATCCCGCTACGGTACAAAGAATGAGCAGGGAAACAACATACAGCCACGGATGAAGACCAATCAGAAAGGGCACAGGATCAGTCAGAAAACCTGCATAATAGATGAATTTAACCTGATTGACGATCAACGAAAATCCAACCGAAAACAGGCTTCCCAGCAAAGAGCCGAGGAAGCCTATGAGAATACCTTCGGTCGTGAAAATAATCCGGATATCTTTTCTGAAAAACCCGAGACTGCGCAGCGTGCCGATTTCACGTCTGCGTTCATTGACGCTTTTCACCATGGCATTGAGCACTGACATGCCCGAGATAGTGAGGATCACAAGGCTGACCAGATTTCGGAATGTTTCAAACAAACTCATCGTTCTCTTGTAAACACGCGCAAGGATGTGGTCGCGCCAGTCGAAGGCGCGAAGATCCATTCCGGCCTGCTGTGCAGCCGATTTGAATGAACTGACGAAATTGTGAAATTGCGCGGAATCCTTAAGACGCAGTCTGATGTGTGAAATGTCCCGTGTGTCGTATAATTGCTGTGCGCGGTTCAGGTCCATCATCAGATACCACGAGTCAATTCCACGCAGTCCTACTCCGCCCAGCGCCCCGACCCTGAGATTGGTCGCATTGACCTGCCCCTCGGCGGTTGTCACGTTCAGCTGGATTTTTTCGCGGTCGCATTTGATTGGCCGTTCACGCGGTTCATATCCTCCGATTTGGGTGAGAATACGTTCCTGTGAATCCGTTCCGCATCCAAAGGTCTCGGCAATGTTCTGTCCAAGAAGAACATGCTCGGCCGAGAGGGTATCAAGCGGTTTTCCGGCACGAACGTTCCACGGCCACGAGGGCATTCTCATTTTCAGGCCATCCTGAACATCATAGGCGAAACCCCAAAATATCGAGCTTGTTCTGCCGTTGTTTGCCATGCCGCTGACAATCAGCATCGGTACGTAGGCATCGACCATACCCGAGAGCCCGAAAAATTCGGTCAAAAATTTTTGTTCTTTCGGAGTAATGCGGGATTCTTCAAAATCAACCGGCTGATCGTTTTTTGATTTTTCGATGAACACGTCGCCGAACATACTCCGGTAACGGTAATTGTCTTCGTAAAGTTCACCGACGACCGAAATGTACCCGTTAAAAAGAGTCAAAGCCGAAAATCCGATGGCAACCGACAGAATGGAGCCGGTCGAATGGCGCCAGTTTCTGAGAATATTCCGGATGCCCATCCTTATAGTCTGCATAGACTCGTCACCCTTCAGGAAACATGAGTGTTCAGAAGTGAAACAATTTTCAGGCGGCTGTTCCGGTATGAAGTCAGCCATCCTGAAAGGGTCGAAACGAACAGCAGCAGGCTGCCGGCAACCAGACAGTGAACAGGATCAATCATCAGAGTCATTTTCAGACGTGTCGAAACTCCGGGGACTTCAAACAAAATGTCATTTGCATTGACCAGCGCGCGCGTCAGGTAAGCAATCAAAAACCCTGCCGGCAGGCAAAGCAGAGCCAGCAAAAGCCCTTCTATTGCAAACATCCGTGTGATGTCTTTTTGCCGAAAGCCGAGGGCACGCAATGTGCCCATTTCCTGCGAACGCTCTATCACGCTCATTGTCATGGAATCGGAGACTGTTAATGTGACCACGCTGACGGCAAGGGTCAGGAAGAAAACACTCATCACATAAATCAGGCTCATAAATCCGGCATAAAACGGATTCACTGAAAGTTCGCGGTAGTGATGAACGTTAAAGCTGAGGCCTTCTTTTACAAGTGCCTGTCTGAGTTTGGCTGCGGCATTTTCCGGCGGCTGACCCCAAGGCAAATGAATGATGACGTTGGTGACTCCGTCTGTTTCATACAGTTTTTGCAGAGCCGCAAGCGGGACGACTGCCGCGGATTCCTCAAGAAGCTCCAGACCGCTGGAGTAATGGCCGACAATTTCTGCGTCGGCAGCGGAAAAGTCGTTATTGAATGTTCTCGCTGCCAGTTGCACGTTGGTGTCCTGTGCAATGCGTCGTTCGGATTCTGCCCCCGCGCAATCCTGAGACTGAGGCTGCGACGCGGCACCGGTTTGCGTCTGATCGGACAGACTGCGGATTTTTGTTTTACCCAGATTTCGTGCCACTTTTGCAGTGACCGCAATCGGGGTCGTATCGCTGTGCTGCCACAATCCCGTGCCTTTTCGCGCATCGATAATTTCAGACGAATAAGACCGCACGGCCGGATGTGACAGAGCCCATTTTTCGGTTTCCGGTTCGATTCCAAGCACCCTGACCGGCCAAGTCCGGCAGCCGTTGCCGATCAGCGTGAAGCCTTCAAGAGTGCTGCTGACAGCCTCGGCTTCGGGAAATTCGCGCGCAACGATGCTGCGGATTGATTTTTGTTCGTCCGGTGTGAGCACATATTTTTTGGGCTGAAGAAGATGTTTTTCCAAAGCGTCGGGCTTGTAAACCGACAATGTGCCGACGTGATTGATGTAAACCGAAGTGGCTCTGAAAAATTTTTCTATTCTTGTGACAAATCCGCTGAGAAGGACCAGCCCCGCGTACCCGAGAATCACGGCACTGGCTGTCGCGAGATTACGGCGTCGATTGCGCCCGAGGTTTTTGGTGGCAAGAGCGATCTGCTTCCAAAACATGCTGACT
This sequence comes from Pseudomonadota bacterium, assembly GCA_009926615.1. Classification (GTDB taxonomy): domain Bacteria; phylum Bdellovibrionota_B; class Oligoflexia; order Silvanigrellales; family Silvanigrellaceae; genus RFOM01. The sequence continues at coordinate 13,868 of RFOM01000021.1, forward strand.
TCCCGAATGACTCTTTCAGCTTAGCAGCAGACGCGGGCGCTACGCGGCAAGCTTTGCAGGCTGTGTCGGCAGATGACGATTAGACTGCTGAAATGTTGTGACAAAACCACCCGCGCAGCAAATCATTTATTCCCTCTTGGTGTTTTTGTAACCGTCTATCCTGAAGAGAGAAGGAGGGGGTTATCTTTCTTGATTTTTGATCGGGAAATTTTAATTTGCAAAATCTTCCGGACATTTTGCCTGTCAATGTCCGCGGCTTGCTTTATTTCCGCGGCACAAGCTCAGGAATTCGACCCCTTTGAATCCGAACAGCCTCCCGAACTGAAGACGGGTGCGCCCGCAGGCACGTCAAAACCGTCTCCAACATCTGAAAAGCAGGTTCCCAAGCCCAAACCCAAAGCCAAATCAAAATCGAAAACGCCTGAACCGGCTCTTGAGCTTTCTCCGGATGAGATCGACCAGTCTGAAACTTTCGAGCTCAAAAAATCTGTCAAACCGGCAGAGGTTCGGATTAAAGAACCGGCTTCAGGAGAGTCGGAAAAAGATCCGTCTGCAAAAAAGTCCGCCATTGAAATAAAGCCAAAAAAGACAAAGCGTGAATCAAAAAAAGTCACCAAAAAAGACTCAAAGCCGAAAGCTGATTCGGCCCCGCCTGCCGAGACTCCTGCTCCGCCGCCTCCTTCTCCTCCGCCGCAGACCGGCGAACTGAAGCTGGATGTCGGTCTGGAAAGCTACAGCGGTGTGAGCTATTTGAAGCCGTCCTTTGATATCGCATCCTATTCGGACAACCAAACTCTGCTGCCTTTTATCGATTTGCAGCTGCGTCTTCGTCCGTCGGTCAAACTCATTTCCGGCCGTGCATTCACTCTTCACACGCGGCCTTATTTTGAAATGAGCCATCAGCAGGCTTACAATGCCGACAAGTCCAGAAAAACAACAACCGGCTTCAGTGCCGATTTCGGCGAGAGTATTTTGAGTCTCAACGTATCCAACCGGTTTTCATTGACTGCAGGTCAGGAAAATTTCCAGTGGGGAGCTGCCGAACTGAACGGGCCGTCGAATTGGATTTACCGGTCAACGGAGCTTGCCGAGTCCATCAGCCGCAATCCTCAGAGCAGAGTCAAAACCCGCAGAACTTTCAGGGTCAATTTCAGCAACGGGCAGTCATTCAATCTTGTCAGTATTGTCGAATTCGAAGCTGAAAAGAGGATATTCAAAAGTATTTTTGAAGGCCGGCGGTTTCTGGTTAAGCCTGAGTATTCGTGGAACTCCGGAGCCGATTATCTCGGATTGGTTCTGGGCGGAGCCGAGCGGCAAAAATTTCCGTTCTTCGGCGAATACACATCCGCAAATCTTGGCGAAGCGATGAGTGTGTATGCCGATGCGGCCCATTACCAAGGCTCTGACCTTTTGCGTCCGGAGTCTGTGTCCGTTGGTGCCGGAGCTTCGCAGCAGCGGGTGACCGTTTTTACGCAACCTGATGTTGATGCGGACAAATGGACGCATGAAGTGCTGTTCGGAGTTAAGTATGCGTTTGCCAACGGCACGGATTTAAGATTCGAAGGCTATTCCAATTCTGCCGGCTACACATTTGCCGAAACAAAACTTGCCGAAAAACTCTATTCATCCGGTTCGCAGCTGTTTCCTCTGTTTTTCTTTCCTGCCGGTGAAACCAGAGCACCCAGAAGTCTGTTTGTGTCATTGCGGCGAAATAATTTTGGTAAAAACAAAAACTGGACTGTTTTGGCACGATACTGGAAACCGGTGTCCGATTCTTCGGGCGGGGCGGTCCTTTATGCCGACTACGGTGCAACCGACAATGCTACAATCTATATGGCAGCGGGCGGTTTTCACGGACCTTTGGTTTCCGAGTCAGCGCTTGCGCATCGGTTTGCAGTCACATTGGGGCAAAAATATGTCTGGTGAAAATCCGATTGTCGAATTGCGGGCAGTGCACAAGTCCTACCAGTTCGGAACAACCATGACTCCGGCTCTGAGGGGAATTGATCTTAAATTGAGTGCGGGCGACTTCACTGCCGTTGTCGGGGCTTCGGGGTCGGGCAAAAGTACTCTGCTCAATATCGTGGGATGTATCGATCAGCCCGATTCCGGAGAGGTTCTGATTCAGGGGCAGTCTGTCCTCAGTCTGAACGACAATGACAAAAGTGAACTCCGCAACCGGCGCATCGGTTTCATTTTTCAGACATTCAATCTGATTCCTGTTCTAAATGTCTTCGACAACATCGAATTGCCTTTGACCATCCGCAAAGATATTTCTCCGGCAGTCAGAAAAGAGCGGGTCGTTGATGCTCTTGAACGCGTCGGTCTTGCTGAGTATGCCAAGCATCTTCCCGACCGGCTGAGCGGAGGACAGCGGCAGAGGGTTGCGATTGCACGCGCGCTGGTGACACAGCCCTCAATCGTTCTTGCAGACGAACCCACGGCCAATCTCGATTCAGTCACCGCAAATAAAATTATCGATTTGATGCTGAAGATAAACGAAGCGACCCGAGTGACATTTTTATTTTCCACACACGATGAAAAATTAATGAGCCGCGTCAAAAATATTGTCCGGATTCAGGACGGCTGCCTGCAGGAAACTGATTTTCCATCCGCCGGCATCAATTCCGGACTTCTGGCCGGTTGAGGAACAAGCTTATGTCAATGCTCAAGTCAGGTTTCTTGGTATCAGCGCTTTTGAGCGGTCAGGCGTTCGCAAATCTTCCGGCTGCGGCGGTGAAAGATTTGATGCAGGCATCCGACCGCTACCGCGGCGGCCTCGTTGTCGGAGTGACTTGGAATATCAACATCACTTCAGTGGAAGACGGTGATTCAACGACGTCGCAGTATACGGTGCGTGCAAAAGGCGTGAACGCACTTGCAGAATGTACAAAACCGGCGCGCTGCAAAGGTGAAGTTGTACTCTTCAACAATCGCAACCTGTGGTTTCTCAAGGCGGGGGTCAAAAAGCCTGTGGCAATATCGGCGAGGCAGCGGCTCAGCGGTCAGGCTGCCAACGGCGATATCGCCTCCACAAATTACGCGCGCGATTACGATGCGGTTTTTGAAAAAGAAGAAAACGTCAACGGTGTGCCTGCATATGTTCTGATGCTTAAGGCGAAAGACAAAAGCGTCACCTACGACAAGATCCGCTATTGGATTTCAAAGAACAGGAAGCTGGCGCTCAAAGCCGAATTTCTGACCCTTCAGGGTGAGCTCTTCAAAAGCGCAACATTTGATTACAAGAACACGTTGCTCAGCGGAGGAAAGCAAATACCGTTTGTGAGCGGAATGATTATCACTGATGCGGCATTTCCTAAAAACGTCACCACCATAAATTATGAATCGCCGAGGGAGGAAGCCCACGACGATTCAATTTTCAATATCAACAATGTGGCCCGCTGAGTGCGCAGTTTCAGGCTGATTAAAGGCCGGCGGGAAGCTCGGGAGCCCACAGCAGCATTTCGTCATCACGTGAAATTGTTTTTTCGTAAGGAGTTTCCAGATCCGGAATTTCCTTGAGTGCCTGAGCGATGGCCTGTGTCACGGTGGTGGTTTTGGCAAGCCCTGCAGCGCGAATTGCGCGTTCACGGTTCACGATACCCGAAGTTTTGACTTTGTCTGCCAGCCAGTCACGCTTATCAACCGTTCCGGTAATGATGCGCTTGAGGTCATGAACGCTGAGGTCGGGATTTTCATCTTTGACCGCGGCGGCAACCTGAGTGACGTACGGTGCGGCCTGACTGGTTCCGCTCAGGACAACGTGGCCTCCCCCCGGAATTTCCGAAGTAATGCCCACGCCGGGAGCTGCGACATCAACCATCTGGCGTCCGTAGTTGGAGAATGACGCGAGTCTGCTGCGTCCCAAAGTGGCTGCGACGGTGATCGTGTTGGCAGCGCGTGCATTGGCGGGCGATGTCGGCAGAACGTCGTTGTCGGCACCGTCGTTGCCGGCGGCCATGACGAACAGAGTGTCGGGAGCAAGAGCAGCCCATTTGGTTGCATTTTCTGCAAATTTACCGACAAGAAATGATGCGTAGCGGATCACTTCCTGTTCAGTCGGTTCGCGGCCGAGTACAGCCTTGAGCAAGGGCTTTACAATCGCCGAAGCGGATGTGGCGCTGATGCCCAAAGAGTAATTTGCAACGTCCGTTTTCTTGTCATTCAGGTAAAGAGCAACTTTGACGAACTGCGCACTCTGGATTTCTGCGAGTTTCGAAAGTCCTGCTTTAATGCCGGCGTCGCGCACGACCGGCCACACGGTGTCCCAAACTTTTGCCAGAAAGCGCACTGCAGCGCGCGCGTTATCACCGGCCCCGTAGGTGCTGTCGGGAGCCAGAGGGCTTTCCGTCGGGATAAGTTTCAGGCCGATCAGTTCAGAATCAGGATTCTTGCGCGCCGAGATTCCGGCAACGTGCGTGCCGTGAACAAAGTTTCCGAAAACGGAGAGCTTCTTTCTGAATTCCGGATTTTCGAGGCTTTGCTTCATCCACGACTTTTCTTCGTCTGTGACCGTGCCTTCGAGAATTTTCTTTTGAATTTCAAAGAATCGCGGAGTGTCCGCGGGGAACGTATTAAGGTACTTGCTGTCGAGAAGAACGCCGTTGTTTTCGACAAAGTTCCAGCCGTTCAGGTCATCAATGTAGCCGTCCTGTTCGTCGTCCAGATTGTTCGCAGGAATTTCGCCCGCATTGGACCAGATTTTGTTGGCGAAGCCCGAATGTTTAACATCGAGTCCGGAGTCAACGACTCCGATAACCGCTGCCTGCGTCGAGAACTGAATTGAACCGAGGACAAGGGCGAGTGCGAGGGGAAGTACTCTCATGGCAACTCCGAAGATTATTTTTGGGACTTCTTAGACGGCGCACAATAGCAGTGTCAGGCGTGAAGGCAAGTTTATCAGGTTCTTTCTATAGCAGTCTTGTTAAATAAATGAAATTTCAACATTAAATAATAATTTTCTACTTTTTATTTAAAAACCGCCGAAAGCCCCTCATTCCCGCAGAATGAAGGAAACCCGCAATGTTCTCGTCAATTTCAGGCTGGTTTAGGGCGCGGTTGGGCCGGTTTACGGAAAAATTCAATGAAAGACGCAAGGGCGAAGAACACAAAGAAGGCGGATACGTGCTGTTCTTTGTCACAATCGTCGGGTTTCTGATGATGGCAAACTACCTGCTCGGTCAGGCGCCGTCCGAACCCGAGCCGGTCAGGCTTGCATACTTTGTCGAACCTTCGGGCAAAGAACTGAGTCCGTCAGAGGCACTGGCCAAGCTCAATGCCGGCGAATTCAAAGAATATCAGGGCGGAACGGAAACGCTTGACTTGGGGTATATGAGAGAAGGCGTATGGGTCCGCATGTCGTACCGCAACGACAGGCATCCGGATGCCGGCGGGTTCGTTCTTCAGCTCAGGCACACATACATCAACGGATCATTCTCTGAGTTAAATCCTGATGCAGCCTCATCCGCATCGCCAAAATACTCCATCGTAAAAACAAAAGAATTTTCGGACAAACTGCTGCCGAGAACGCAGGGGCTGAATGACATCCGCCACGTCAGTTTTCAGTTTGATGTCGCGCCTCATGCCGAATACACCGCACTTGTGCGGCTGAAGGCACACGTCATGAGTGTCCCGTTTTTGCTTCTGCCGGAGCGTGCGTTTCTGAGTTCAATTGTCCGCGAGATGGTTGTCACGGCCTCATTTTTCGGCGGCCTGATGCTTCTCGCATTATACAACGCGATGGTCGGCATGGCGCGCAGAGAGAGCGAATTTGTTTTTTACGGTCTTTATGTCGCCGCCATCAGTCTTATGATTGTTGCGATCAACGGCAGCGGTCATATGTTCATTTGGCCCGACAACCTTTGGCTTCATTATAATTCTGCAAATCTTCTTATCAATCTTTGCTGTATGTCGTACCTCGCCTTCACGCTTTTTTTGTTCAGACACGATCCCGTCACCGGCTGGGAACGCAAGCTTTGGACCGGCATGTTTTTGATGTGCGGAACCGGCCTTGTTCTGCAAATGGCCGAGGGTGGTTTCTTTGCTTCGATTGAAGCGAATATCGCCGTACTTGCGACTCTTTGTGCAAGTCTTTTGAGGGCGTGGCGGGCACGTCCGGTTTACGGGCGCATTGCAAATCTTTTTTTGCTGTCCGAAGGGATCCTGTTTCTCGGCGCACTGGTCTACTGCGTCAAAATGTTCGGCTGGCTGCCGTCGACTCCTTTTACCATCAACATTGTGACTCTTGCTGCCACGCTCGAAGGAATTCTTCTGTCATTTGTGCTGTCCGAAAAAATGCGCAGAACCATGGATGAGCGCGAACTGGCACTGAAAAAACTGGCCGCTGCGCAACAGCATCTTGAAGCCAGCGTGGCCGACAGAACTCTTGCCCTTGCTGCGCGATATACTTCTCATGAGGTTCTCAATCCGGTTTTTGCCATCCGGCTGAAGGTTGAAAGAATCTGTGAAGAGGTCAGGCTCAGCGCGCAGAACGCAGGTTCATCGGGAACTTCGTCAGTTCAGGTTGTCGCCGACAAAGCCGAGGAAATTTTCAAACTCATAGACTCTATTATTCAAACCATCCGCGCAATCAAAACCATAGCGGGCGGCAGAGTGCACAAGGACGCTGAAGGTGTGGATGTTGCATCTGCGTTTGAAGATGCGTTGCGGATGCTTGAAGCAAAGTCGTTGCAGGTGAATTGCAAAATTGATGCGTCAATTGAGTCCGGAACTGTGGTGCTTGCGCGGCGCAGTGATGTTGTTCACATTCTCATGAATCTTGTTTCAAATTCACTCGATGCACTCAGTATGGCGCAAGAAAGATGGATTCGGGTTTCAAGCCGGCAGATTGCGATCAATCGCGGTTCTGTTGAAAAACTGATGGTGGAAATTGAGGTCTTAGACAGCGGCAGCGGACCTCATCCGGACATCAGACCGCTGTTGTTCGAGGGTGAAGTCACGACCAAACCGGCAGGCGGAGGTATGGGGCTTGGACTTGCATTTTGTCAGAGACTCGTTGAGAGAAATGAAGGAAGTATTGCGTTTGATCCGTCGTCACGTTTTACACGGTTTTTCTTTCTTCTGCCGGTGTCGCAGGGAACGGCAGCAGAAAACCCTGACAGTCCGGCCCGAAAAGCAGCCTGAATTTTTCAGAGCAGGCCCTTCAGCATAAAATTCCAGTAAAGTTTGGGTAACAGGCTTGTGTTGTAAACCCAGAGGCTTTTACGCGGTACAAAAGGATTCAAAGGAATTTTGGAAAGCAGCTTGCCTTCATACCCGAGTTCCGGATGAATAATCCGGCCGATTTCCGTGATCAAAGGACAGCAGGTGTACCCGTCGTACTTTCGCGGAAGAGGCGCCTGAGCGCCTTTTTTAAAAAGAAAGCAGATGTTTTCTGCCACGACTTCGGCCTGTGCCCGTGCACCTGTGGCTGTTTTCATTGTCGGAAGTCCGGCAACATCGCCGGCTGCGAATATATTTATAAATTTCTGATGCTGCAGAGTTTGCGGATCAACGTTCATCCAGTTTTGAAAGTATCCGTCCTGATGGTGCAGATTCGATTCCGCGATCATCTGCGGAGCCTTCATCCGCGGAGTAACGTGCGCGAGGTCATACTTGATGGTTTTGATGTTCCGCTGGGCTGCGGCCTCGGTCGACGGTGCAACGTGCAGGGTCTGATTGCGCAAATCTATTTTGGCAATTTCGTGTTCAAAAAGGACATCAATTCCGCGCTTTCTGACGACTTCGGTCATTGTTTGCGAGAAGCCTTCGACGGCGAACAAAGAGGAATAAGGTGTCACATAAATCATTCGTGTGACCTCGCGCACCCCTGCTTTGCGCAACAGATCGTCCGCAAGAATCATTATCTTCAGAGAGGCAGACGGGCATTTGAGCGGTCCTGACGGCATGGAAAACACAACCGTACCGCCGATGAACTGCGAAAAGAGTTCCGAGAATTTTTTGAGGTTGGTTGTATCATAAATCGAACACACAGGGTGCCTGCGGTCATTGAGTGCATCAGGCAGACCCGCGATCGATTCAAAGTCGACAGAGAGTCCCGGTGCAACAATTAAAGCTTTGTATAAGATTTTTTCGCCGCCGCTCAAATGAATTTGATTTTGTTCCGCATCAATCACACTGACGGTGTCCCGAATCCACGCGCAGCCTTCGGGTATAACGTCGCTCATCGGACGGGCGATGTGTTGCGGATTCATGAGCCCTGCCGCAATAAATGTGAACGCAGGCTGGTAAAAATGATTGCCCGAAGGTTCGATGATCGTCACGGACAGTTTTGGCGATGAGCGTTTGATCCGCGCTGCTGCGCAGATCCCCGCTGTTCCACCACCGATGATGACAACGTCAAAGCCTTTCATGGGCCCCCCAAACCCTCTTTTTTAGTTGTCGGAGTTTTTCCTCCGCTTTTTAACGGGATTTAAATATTCCGCCTGTTACCCTGTTTTCCTGAGGCTCACAGGATGACTGAACTAATTGAACCTGAACCCGCCCAAACTGTGTGTCTTATTTTATTGTGTTATTTCGGCTGGTTAAAAAATTCACAATTGTTTCGTAAAATTTCGCCGTGGTCGGGCGATACCCCTGCAAACAGGCAGGGAGACAAAAGAATGACAATATTAAGAAAGTTTTTCCTGATTGGCGCGTTCTGCGCGGTCACGCTTGCAGGCTGCAAACCGCAAGCCGCGCAGGACGGCGGCGAAAAAGATTCTGAGGTTGCATTTGTGCCGGTTGTCGCAGGCGCCGCTTACGGAGTGGGTATCACACTCGAAGCGGCCGCAGCCGTTGCGGGGGTCTCAGTGGTTTATGCCGCCGACTGTACGCGGCCCGTTGCACAGGGCGAAATTCGATTTTTCTGCGACGGTGGCATTCGTCTCGGGCAGGCTGCAGCAGATATTGTCGTCAAATCAGTGCAGGGTGTTGCCTCGGCGCTCAGCTGGAGCCACGCGAATATAGTTTCTTATCTCCGCTCACTTTCAGCGTCCGGTTCGAACAATGTTTTGCGCACGGCGATTGCAGGTGCCGCCAACCCGCAGAATCTTGCCGGCGCAAAAGTGTCGCCGGAAATCAAGTCCGCGAGCGGGCTTGCGAATCTGGTGCACGGTTTGAAGCAATCTATTCGGATTGAAGATCGCGATAAGAAAAGCTGTTCATACATAGCCCAATATGAGGCACGGCTTATTCCGCGTGACTATCGGGGAAACTGGCTGAGCGGTACTTCGGTGCGTTTTTTTGCAAAAGCTTCATCACCGGCGTCGGCCGAGGCCATGGCGAAGTATTTGTGTGAAGAATATTCCGAAGTCCATTTTAAGCTTCCTCCGCCGATGGCGCCCCACATGCCCAAATCCATGAACGCTTGCCGCAAGCCTGCCGAAAGTGCGAATTACAAAGAACGCTACCGTACGGAAGGAATCAAGTGTCCGGGAGCACGAGCGTGTACGAGCGAGACGGAGTGTTTTGATATTCTCTAAATTGAGAAGTTTTTGGGACTTTGCGCAAGATTGAAGGCGGCGAGCATTGAGATGTCGAACGGCAGACTGTCCCAGTTTGTCACACTTGCGGCCACGACCTTGGAGACATCCGGTTTGGACAACGTTTTTTCTGCCTCAATCACAACGTTTGCAGCATGGGTGCAGGGTCTCAGACGCTCGAAAAACTGAGTGTGCACGATGTTCAGTTCATCGAGCCTCTTGAGTACATTTTCGCTGTAGAAAAGAATGCCCGTATCCGGCGGCAGCGTAACTTGCTGAACGGAACTCCAGTCGTGTGCGGAAGAGAGCTGAAACCCTTTTTGAGCCGGCTGATGCGGCAGGGAAAAACTCTCCGCAGCCTGTCCGAAGATAAACGGCGGCGGCAAGCCTGCACTGTGCCAGCGCAGCATTGCCGATTTGTGAGCGAATTCGCCGACGACAAAAGAGATTTCGTCTTCAAGTGTGAGCAGATGCGAAAGACTGTCGATCGACTGACTGAAAAATTGCACGAAATCCTGAAAAGAGGTGAGTCCTGACGTGTGTTCGAAATATCTCAGTTGCGCCGCCATCGCTGAGATAAACGCAATGATGCGCTGATCCGCAGTCGGTTCGCTGTTTTTCAGTTTAAAAACAATGAATTTGTAAATGTCCGTTGAATTGTTGTGATTCAGAAAAAGGTGTTCGCTTGAATCCGTGCCGCTCGGCAGATGAAAACCGCGCAGCGTCTGGGCAAAAAGAAACGGAGACTGGACTTGATATATTGCCCCGCTGAGTCTGTTGCCCAGCATTTTTTCTGCTCTTTTTCCCCATTCTTCTCTCAACAGAATGTGTTCTTCACGGAGCTGCAGATTCTGGGTGAGCGAAATGCTGAAAGCGTTCAGAATCGACTGCACGGTGTTTTGCACCGGACCTGAAGCATCTTCTTTGTGATACAGCATCACCTCGATGGCATGTTTGTGCATTTCGAAGGGAACAATCACGTGAGTGGTAAAAAGATCGTCCCGCGATGTCTCAACCGGTCGTGTCTGGCTGGGCATCAGGACGCGGTTTTGCAGCCGGTAAAAAACATCCAGCCGGAATGTCGGATCGGGCAACCAAAGATGGGAGACACTCACATCAATGTGAAAATGTGCCGCGACCGGCTGAAGAGGTGACAAACCCTGACAAATGGCATCCGTTGCGTGCCTTGCAAAAGACTCGAATTTCATCACGGCCGAGATCTGCGACAGATGCCTCGACAAACCGCCCAACGCTTTGAACCAGACGTCCAGATTGACCTGCGGTTGTTTTTCACCTGAATTGCCGATGAGATTGCGGATCAGCTCCTTCATTCGCCCGATTTCCCTTTCGTCAGCGCGTTCAACATTTCCGGAGGTGATTTTTCATTCGCGTTGCGCCGTCGGCGGATCGGTTGCTTCGGGGGCATCGGCCGGTTTGTCTTCCAGCTTATCTTCAGCTCTGACTTCTGCCCAGACGTTGTCAATCAATTCAGTGGAGCTTCCCAAATCCGTGAACAGTTCCAGCCGCTCCTCAACATCTTTTGGAGGGTAAACCGAAGGATTGGCGAGTTCTTCCGGCGGAAGAAGCTGCCGTGCCTTTTCATTGGTGGTGGCATAGCGGATGGCCATCGCAATGCGGGAGTTAATTGAGGGTTCCATGATGAAATTAATAAATTCGGCTGCCAGCTGCGGATTTGCGGATCCGGCGGGAATGGCAAGATTGTCGACCCACAGCGTGGCGCCGTCTTTGGGAATGACGTAGCGAAGCTCAGGATTTCCGGCCTGCATTTTAACAACGTCTCCGCTGTACGCCTGCGCCATCCAGAGGTCGCCCGAAGCCAGAAGATCTTTGTAGCTCATGGTATCAAACCGGCTGATAAACTGCTTAAGGTTAATGATCTTGAGCTTGGCCTGACTGAGCTCGCCTTCGGCTGTCGAGTTGAGTGAATGTCCGTTTGACTTGAGGGCAGCGCCTATCACTTCACGCGGGTCGTCGAGCAGGCTGATGCGCTTGTCGGCTGCGCGTGCGAACGCGGGATCGAAAAACTCTTTCCATGAAGACGGCGGCTGGCTGATCTTGGCTGAGTTATAGGCGATTCCGGTTGTTCCCCACATATAGGGGACTGTGAAGTCGCCTGCAGGGTCATAGCTGACATTTTTGAAACGTTCGGACAGAAAACTCAGGTTCGGGATTTTGTCTTTCGGAAGAGGCATCAGCAGATTTTGCTGTCTCATGGTCTGGATCATGTAGTCTGACGGAACGATCAGGTCGAAGCCGCCGCCGCCGGCCTGAAGCTTTGAAATCATCACCTCATTTGAGGGGAAATTTTCCTCGATGACTTTGGCATGGAATTTTTTTTCAAACTCGCTGATCACCGATTTGTCGAGGTAATCTGTCCATACGTAAACACGCAGAGTATTTTCTTTTTTACCCGCGCCCGTCCTTTTGCGCAAAAGTGCAATACCTGAAACGAGAACTGCAGCAGCAAGAATGCCCGCGCCGGCTACAACTGACTTTTTCATGTTGGTCCTTTCAGATTCTCAACGGAAGAGCGACTCCGGCTGAGTGTAAGTCCTGTGCAAAAAAACAGCAAAGCTACAATGAGTAAGACGGATGATACCACGTTAATTTCCGGTGTCATCGCCTTTCGGCCCTGAAGAGACCAAATATAGAGCGGCAGGGTTTTGAGCGCACTGCCGCCGGTGGAAAGAAAATAGCTGACGTAAAAGTCATCCAGCGACACCGCAAACGAAAGGCATGCCGCCGCAGCAAGACCGGGCATAATTTGCGGGAGCATGATTTCCAGAAAAATTTGCCGGCTGCCGGCTCCGAGGTCCCGTGCCGCAAGCTCCTGCTGGATGTCATAAGAATTAAAGCGCGTCCGAAGGACCAAGGATGCATAGCCGACTGCCAGAGTCGCGTGCCCGACAATGACTGCAGCGAGGGAATCGAAATTGAATCCCATTTCCAGAAACGCCGGTTTGAGAAACCGGACAATCATCACCAGCAAGCCGATGGACAGGACGATTTCGGGAATAAAAAGCGGCAGACTCATGAGTGAATCGGAAGTTCCTGCAAGACGTTTGAAACGTGTCCGTTGGGCCCACAGGCAATAGGTAAACGCCAGCGCAACGGATATAACAGTGCTGAAGAGTCCGATCAGCAGACTGTTCAGGAGCGCCAATATCATTTCTTCATTCGACAGCGCGGCGGCATACCAGCGCAGCGAAAACCCCTCCCAGCGCAGCGCGAACTGGCCGGCATTGAAGCCGTAAAAAACAAGCATAAACACGGGAGTGTAAAGCAGTGCCAGCGACAGGACAGTCCAGCCGAGCAGAAGTTTTTTTCTCATTGGATTTGAAGAATTGACCATGTGCTCTTTTGTCCTGAATGACCTTTCGGCAACAGTTTTACGGCAATAAAAAGAACGGCGGAGGCGCAGACCAGCAGACAAAGACTCAGCGCCGCTCCGAACGGCCAGTTGGGTTTTGTGCTGCCCAAAAACTGGCTTTCAATTTGTGTTCCCAAAGATGAAACAAGTCCGCCGCCGATCATTTTTGGAATCAGATATTCACCCAGCATGGGGACAAAAATAAATATAAAACTGGCGACAACCCCCGGCACGACAGCCGGCAATATAATGTATCTCCAGCGTTGCAGGGTGCCTGCACCCAAGTCGGATGCAGCCTCCGTCTGCGACGGATCAAGCCGCTCGAAGACAGTGTAGAGCGGCAAAAAGGCAAACGGAAGATAGCCGTAAACCATACTCATAAACACACCCGCGCGTGTACTGGCCAGCGGACTGTTGATTCCAAGGTACTCCAAAATCAGCGTCAACAGTCCTTCAGGGCGTATGAGCACGAACCATGCATAAATCCGGACGACGAAATTCAACCCCAAAGGTATTGCACAAAGCAGAATCCACAGAGTTCGTTTGCGCGGCGGGAGTTGGGAAATATACCGCACAATCGGGATTGCAATGCCGATGACGCAAACGGATGCCGCAAAAGAATAAACCAGACTGTTGACAATGATGCCCGAGAACGGCGGATTCAAAGCACGTTTGAATTGACTGAAGCCGTAGGGACCGGACTGGTTGATGTATGAGTTTTTTTGCACGCTCAAAAATAGCAGCCAGACAAACGGAAACAGCACAAACAAAGACATCCAGATTTTTGCAGGCAGTCCCGTCCATTTCATGGAGTCTGCACGTCCGCGTAAAAAGGAATTCTTTGCGCACGGATAAACAGATTCACCTTTGAGCCGTTTTCCAGAAGACTGTGTTCCGATGAATGGACATCGACCGCCACCTGAGAGTCGCTGTCATCCTGCAGACGGACAAAATATCTGATCTGTGCACCCAGATACTGCCGCATGAGGACTTCTCCGTTTGCACGGACAGTCGATTCGGGCGGACAGGGGGATAACTCAAGTTGCTCCGGCCGCACGAGCAGGACTCCCTGCGTTAATGCAGTCTGATTTGGTTGCGCCGTTGCAGCAGCTTTTGCGAACGGAATGATTTCAACGTCAGTCTGAAGGGCCGGACAGTTTGCTTTAAGTCCGTCCGCTGCTGCGGCGTTCAGAAAATTGGCATTGCCGATGAACCGTGCGACGAATCGGCTTGCAGGTTCCTTGTACAGAATCTCGGGGGAGCCTTCCTGTTCGAGCCGGCCCTGATTCAGAATGGCGATTCGGTCTGACATTGCGAACGCTTCTTCCTGATCGTGGGTGACGTAAATAAACGTCATCCCGAGCTGACGCTGGAGCGATTTGAGCTCAATTTGCATCTGCTTTCTCAGCTGAAGGTCGAGTGCTCCCAAAGGCTCGTCGAGCAGCACGAGTTTGGGGCGCGGGGCCACCGCGCGCGCAAGTGCGACGCGTTGCTGCTGGCCTCCCGAAAGTTCATTGATGCGCCTCTGTGCAAAAGGTTTCATACGGACCAGTTCGAGAGCTTCGTGCGCGCGTTCGGAAATTTCGGCGGGCGGCAGCTTTTTCATCCGCAGGCCGAATGCGACGTTGTCGAAGACATTCATGTGGGGAAACAGAGCGTAATTTTGAAAAACGAGGTTCAAATCACGCTGCTGAGGGGGGAGTCCGGTTATGGAACGGCCGTTCCACAGGAGTTCGCCGGAGGCGGGCTGCAGAAAACCGGCGACGATTTTGAGCAGTGTGGTTTTGCCGCAACCGGATGGGCCGAGAAGCGAGAAGAATTCGCCGTCTGCGACGTCGAAACTCAGATTTTGCAACACCGCGCGGTTTGCAAGGTCAGCTGAAATGTTCCGGACAGAGAGCAACGACCCGTTCATCTTTACATGGAACCCTCATTCGTGAGGCAGGCCGACCCGCACCGGCCACGGCCCGAAATCTTAAAAACTGTATATGAGCCGGAGGCCGCCTCCGGCTGAAGTTCGTTTTGCGATTGACTGTACATATGGTTGCAGCGAATCGACAATATGTTCAAGTTCACTCTCCGTAAAACTTGGCACTGCCGTCGAATTGTCCTGCTCGAATGCCACGTTGGTATAGCCTGCGTCCCACAGCCTGAATTGGATTTCCGCAACCAGATCGATGCTCATAGCGGAGCTGACTTTAAACCGGTAGCCGCCCGATGCCGCTGCGCCGGCAGTCACGGCGATGCCCAAAAATTTGAGCGGCTCACCGGCCGTGGTTTTGAAATTGGCGTTAATCAGGTTTGCCCGCACAAGCGGAGAGGCCGTGACGAAGAACGGCAAGGGAAACATGTATCCGACTTCAGGCAAATGCAGACTCAGGTCGACCAGCGAGGCGAAGCTTATTTTAATTTTATCTGAGTAGTCGCTTTTTTGTGCTGCCTGCTCAAAGACCGATGACAAGGAAATGTAGGAAGCACTCAAACGGGTTCCGAATGACCATTGCCGGACTGCGACGTCGAACAGAAATAAAACCGCAGGACGTGTCTGCGGAACAAATACTCCAAGTCCGAACCCGAGACTTTTGGGGTTTTTGCTCAAGTCTTTGGCAGATTTGACAGCGATTTTTTTCGATTTGGATGTGTCTTTCGGCTTGGGGGATGTTTGGTCTTTTTGTTTGCCGTTATTGCCGGTTTTGCCTGAATCTGTGTCGTTTTTGGATTGGTCGACGGGAACAGCCGACTTTGAATCAACCGGCTGTTCGGGGGCTGCATTCCCGACCGATGTGTCCGGTGTTGCAAAAGCAGCTCCCGAAGCCGTGAAAAGAGCAACGGAGAGCAGAATGACAGGTATTGAGCGGGGACCATTCGGCAATTTCACTTTGCACCCGTGCCAAAATCAATCACCGGCAAACCGGCAATAGCACAGTAAACCACTTGTTTGTCTTGGAAAACAGAGGGTTGCTTGTTTTGTGCCGGATTGCAATTTAACGCCGGCAATGTTAGGCCCGCAGGCGAAGGAGACGCCACCCATGACAATGTATGAAACGCGGGATTTTCGCAGAGGCCTCAAAATTGAAATGAACAATGACCCATGGGTGATTGTTGATTTCCAGCACGTCAATCCCGGCAAAGGAGCTGCCTTTACCCGAACCAAGATGAGAAATCTGCGCACCGGACAAGTGCTTGAGCAGAACATCAAGAGCGGTGACAAAGTTGCGAAGCCGGATACCGAAGAGCGCAACATGCAGTATCTTTATCGCGACTCCGAAGGTTTTCATTTCATGGATCAGCAAAACTACGAGCAGATCTCGCTGACCGAAGATTACGTCGCCGACACCAAGTACTACCTGCTTGAGAACTCTGTTCTCAAAGTTCTCTATTATCAGGGCAAACCAATCGCATGTGAAACCGACACTTTTTGCGAACTCAAGGTGGTTGAAACTCCACCGGGAGTGCGCGGAGATACGGCTACGGGCGGTTCCAAACAGGCCACCATGGAAACCGGACTGGTTGTTTCGGTGCCGTTCCACATCAACGAGGGCGATGTTCTGAGAATCGACACGCGGGACAACACTTACGTTGACCGTGTGAGCGTCCGCGGTAAGTAAATTGTCGCAGTCTGCCCGCGCCTGAGTTGCGCGGGCGTTTTTATGTTTTATGTTCACAGACCGGAATTCAAAACGGGGAGGATTGTCTGCATGATCGACCTTGGCAAAGTGGAAAAGCTCATGTCGCTGATGGCGCAATACGGAGTAGACGTCGTTCAGGCCGAGACGGGACCTGAGAAAATTGCTCTTGCCAAAAGCGCTCAGGCTCTGGCTGCAATTTCTGCGCTCGGCGCTCAGGCTCTGCCGGATGCGGCCGCTTCGCGTTCAGCTCACAATACATCCATGCTGACGAGTCAGGGTTCTGCTTCTGCAGGTCAAGGCGTTCCTCAGACGGCTCCGGCACCCGCACAGACTCCGGCTGCTGCTGCGGCCGCTCCGGCAGCTCCTGCTCCAAAACCAGTTCCGGAAGGAAACACAATCTGCAGTCCGTTCGTCGGAACGTTTTACCGTTCGCCGTCTCCGGACTCTCCGGTCTTTGTCGAGATTGGAACCCGCGTGAAAAAAGGACAGACTCTGTGCATCGTCGAGGCCATGAAGCTCATGAACGAGATTGAGGCCGAAGCAGACGGTGAAGTTGTCAGTATTCTGGTTGAGAATGCAAAACCCGTGGAATTCGGAACGCCGTTGTTCATCATCAAATCCTGACCGTCAGGGAACGACCGGGGGAAAACATGAAAAAGATTCTTATCGCCAATCGTGGTGAAATTGCGGTGCGGATTGTTCGCGCTTGTCGTGAACTGGGCCTGAAAACAGTTGCGGTTTATTCGCAGGCAGACAAACACAGCCTGCATGCCAAGCTCGCAGACGAAGCTATTTGCATCGGCCCCGCTGAAAGCAAGAAAAGCTACCTGAATATTCCGGCAATTATGGCTGCGGCTGAAGTCAGCGGAGCAGATGCCATTCACCCCGGCTATGGTTTTTTGTCCGAGAATGCCGCCTTCGCCGACGTTTGCCGTAAATGTGAAATCATCTTCATCGGCCCGACCCCTGAGCAAATGCGCGACCTTGGCGAAAAAGTTGCGGCCCGTGCGGTGGCACGCCGTGCCGGCTTGCCGTTTTTGCCGGGTTCAAACGGTGCCCTTCCGGATCAGGAAACGGCCCGCAGAACGGCCCGAGAAATTGGTTATCCCGTGATTCTTAAAGCCAGCGGCGGCGGCGGCGGGCGCGGAATGAAAATTGTCTACAACGATGCCGAACTCGAAAAGGCTTATTTGAATTGTCGGACCGAGGCGGCGGCAGCGTTCGGAAATTCCGAGGTCTACCTCGAAAAGTATCTCGAAAATCCCCGTCACGTTGAAATTCAGGTGCTGGCCGACAAGTTTGGAAACATGATCCATCTCGGCGAGCGCGACTGCAGTGTCCAGCGCAGGCATCAAAAGGTGATCGAGGAAGCACCGTGTCCTCACATCACTCCCGAACTTCGCGCCAAGGTCGGCGGATATGCGCTTTCACTGGCACGTGAAGTGGGCTACCACGGTGCCGGAACGGTTGAGTTTCTGATGGATGACGACAAGAACGTCTACTTCATGGAAATGAACACGCGTATTCAGGTTGAGCATCCCGTAACGGAACAAATCACCGGCATTGACCTTCTCCAATGGCAAATCAAAGTCGCACTCGGCGAAAAGCTCCCGTTTGCGCAGGACGACATCCGGATCAACGGCCATGCCATTGAATGCCGTATCAATGCTGAAGATCCCAAAACCTTTGCACCGTGGCCGGGTCTTATTACGAATTACAGTGTGCCGGGGGGATTCGGCGTTCGCGTCGACGGTTTTGCCTATCACGGCTACACCGTTGTTCCGCACTACGATTCACTTGTTGCCAAACTGATCGTCCATGCCGATACCCGCGAACAGGCTCTGGCCAAAATGGAGTCGGCTTTGCGCGAATATATTATCGACGGCATCCGGACAAATATTCCGTTTCATCTGGATGTCTTGGCTCATCCCGAATTTCGCAACAGCCGGCATTCGACCCGCTTCCTTGAGCGGGCCGGCTTTGTGAAGACCAAAGGGACCTGATTCAGGTCCTTTTTTTTATGACTGAAGAAAAATATTCAGCGGTATGACTTTTTCATACATTTAAAGGGTCGGCCGTTTCAGAAGAAAAACAACACCACAGTCGCAATTGCCACCGGTCCGTCATGGGCCAGCGAGACGTCTGCGGTGAAGTTTTGTCCTTGCTGACGAATGAGTTTTTCGGCGGCGTCGGAAAATTTAAGGACAGGCCGGCCCGTGTCGGCATTTTCAATCCAGACATCCTGCGGTCCCATGCCCTGAGTATACAGGCCCGTTCCGAGTGCTTTGAAGAAGGCTTCTTTAGCTGCAAAACGCGCTGCAAAAGAGGCTGCAGGTTCCGCTTTGCCGGTCGCGTACGCGGTTTCAGCTGCAGTAAAAACTTTTTTAACAAAGCTTTCTTTTTCTATGGAGCGTTTGATGCGATCGATTTGCACGACATCGGTTCCGACACGAACGTTCATTTTTCGCTCCCTGCGCCGCGCAGGCTGCTTGTGCGGGTTATTTTTGCGCACGCTGTACCGCGCGTGATTCCGGCTGCTCCCGAGAGGAAATAGTTTGCGCACAGGCAGCCCGCAGGTTGTGACGAACAATAGGGTCCGGCTGCATCCTCGGTGAAATCGCGCAGCAGCAGCGTGCGTCCGTGCCGTTCGAGGTCGGTGGCTCCGCGCCGGACCAGAGCGGCAAGAAATGAAATAAAATCAAAATCTGCATCGAGATTTTTCACCCGCGAGAATGTTTTTATTCCCCGATCTTTGGCCATTTCTGCATACTCAAGATCAATTTCAACCAGCGTCTCGATGTGGTCCGACACAAATGCTGCCGGCCAGACCCAAATGTGTTCAACTCCCTGTGCGGCGAGTGCTTCGATGGATCCTTCAGTTGTCGGTGACATCCACTTGACCGGACCTACGGCGCTTTGCCAGCAGAGTGTCCAGTCCCGTCCTTCCTCCAGCCCGAGGCGGCGGGTGACTTCCTGCGCGGTGCGACGGATTTGCATCGGGTAGGGGTCACCTTCCGCAACGTAGCTGAGCGGCAGATTGTGGGCGCTGATGAGCAAATGTCTGCGACCCGCAGGAAGCGTCTGCAGATGATTGCGCAACCGCTCCGTCCACAGATCTATAAATGCAGGTTCGTCGCCGTAGCCGGCGAAACTCCGGATTGTCAGATTCTTCAGCGCAGCATCCGAAGATTTTTCGAGTGCAATTTCCCGCAGGCTTGTTCCGGTCGTTGCGCGCGCACAATGAGGATACTGGGAAAGAAGCCAAAGCTCGTCGGCTTTTTCCTGAATGCATTTGTGCAGCACAGCCGTCGCGCGCGGTTCGCTGTAGCGCATCAGCGGGCTGACTCCTGCCAGAATAAATTCAGTTTGTGATTCTCCGCGAAGCTCATTCAGAGTTTGCGGGTTTACGGATTTGAGCGAGGCTGCCAGCGCTGTTGCGACAGCCTGAGTGATGCGCAGCTGGGGTGATCCGCCGCCCATGTGCATATAGCGTTTTTTCACTTCCTCCAGTCGTTTGCCGATGATTTTGCCGGCTACAAAACTCTGCAGAAACCGGCCCATCGGAATGTCGAGCAGGTCGGGGTCGTTGAACAGCGAACTGAGAAAAGGCCCGACGTCGTCCTGTCCGTCAGGGCCCCCCATATTATAGAGGGCAATCCAAATACGTTTTGTGACCTTTGCCATTGCTTCATCCTCGGTGACACCGCAGGGTTAAACCTTACTGTACAAAACTGCCTATGGTACATCCTGACACGATGACAAGTCTTTGTTGGCGGTTTCCGCCCTGATGAAAGTTGCCCGACCTGCGGTGGGGCGCGTATAGTCAGGGAGCACATTGTGCTGCGACCGGTAATTTCCCGAGCAACGGAGTTGTCCATGCCAAAATTAGACGAATTGACTGACCTGCTGGAAGGTAACACCCAAAAACATCTTTTTCAGCAGCGTCTGCTGGTTTTGAGTGAACCTGTCAATGCAAATGTAGCCAAGCGCACCATCGAATCTCTGCTGGCTCTTGAGGCCGCCGACGCTCAAAAGGACATCTGGATGTTCATCAACAGTCCGGGCGGCGAAGTGAATTCCGGTTTTGCCATTTACGATACGATGCGTTTTGTGCGGCCGAATGTGAAGTGCATTGTTTCCGGACTTTGCGCCTCAATTGCGACCGTTATTCTTCTCGGAGCCGACAAGGCGCACCGTTATTCAATGCCCAACAGCCGCATCCTGATTCACCAGCCGTTGATTGGCGGAACGGTACAGGGGCAGGCGACCGACATTGACATTACTGCCCGCGAGATTCTTAAAACCCGCGAAAAGCTCGTTGAGCTCTACAACAAGGAAACAGGCCAGTCGCTTGACCGCCTGCGCAAGGATATTGAGCGTGACTACTGGATGAGCGCGCAGGAAGCTATGGAATACGGGCTGATCTCCCGCGTGATCTCCGGATGGGGTGAAGTCCGCTGAAAGCTTACGGACGGACGGTGGCTTTCCATTCATCGAAGCAGTCCTGAGCACTCTGCAGGGCGTCGGCAACCCCGACGCCTTTTCTGTATATGCCGCCGAAATAAATTCCTTGGCAGTGTGCCTGAATTCTCCAAAGCGATTTTTGCCGCTCATCATGTCCGCTGTCGGCAAGGCAGATTGCATCCGGCCAGCGGATGATTGAAACGTTCTGCGCATGTTTGTGCGACTCTTCGATGAGTTCCAGCCGGATTAAGGACGAAATTGCATAGTCGGTGATTTGCCTGTCGCTCCATCCCTTCATTTCCGGACAGCGGTCGCCGCCCAGCAAAACACGGTAAGATGCCGTGCCCTCGGGGACGTGCTGAGGGTAAATCGAATGAACAAAAAGAACGCCCAGCAGTCCGTCCGATTCTCGGCGGGCCAGCACGCCGAATCCGTTTTTGCATCGCCTGTCCTTGGGTGCGCTGACATTGACGACAATCAGCGAATGAACCGGAACAGACTGAAGCGTGTTCCACTCGCTCTGAATTTCAGGCTTGTGCCAGTCCAAAGCAGCGCTTTGCCACGGTGCGGCTGTCCAAAAGACCGCATCATATTCATCTTTTCTATTCAGCAGAATAGTTCCGCCGGTTGTTTTTTCAATTGAAGTGACCGGCGTGCTGTATTTGAATTCGATGCCGCCCGCAGGGTTGCTGTTTGCCCATGTTCTCAGATTGTTTTCAAAGGATTCAATGAGTGTCTGCATTCCTCCCGCAAAACTCAGCAGGCCTGCAGGCCAGCGGTGTTTGAGTGATTGTGCCGGCGAAAGCATCCGGTCCGGTGAACCCGAAAATTTTTTCAGCAGCAGTCCGCGGAGAATGCCGCCGTACTTCAGTTCGAGCTCGACAAGCGACGGGAATGCGTGACGGGCGAGAATCTTTTCCGCACCTCCGCCCCAAATTCCTGTTGTCAGAGGCAGAATAAAATTTTCTGCGATGACTTTGCCGAACCGTCGTTCGATGAAAGCGTATAAGGTTTCATTCGGAAGCGGCAGCTGCTGTGCAGGCCGGAAAAACTCCGACAGTGCCCTGAAAAGTGCAGGCAGACTGAGGAGTCCGGAGATCAGCAGACTCAACGGTCCGCCGAGTGCTGCCATGCGCCCTGAAGGGGAGATAATGTAGCGGGTTTGCTGGCGTCTGTCTGCTTGCGGGGTAATGACGTCGTCGGGGCTGAGTCCAAGGTCCTCAAGGGTCTGCAAAAAAACTGTCCGGCTTGCGAGCACGCCCTGCGCTGCGGCTTCGATTTTGAGTCCGGTTGAGTGGCGTTCGGTGCCGATAAGTCCGCCGCTCCGCGAGCGGGGCTCGTACAGGGTCACATGCAGTGCGCGGCTGTCCGGCCGTTCACTCTGCCAACGGCTCAGGAGATGGGCAATCCGCAGACCCGTGCAACCGGAGCCCGCAATGGCAATGCGAAGTGCACGATTCCGGCGCGGAGGTTTCTCCTCCTGAGGAAGGGCGGTTTGAGAAAATGTTGGGGACATGCGGGCAATTTCCTCGGATGACTGCCGCCCGCAGGTGCATCCTCAGGATGCTGTGCAATCGACAAGGTCCTTGTGTATCATGTGACACGAATCAACCTTGAGGCAAGGGCCGCGAACAATGATGACGAATACACTTGCTCCGGATCAAACAGCAAAATTTGAGGCTCGGCTTGAGCGGCTGCGCAGAGCTCAGTCGCGCGTGAACCTCAGGCTCAATCTGTGGGCTGCAAGAGAAGATCGCTATGCGCTCGGCAGACTTCTGGTTGCCGTTGGAATCGTAACCGTGCTCGTCGGTTTTTATAAAAAACTCGATGCCTCGCAGGTGTTTTTGGGATGGATTTGTTTTTTTGCCGCCTTCTTCGCAATGTCGTTTGTTCACCGCAAGCTCAAGCGGGTCCGTTCGCGGCTTGAAGGACTGACCGGCGTTCTTTCTGCCGAAATGATGCGACTGCAAAGAGACTGGTTTGAATTGCGCAAAAACCGTCAGTCATTTTCGGATGAGGTTTGGCGCACGGCGGGTCAATCGGAAGCCGAGCACCCTTACCGGTCTGATTTTGATTTGGCCGGATTGCCCGCACTTTGGCTTGATACATGCACTCTTGAAGAGGGCAGCGGGAAGCTGGCAGAGGAAATGCTGTCACGCGGTCGAGCACCGCTGTCTGAGGAAGACCTGCAGTTGCGCGCGCGGCGGACCGACGAGCTGGCTGCCCAAAGCAAGGCATTGCGCAGATGGGAAAGTTACCGTTTTGGCGGTTGGGCTTCTGATTTGCACAAAGTACGCGAAGAAAATTTATCCGACGACAACTCACCGGCGGCCGCGGACGCAGCGGAAGTGGCGAATTCGTCGTTGCGTCCGGAAACACAACGCCTATTTCTTGAGGCGGTTTTATTTGTTCTTGTGATTGTGCAGCTGGTGATCTGGACGCGCATGTTTCTGCCGGGGCTTATCGCTTTCATGGAAAGTGCGGATACCGCCAGACTCTCTGAACCGATGTCGGTTTTTGTTCCTGTGCTCCTTGTCAGTGCCCTTATTTGGGAAATGTGGCGCAGGAAAGTTGTTCTCATCAGCGGCGCATTGGGATTGCGGGAACTGAAGGTTCTCAACGCGCTCGAAGATGTTCAGAAATGTGTTGCGGGCGTTCATAAAAAAAGCCTGATTCCGGTTACGGCCGGCCGCCGCTTTCGTTTCCTGCGGCTGACTTTTGAACTTGCCGAAGTCCGCAGGAATCCGATTGTCTGGATCCTTCTCAATGTATTGGTGCCCTACGATGCAGTGTCCTTTGCCGTAACCCTTATGGCCCACAGAACCATTGACGGGCGTTTTCAGGACTGGTGGAAAGATGTTGTCGATTTCGATTTTCACGCGGCACTCGCAAGGGTTCAGCTCGAAAATCCCGAGTTCACGCGGGCACAGACGAATGCGCAGGACATTCGTGCCACGGCCATGGCTCATCCGCTTTTGCCGGCAAACAGCCGCGTCGGCAACGAAGTTCATCTGGACAATCAGCAGCGTTGCATGCTGCTGACGGGCAGCAACATGGCGGGCAAGAGTACTCTTTTGCGGGCTGTCGGAATGAACGCTCTGCTGGCACAAATGGGCAGTGTTGTCTGCGCGCGCTCATTTGCCCTTCCGAGAGTCGAGATCCTGTGTGCCATTCAGGTTTCTGATTCGCTTGAGTCCGGAGCCAGTTATTTTTATGCGGAGGTCCGCAGACTGGTGTCAGTCCTTGATCGTCTCCGTCAACCTTCGGGCGATTCGGCAAAGCTTTTTCTGATCGACGAAATTTTCAGAGGGACGAACAACCGCGAGCGGTTTTTGGGATCTTGGCAGGTGATTTCCGCGCTACTCAACACAGGAGCCTTCGGTGTTCTGACGACCCACGATTTGGCTCTGACGCGTTTGGAAAACGAGGTCGAGGGTGTGCGCAATTTTCACCTCAGAGAGACGGTCGGCAGTCAGGGCCAGCTCGAATTTGATTATCTTCTGAGGTCCGGACCATGTCCGACAACAAACGCGCTGATTATAATGCAGCAGGCCGGACTTCCGGTCGCCCTTGATTTTAAACCTGCAGCGCCCCAAGGAGAATTGCATCATGTTTGAAGCAAAAGTTTTTCTTGCCGGACCTTCGCGTCAAACCGAAGAAGAGCGCAAAGCATCTTGGAATCTGTGGCAGCCGCACGACCCCGTCACGCAATCCGGCGGTGTCAGGTTTGTCTATATTGCCGATGCCGGCCTTGAAAGTTTTATTTCTTGGTTCAACAGCCTGTCTCCGGATGAGACCGCACGCTTGCAGACGGTTGTCTGGTGCGGAGACGGCGACTCGCTCGGCAAACATGGACTCGAACTATTGCGGAGCACGGCAGCCCGTCTCGAAGGCCGCTGGCGTGAACACATGTACTCAACTGACAAGGATTTTTCCGACTGCGCCGCCATGACTTCGATGATTGAATATGATGTCCGCCATGCTGACGAAATTGCCGACCGGATGTGGGTCACCGTGCACGGTGCTCTCGGCGGACGATTTGATCACGAGCTGGCCAATATTTTTGAATTCGCAGGCATGCTCGGTCGGGTGTCCTGTCCGGCAACAGTGGCTCTCGGGCCTGAAATTATTCTGACAACCGCTCCGGTCAGCCTGACCCTGACGTCTCAGGAAAAGTTCTCGGTCATGGCAGCGCTTCCCAATCAGCAGGCAAGGGTGGTGATCTCCGGAGCACGCTATTCAGGCGAGTTTCTGCTGCGTCAGCCGTCGCACGGTTTGAGCAACGTAGTGACTGCCGGCAAAGCTGTGATACAGCCCATGACGGCAGGATTGCCCCTGTTGGGAATTATTTCCTGAAAAGCATTTCAACCGGAATCAGGAAGACAGGATTTTATGGCCGGAAAAGAAACCTCGGAAACCTTTGGTCGGATTCCCACGGCATTGCAGCATGCAGGCAAAG
Source organism: Pseudomonadota bacterium (assembly GCA_009926615.1). GTDB lineage: Bacteria > Bdellovibrionota_B > Oligoflexia > Silvanigrellales > Silvanigrellaceae > RFOM01. The sequence continues at coordinate 39,293 of RFOM01000021.1, forward strand.
AGTATCGTCTGGGCAGCGGACTTGTCGGCGCGGTTGAACAGTCGGTGACTTTTGCCACTGCCGCGGTTGACGACATGCCGGTGTATGCGCGCTTGTCGAACACCATCAACCACAAAGAAATTTGCGCGTTGGTTGCAGCTCTGCACGGAAGCCCTGCGGCGCAGGTTTTTGCATCCGGCATGGCTGCAGTTCATGCCGTGCTGACGACAGTCCTGCAGACCGGCGATCATCTTCTTATTCAGGAGAACTGCTACGGAACTTCACAGGGGCTGGCTCAAAAGATTCTCGCCCGCTGGGGCATAGAGTCGACCTTTGCTCCCCTGTCCGAATGGAAGCGTCACATCAAACCGAACACGCGGGCTTTGTTCTTTGAAAGCATTTCCAATCCGTTTTGTATTCCGCAGAATTTTGCGACCGCACTGGAAGCAAAAAAGATCAGCGGTGCGATGCTCATTTGCGATAATACATTTGCCAGTCCAATCAACTGCCGGCCGCTGCAGCACGGAGTGGATGTTGTCGTCGAGAGTGCAACAAAATATTTGAACGGGCATTCGGATTTGGTTTGCGGAGTCGTTGCCTGTCAGGAAGATTTCTCGCAAAAACTGGCACAAACGGCGATGTACGTCGGAGGTTTTTTGTCTGCAGCCGGTTGTATGCAGCTTGCCAAAGGCATGCGTACGCTTCATGTCCGCATGCGCGCCTGCAACGAAAACGGACGTGCTTTTGCTGCGCGAGCCCGAAATCTTGAAGGGGTTGCCGAAGTTTTTCACGGTTCGCTGATGACCGCGGAGTCGAATGTTTTTGCCGATTTCGGAGGGATGGTCGGAGTCCGTTTTGCTCCTCAAATCGATGTTCCCATGCTCATGCGTTCTCTGAAGCTTGTCAGCGACGTTCCCAGTCTGGGCGGCACGGAAACGACAGCGTGCATCCCGTGGTGGACGACCAACCGCTGGATGAGCGACGCAGAGAAACGCCGGCTTGAAATAGACGGGCAGCTGGTCAGATTCAGCATCGGGCTCGAAAGTGCGGACGATTTGATTGCGGACCTCGAATCTTCGTTGACTGCGTCCCGCCGAAATTAGAGCGGTTTGCGAAGCAGCCTGAACGGAGACTGTCTCAGGATAAGAACTCCCGAGACAATTGCGGTGACGCTGCAAATCAGCACGACAACCGATGAGACTGCAACACTTGGAAGAATGGTCAGGTTGAGCTGATCATCGGCCGTCAAAAGAGCTCTTTGTATCAGTGTGCTCAGCAGCCCGCTTGCTCCCGTTCCTGCGACGCTGCCGATCACGGCGAGTATCAAAAATTCATTGAAAATCGACCTCAGCACGAGTGAATTATTTGCGCCGAGGCAGCGGTAAAGCGAAAAATTTCTTGCCCGCATGGAATACGAAGTCCACGCACTCAAAATGGTATTGAGCAGCGCTCCGCTGAAAAACAAAACGGTCAGCAGCCGGACCATATCAAGTGCCGAGTTGAGAAGCCTGCTGACCAGTTCGGCTATTTCAGTGGCATCGAGCGCAGTCACACCGGGATGTTTTTCAAAAAGGTTGTTGAGAATGTCGGCGCGCTGCCTGCTGTTTGCGAGGTTGGTTGCAAACAGTCCGCTGTAGGGAGCATCGGCGAGTGCGCTGGGATGAAGAACAAAAAAGAAATTGGGCCGGAAACTTTGCCAGCTGACGCGCCGCAGACTCGTGACTTTGACCTTCACCGGAATTCCCTGAATGTCGAAGGTGATGTGATCACCAATCCGGATGTTCAGGTTGTTGGCCAGTCCGGCCTCGACGGACACTTCGTTCACCGGACTGTTTGCCGAACTTTTATCCCAAAACTTTCCTTCAACCACCTCTTCTGCGCCGTAGTCTTTTGAGACCTCGCTGCGGGCCGTGAGATTTTGTTCGCGGTTAAAAAGTCTTGCGGCTCTCAGCCGCGACTCGCTGCCCTGCTCAAACCGGTTGAGCCAGTCTTCGACAGGCTTGTTGTTGATGTTCAAAAGCCTTGCGCGGGTGATTTTCTCCGAAAGAATACTTCGCCCTTCTCCTCCCTCGGCAAGAATATTTTGTATGCTTTTCATTGCGTCGGGCGGAGCATCCAAAACAAAAACATTCGGCTTTTGCATGCCTGATGTCGCCGTACTTATCTGATTGACGATATTGCTGCGCATGTCCCACATGAAGACCAGCAGGCAAACAGTCAGTCCGAACAGCAACAGCGTCAGCGAGCTTTGATTCGGACGGGCGCCTATTTCGCTGCCGGCAATCCGGATGGACAACGGAAGCCGGATTGACGGACTTAATCCCATGCGGCTGACGAAAAGAACCGCAAGTCGCAAAGTCAGATACACGGCTGTCAGAACAACGACCATAATAAGATTAAAGCCGGCTTCCGAGGAAACCAAAAAAGACAGCAGCAGGGCCGAAATCAGCCAGATGAGGTCGGGGAAGTTTTCAAGCAGCTCCAAAAAACCAATGAACACTCTTTTGGGAAAGGGATCACCGGCAGACTTGAAGTCGATGAACGAGGAGCCCGAGCGGGGCTGCCTCAGATAGGCAAGAGCACCGGGAAGAATCAGCGACATGGTCAGTACAAAAGCAGAGATTGCAAATTTGTATGCGACAACTCCGCTTCCGGTAAGACTGACGTCGATCGCCGGTCCGGTAAACCATTGCGACATCCGCGGTGATATTTCCTGCCGGAAAATCAGTTGTCCGGCCCATGAGCCCAGAGCCAGCGATACTGCGGTTATGAAGATGACATTGCCGACATACAGCAAAGCAAGCAGCGGCCGTGAAGCTCCGAGATTCGACATAATCCGCGCGTCGGCCTGTTTTCGCTGCAGGTAAGAATGAATCCCCTGCGCGCTTCCGAGTCCCAGCAGAATAAGTGCGGAAAAGCCAATCGCGTTAAAAAACAGAAACAGACTGCGCGCAGGCTTGAAGGCTGCATTCAATGCGTCTTCTTTGGTCCGGACCGCAGGCTTCGATGATTCCGTTTTGCCGACTTCATTCTTCAGCCAGCTGATTGAATTTTCCATCCTGCCGTTGTCCGGAAACTGAATGAGAAGTCTGTCGCGGATTCTTGATTGGCCGGAAATAAGTTTTTGTCTGACGGCAACATCTCTTGCAATATAAATGCGGGACGCAAGACTCATGCTTGCAAAGTCGCGCATCTGATCGTTTTCGGCCAATCCGGCCACCGGAAATATTTTTTTGCCAATCCGGATTGCCTTCCGTTCGGCAAGAAGTCTTTGCAGGTTTTTTTCCGAAAAATCCTTTGAATCTTTTTCGGAGACCGGAGTAATCGAGTGGGTCGCAGCAAAACTGCTGTCAACCAGAACTCCGCCGGCTCTCAGCTGGTCAAAAGAATATGCAGGCCGGACACGCATGCCGGGGACCAGCGGATAGGAATCTTCGATTGCAAGGACTTCAACAAGACGCGGGCGTCCCGACTGCTGGAGCGAAGCCATGCTGACAAAAGAGGTGACCCGTGTCCGGCGGGCAACTTGCGGTGAAGAAAGCAAAGACTCCAGAAGTTTTTCCGGCAGCAGCCTGACGTCTGAAACCTCGGCGTCTCCGCCGAGAATTGCATCGGCCTGCCGCCGCGACTGCGACTCCAGCCGTGCGTTGGCCAGCAGCAGTGCGGTCAGAGCTGCCATGCCCAGACACAACGTGACGGCTGCGAGCGACAATCTTTTCCACGACGATCTTAACTCGCGCTGAAAAGCCGGCCGGAACCAACGGTTCATTGATATCCCCCTGAAGACAGCTGAAGTCGGGACAGCTGACCGCGCTCAAGCTCGATGCGTCCGGCCAATTGATGGGCAAGGGCATAGTCATGAGTCACAAAAAACAGCGTCGCACCAAGTTCAAGAGAAAGGCTGTTGATGAGCCGGAAAACCTGATCCGCACTTTGCGGATCAAGATTGCCGGTGGGTTCGTCGCAAAGAATAAGTTTCGGCTTGTTAACGATCGCCCTTGCAATCGCAACGCGCTGCTGCTCTCCTCCCGAAAGCTGATCAGGACGATGCCGCAGCCGCGTGCTCAGTCCGACCCATTCCAGTGATTCCTGAGCTGCAGTTTTTGCCGAAGGATGGCCGGCAATTTCTGCCGCCACGAGGACGTTTTCAAGTGCAGTGAGATGCCGCAGCAGCTGAAAAGTCTGATAGACGAAGCCGACCTCCCGTGCCCGAAAGCGCGATAATTCTGCTTCTCCTGCGGTTGAAACCGGAAAACCGTTGATCCGGATGGAGCCGGTTGTCGGTCGCTCAAGTCCGGCAATCATCGAGAGCAGGGTGGTTTTGCCGCTGCCAGATCTCCCGACAACACCGAGTTGGCTGCCGGATGGTATATTGGCAGTGACGGAGTCGAGAATTCTGAGCCGCAGACCTTCCGGAGAGGGGTATTCCTTTGTTACGTTTTCGATTTCTATCATTCGCAAGCCTCCATTCAAATCGCAGCGCGGTGCGTGTGCCGCCATTTTTACTGAGTTTTGCAGGCTGCATATGGCTGACTGCGTGCACAAATCTTGTACTGCAGCGCGCGATGCAGGCTCCTGCCGTTCAAAAAAGTCAGCCCGCTGCCGTTGTCGAATCTCCGAAGATTGTCGCCTTTCTCGGAGACAGCCTGACGTCCGGTCCCGGTATGAGTATGAAAGAAACCCTTCCTTCGGTCATCCAACAGAAAATTGGCGGACAGTCGCTGCCATGGGTCGTTCAAAACTCGGGTGTGAGCGGCGACACAACGGCACTTGCCGGCGCCCGTCTCAACTGGGTGCTCAGGAGCAAGCCGAGAGTCTTGGTTGTGGCTCTGGGATCAAACGACGGTTTGCGCGGCCTTTCGATCGACGAAATGGAGAGAAATCTGCGTTCGATTGTCTCAAGGGCACAACTGCAGGGAGTCAGGGTTGTGTTGGTCGGACAACAACTTCCACTCAATTTTCCGGAAGACTACCGCACAAAGTTTGCAGGAGTCTTTCCGAGAGTTGCGCGCGAGCACCGCGTGCCGCTCGTTCCTTTTATGCTCGACGGAGTTGCACTCAATGAGCGTTTTGTTCTTGAAGACGGGATTCATCCGAATGCAGAAGGCGTAAAGCGGATCGCGGAAAATATCTGGCCCGTGCTTTCTCCCGTGCTCAGGCAGAGCTCCAAATCAACCTCCGTCAAGCGGTAATTCATTACGGGGATGAATCAGATGTTTCGATTTTGCGCTCGAAAATTTCAGGGACAAGTTTTGGCGGCGGCACTGCTGGTGAACCTGCTGACAGCCTGTCAGCCGACAACCCGCCGCGATCGTGCCGCACTCGGACCGGAAGCGACCCCCGTTCAGGATTTTCCGTCACAGGGCTCCGGTCAGAACGGCCAGTCACAGCAGCCCGATGCAGCTGCCGCAGCCGTTTCGGGACAATGGGAAAATGATCAAAAAACCGCCTGTGATGCGGGAAAACCTTCGGGATGCAGTGCGCTGGCTTATGAGGCTTTGCGCGGTCAGCGTCTTACGGCGGCTCAGCAGCTTTTTGCGCGTGCGTGTTTGCTCGATGAATCCGTGGATCTGTGCAATCAATCCGCCGGACAGGGCAAAGGACTGGCCCGTTCGTGTTTTGAATTGTCCGGTTTGCTTCAGCGGCAAGGGCAGCAGGAAGAAGCGAAGAAATTTAAATCCTGTGCCTGCGGGCGGGGCTACCGTCCTGCCTGTGTCATGTGAATATCGAGATTTTCAGTGATTTATTCCGCGGTGCTTTCAGCCGGAGTCTCGGCACCGGCGGCCGTCGGCGGCTGCGAAGAATCAAACGATGTGTCGGTTGCGGCAGAATACGTTTCTCCGCGGTAGTTGACCATTGTTCCCTGCAGCAGACGTTCGATGCGTGTGGTTCGGGCTTCGTCGCCCCCCAAGAGGACGATCTTGGTTTTTTGGCCGTTTTCACTGCCGACCTTGTTTGCCCGTAATCCCCCGTAAATCGCAATTGTAGAGCCGAGAATTGCGCCGGGGTTGGAGTTGCAGGTCATGTCGCCGCCGATTCTCAGTTCCGAGAGCTGGACTGAATTTTCGACGACCAGATTTCCAAGAACGCCAACCTGACTCACCTGAATGTAGGTCGTCTGGCAGTTGTGCCAGAACCGGAGCGTACCGACCATGTTGGTTTGAATGCCGCCTTTGGCCTGAACGTCTCCAAAAACTTCAATATCAGGTGCCTGCCAGTGGCCTTCGACTTCGAGCTTTCCAAAAACTCTCCATTTCATGGTTCCGATAAGGTCGCTCAGAACATGAACGTCGGAGTGAAATTCACAGACGGCAAATTCAGGCGCATGGGCCTTTTCGATGACATATTTGAGTTCAAGCTTGATGTCCTGACCTTCGACTTTCACCTGTCCGGACGCCCTTGCCAAGACGATTCCATCGGGCTGCAGTTCAAGTCCGGGGGCCAAATTGAGAGTCACCGGCTCGGGGGTCGGTTCTTCTTTTGCAGGTATCGGATTGTCAAAAAGATCTTTTCCGGGCTGCGGCGGCATGGGAGCAACAATGCGGATGAGGGGTTCGTCTTTGACGGCGTGGTCTGCGGGTCTGCGCAATGATTCTATCCATTCCCAGCGGCCTGCCTTTGCACCCTGCGGAGCCTCACCCGTGCAAATGACAAAATCAGCTTCCGAATGACTTCCGGTCCGTGCGGCATCACGGATCACTCTGACCGTATTTTTATCGGGAGTCTTGGTGATTTTAAGTTTTGCGAGTGCGTCGGCGAGTTCGGAGTGTTTGACACTCGACAAGGTCGGCGGGACCTTGGTTCCCTTGCGCAGAACCAGCGAGAGTTTGTCGTCGGTGAGAATAAGAACATTCATGAGTGCGGCGCCCGCAGCCGACATCCGAAAAGCTCCTTTCAGTTCAGGGGGAGCAAATGTTGGATTGTTCCCTGTCCCGTATCACACAGTGCAAAGATGCCATTTTTAATTTCAACGTTCCACTGCGCGGCGCGACAAACTTCCGATAGCGCCGACGGAACAAGAACTGCGGAGCGTCCCTGATTGAAAAGAAATGTGCTTCCTTCAGACAACGTCACAAGTCGCATGTGAAGAGGTTTTCGCGGCAAAATAGCGATCAATGGTTCGTGTTTCGGCAGGTAGAAAATTTGCGCCCCTTGCGGAACTGCATTCAGGGTTCTCTGCAGCTGGTCCCAGACAAACGATGAACGCAGTTCGGTTGCGCACAGAAGCGCGGCGGCGGTTGTCATAAGGCCTGTGTGCATCAAAAGAGCACGGGAACGCAGACCTTCAGAACCTGATGGAACTTTTTGCGGCGCTCTGTTTTTTGCAATTGCGACGATGAGAATTGCCGGACCGGCTGCCGCAAGAACGAAAAGTGTTGCGCTCAGAATCCTGTTGCCGTCAACCGCCGCAAGAAACCCGTCAACAGCCGACTGCAGTTCGGGGACAAGCCGTGTGGCAGGACTCAGGATCAGAAGACCGCCGACAATCAAGGCAAGGACGATGCCTGAGAAATACAGAGCCGGCAGCAAGCCGACGGTACGGCGCAACAGGCGTGCGAGACGGCCGTGAATTTCTGCAACTTTCGCTTCCGGCCGTGCGGTTGAAAAAAAGACCAGAGCCAAAACCAGCACATCCGAGCAGACAGGAACTGTCTGGTACAAGGCGATGTGCAATGCTGCGGACAGCGCGAGCGCATCCGGAAAGACCGAAGTGCCTGAGAATTTTTGCCGCGGTATTTTCAGGGCGAGTCTTCGCGCCGAAAGAACGCCAATCAGGCCCGCAGTCAGTTTCCAAAGCAGGCTGTCGCCAATCCACATATCGGGCAGATATCTGGGTTCATTCAGGTAGAGCCAGCGTTGCGTCCAGTGACTGACAAGAGATTCAAAACTGGCAGGAACAAGAAAAAGAAAAACAAAAACGGCAACAGCTGTTGCCGAGAAAAGCAAAATCCTGTGCAGCCGCAATTTTCTGCCGGATTCAATCAGCAGCCATAAAAAAGAAGCGAAAATGAGCGAAAAACTCCACGTTCTTGAACAGGCAGCAACCATTGAAAATGAAAATAAAAGTGCGGACATTTTTTCCGTGCGGTGATCAACCCGCAGGCGGGATTCTGCCGGAGCAAGATATGTAAAAGAAACGAGTGCAACGAGAACAAACAACTGTTCAAGCGCTCCCCAGCGGACGAACAGCGGCAAAGCCAGTAACAGCAGAAAATCAGGCGAGACAGGGGCGCAGAACGAGCTTTCCTGCGGCAGTGATTTTTTGCGTCTGCAATAAAACAGCCCCGCCGCGCAAAGAGCCAGACAAACAGCGGTGATCCGCGATGCCGCGAGTGCGCTGCCGCCGGTCAGGGATTCTGCGAGTGCCGGATAAATTCGGTTCAACCCCGAAGATGAATAGTCGAAAAAAGCAACGGCCCATTCGGGCAAATAGGGCGATTTGCGCAGGATGATGTTTTCGTCCGGAAGAAGTAAATGAAATTCAGGGCCCTCGTGAGCAATTGTCACAGGCTTTCTTTTGAGGGATGCTAGAAAAAAGATTTCGCTCCAAGTCGCGGGCGGTCTGAACGTCAGGAAAAGTGAACCGATGCAGAAGATCCATGCCAGAAGGTATTCGTTCGGCAAACGTGCAGGTTTGTTGGTTGTTTCCTTCGTGTTCATGTCTGCCTGTCCCGAACGTGTCGTCGGCCGGACCGCTGCCGGCTTTCTTCAGTCTACAGCATTCGCTTCAGGACACACGGCCAAATCCGGAAAAGTTCCCGACGGCAGGGGAAATTCAAAAGCAACCCCGACTGCCGGTGAGCCCTCGCTCAAAGTCATTCCGTGGTCCTCAGTCAGTCTGAACGGAAGCAAGCCTTTGACTCAGTCGCTTTTTGATTTCAAAAAACTTGCCGCTGTCGCGCAACCGCTGCGTGCAGAGACACTTCAGGCGGGTCAGGACATCGCGGCTTATCTCAGAAACCGCGAATCTTCCGTTTCCGTTGATCACCGTTTGCAAATGCTTGCCAACCGCACTGCCCTTCAGCTTCTGCCGGAAAGTCCGGTCCGCGCTTATTTCGGACTTCTTCATGCACACACGTTTTCTTCCGACGGATTGGGAGATGCACGCGATGCGTTCCGCATGGCTCGTGACGTTGCGGGACTTGATTTTTTTGCGGTGACCGATCACTCCGAGTACTGGTGGAAAAAGGCATCACCCGATTGGCTGCGGCAGCAGACGCTGGCCATTGAAGAGTCGCGATCAAATTTTATTGCTTTGGCCGGCTTTGAATACAGTCATCCGCTGCAGGGACATGTTGTGGTTCTGAATTCAAAGAGCTGGACCAGCGCTTTGCAGAGCGGAACTTTAGGCAGGTTCTACGACTGGCTTTCGGCACCCGAACAAACTTCGGCATTGGCGGTTTTTGCTCATCCGGGTTTTCACAACTACCGCAATTGGTTTGACTTGGGACATTTGCAATTCGATCCGCGGCTCGAAGACAGAATCATCGGACTGGAAACAATTCATAAAAATGTCTGGCAGCGGTCATTTAAAGGGTACAAAAAGCAAGTCTCTTTTCTTGATGAAGCGCTCGCCGGCGGCTGGCGGGTCGGTCCTGTCGCGTCGCAGGACAATCACACTCCTTACTGGGGATTGTCCGATCAAAGCCGCATCGCCGTGCTGATGAACGGACTGACACGCAATGAATTGATTGATGCACTGCGTCGCAGGCATTTTTACAGCACTCAGAGCCCCCAGCTTCAGCTCGCCGTCGGACTGTATGAACAGTCAAAGCTCAGGGCTGTCATGGGTGATGTGCTCGACATGGAGGGGTTGTCGAACGGCAGTACTTTTTTGCGCCTGAGAATGCTCGAGCCCAATCCTTTTCTCGGAATTCGCAAAATTGAATTTCTGGTCAACGGTTCAGTGGCCCGCACTCTGTCGTTTCTGGATTCGCCCACGCCGATGTCGAACTTGCCGTCGACACATGAAAGTTTGCGGCCGCCATGGTGGGATCGCTGGCTGCACAACGGAATCGTGACCGTCCGGCCTTTTGAGTTGTTGTTGCAGCCGGAATATCCGGTTGAGCCTGAAATTTTCGAGGTTGATTTGCCGCTGACCCTGCCGTCTTGCGGTCAGTCAGGCCGCAAGACGCAGAGCCGAAGGATGTCATTGGCAGTCCGGATTTTTCAGGGCGATCGCGGGCAGTATCTCAGTATGACGTCGCCCATGCTTCTGATCTGCAGATGAAGCGGAACTTTAAAGAGTAAAGCCGACACCGAAATCAAACCACGGCAGTGTTACGCCGTCGGATTCGGTGATCGAACGGCTGCATTGGCCTGTTGTTTTTGATTTGACTGCTCCCGACGTTTTGGACTTTACGACACCGAAACCCGTGGTGATGTGGAAATTGCGGGACGTGTTCCAATACTTCCCGAGGGCAAACGCTCCCACCCTGTGATATCCCTCGGCATCATGCTGGCAGCGGACGGTTTCTTCTTTTGTCGTCGGATTGATGTCATAAGTCTTGGTCTTGCTGACGTACCGTCCAAACATGACTGCGCTTGAAACGTAAATGTCGGTGATATTTCCAAAGTCGCCGAGCAGCAGGTCGGCGCGGACCCCAAGGTTGACGGACTGCATTTTGGTGTCATCGACTTTGCCGAAATGATAAACCGCTGTGGGACCGACGTGAAAATTCTTGTTCAGGACTTTCATCAGTTCGACGTCAACCACGCCGTTGTCGGAAACAGCAGCCATGCCCAGCAAAGGGAGTTGCTGGATGCGCATATACCAATAACTTTCTTTATCAGCCATGTCCTGAGTCTCTGCAGTCTTTTTGTTTTCGGAACTGCTGTCATTCGATGACTTTGAAACACCGGATGTGTCGCCGGCGGGGGCAGATGTTTTGCCTGCGGTGTTTGCGAAGACATTGCCATGGCATAGGAATGCAGACGACAGAACTGAAAATGAAATCAGACGCGGCATGAAATTTGTTTTCAAAAAACACCTCGTGAGGGATTGAATCAGATACGTTTTTAGAATTTTTTTATGATACTTGAATTAAAAAAAATTCCAAAACGCCGATCTGCAAGTCACGGATCTGCAGTTTACTCTCGGTGGTTAGCCGTCACTCGGACGTCTTTAGTTTCAGACTTGATTTGCGATTCAGGGAAGATTGTGTGTGTCTGAAAAGTCAACCTAAAAGCTATTTGTTTCAGATATTTCCAAAAAAATTTAATTTCGCGAATAAACGAACGATAAAATTGTTGTCTGAAGACTCGGAGGGCAGGGGTATGAAGATGAATTCGCGGGGTTCAATTGGCCTTTCAGCGGTTCTGTGTCTTGCGTCTGCGGTCAGCTGCGGGACACCGGAGGACAACCTTGCCCAGCTCAAGCCCGCGGGTTCAAAACCGGATGCGGGACCGGAACGCAAAAACTCAACGGATGATGAATTGGGTTTCAACAGAACGAACGTTGCGGGCGGTTACAACGAGTGGTGGGATTTGAGCGACGACAGCGGAAACCCGCTACTCTACAGGCCCGATAATTTTGATGTTGCAATGAGTGCATTCACAAGAATCAATGTGAAGTCGACGAAGCAGATGTGTTCGGGCGTGAAAATTTACGAGAGACAATCCTCCGGTAAGTTCAACATCTATTTGATGACCGCGAAACATTGTTTTGTGGAAATCGACCCTCTCGGGCGCTTGCGGAGCGGCGGAGCCGGTTCAAAACACTCATTTGATGCAAACACATTTTCGCCGTCCATTGACAGGCCTGCCAAACTTGAATTTATTTATAAATACAAAAGCCAGTCCGGCAAACAGACAGCAGAGCAGCCGTACGGAAAAAAACGTCTGTACAATTCAGCAAACGCTGCCGAAAGCTTTTCAGATATCGCTTACACAACCTATCGCGGAAGTTCCGATGTTGTGCGTTTGCTCATAAAGGCGGATGCAGATGAACAGACGGCAAAAAGATCCGCACTTCCCGTATGCAGCCGCAGCCTGCTGCCGGACGCTGTTGACGAAGAAAGCAGGGAGCAAACGAGGATTTTTTTGCCGATGGTTTACGAAAGCAGAGAAAAGCGGGTTCATCTTGAACGCATGATTGGAAAACACAAATATGAGGGTGTTGCTCCGACCGGCATGTTTGCAGCCAATTCAACGGCCGGCATTCATAAATTGATGACCAGTGTGATTCAGAGTTTGAACCTCGACGAAAATGGACAAAGGCTGCAGGGAACTTCAACGATTGTTTATTCAAACAATCGGGGTGTCGGAGTTGAAGCTTCCGATTCCGGTGCGCCCGTGCTTGTCGGGACAAGGGTTGCCCCAGCCTCCTTCATTTCGCGTTTTTCATTGTACGTCTTTCCGTATCAGGCAAATCATTTTATGAACAAGGTCGTTGTCAATTCGATTGACTGTGTCGCGGGCGTGATTTCACGCGAACTGAGAGTTTCGGAATTTGATGTGAGCAGTCCTGCGGACAGCAGAATGGCTTTGTCGTCGCCGTTAAGTATGCAGGAATTAAAAGACGCAGGAACATGGACGTCATCATTGATTGTTACGGCCGGTGACAACCCGAACGACTGGTTTTGAGGTCACAGGGGGAGGACAGGAAAAATGAATAAATTAGGCTTTTTGATTTCCGCAGCTGCCTGTCTTGTTTTGTCTTCCAAGACTTACGCGGGCTCTGTCAGTGGTTCGCAGGCACAGTCCCAGTCGGGCACTTCCGGCGGGATCAACTGTGACCAGCGAGTGAAGGCAATAACCTGCACGGCCGCCGAACGCGAGCACATTCTCGATAATTGTTATGTTGTTCTCCACAAGAACAGAGTGCCTTCACCGACGTGGAACTCGGCCGAATTTATTTCAGTCGTAGGCTCCCGACCGGCTTACGATCCTGCAGCCTCGACAATTACGGAATTCGGACTTGCCGCGCCGATCGACAAAAACACACAACTCAACTGCACATCGGATGATCCGAAGTCCTGCCTGCCAAAACATCCCTTTGACAGGCATTACATGACTGTCAGGGATGCTTTGAAGATCCGCACGGAGGACCCCCGCATCAATCCGCCGTTCACCGATGATTTCGAAAGAGTTGTCAAATATCCTCTGCAATGGGCAAGTATTGAGATATTTCTGCAGGCGAATCCATACACCGCGTGCGCAAAATCGTCCGAGAAGGTGCTGTTGCGCTATGTGGGAGATTTGGGGCTGAAGTGGGATTGCAGTGGGCCCACGGGGCCTCAGCGTTGCAAATCTTGGGTCGAGTATCCTTCGAAACCTGCGGCCTTGACCAAAGGGGTTATGGTCGGAGTCCAATTTGCAGAAAAGGTTTGCCGGACGATCAGAGCCAACACGAGGGATTTTTCTCTCGCAGGGGTTTGCTTTACCGGCGGCGATGCAAACGGAAACGGTGCCAAAGAACTTTTGCGGTTCGACAGATTTGAAAAGGGTCTGTGAATTCTGTTTGGTTGTCCGGAAGATCTTCACAGTCACAATTTCCAGGAATTCGCCGAATCGCTCTGCGGTTACAGACTAAGTCCGCCACCCTCAGCGGGGTCTGAGCTGCGGACGCGAGATAAAGAGCTGGACGGCAAATGCGGCAAGACCCAAAAGAACAAGCGGTAAATCGCCCCATTTGGAATACAGAGTGATGATATCGGGGACCGGCAGAGTCGCGACTCCGAATCCGCGTTGAAGCTGACCAAGAGGCGGCGCATCGGGTTCGCCCGTCGGAGTTATTGCGACGCTCGGGCCGGTGTTGGCCGCAAGAATATAACTGCGGCCGTTTTCAATTGCGCGGAAACGTCCGAGTTCAAGAAATTCGTATGCGGCGTTGCTCTTCCACATCCACAGGAAGTTGGCCTGATTGACGAAAACCGATGCATTTCCCCGCGTGGTCTGGGCTCGCGTCAGATCGGCAGAAATGGCATCGAAGCAAATCAGCGGGGCAACCGCCTCCGTCGGGCTGTAAGCGAGAGAGTCGACACTCGTTCCGCGTCCGACTTTGGAAACATTGTTGACGTTGTCGCGCACCAAATCTCCGAGCCACGGAAAGCTTCCTTCCAGCGGTACCGATTCTCCAAAAGGCATCGGGACCCACTTTCTGAAACTCGGACTGCGGGATCCGTCGGCGCGCAGCAAAAATGAAATTGAGTACATCGTCGCTTTGCGCGGTCCCAGACTGTTGAGCTCATTTTTGTCGAATTCCGATGCCTGTGCGAGCAGCGGCGCATTCCATTCTTTTATTTTGCTTTTGACCAAGTCCTGATCGTCTTTTGACCATGCGAAATCAAACGGAGCTGCGCTTTCAGGCCAGACAATCAGGTTGATTTTCTCTTTGTCTTTGCGGGAGGCCACCATCTCATCCGTGAGACTCAGCAGTGAAGTCAGGGACTGCATCGTCGCTTCTTTGCCGAGGTCGGTGTTGCGCGGCAGTCCGGGAAAGCGAAAATTGGGCTGCACATAACCGATTGTTGTTTTGCTTGCCTTGGCCTGAACTTCGCGCATGTGATTGAGCCTTGATCTGCCGGCTCCGTATATCATGCCCCAGCAGACAATGACCGACACAAGAGTAATGGCCATGCGACCTGTGTTGCGGGCAGGGTCGGTAAAAGCGCGCGCAATGACAAAATTGCTTGTCAGAACCAGAGCGGTCATTCCCGAAGAGCCAATCCATGCGGCCCATTGCGCAACGGGAAGCGAACCGTGCATGAGATTGCCGAACGTCCATTGAAAAAACCGCGGGATGAACAATTCGAGCAAGGTGACTGCAAACACAAGTGACCACAGCGGGAACGGCGTATTTCCGCGTTTTGCGCAGCGCGAGGCGTTCCAGATGACCGGTAAAAACAGCAACGGCAAGTATAGTCCGGCAAGGATGCAGTAGACCGCGAACAGAGTATTGGTGACCGGCTGCGACAGCTCTCCGAACAGCACCGCCGGAACGGTGACCCAGTGAAATGCAATCGAAACCAGCACTGCTCCTGCAATCCAAATCAGAAAAAAAGCTTCAAGACCTCGGGTAAAAGGAGTCACTTGCCTTAGCGTGGTTGAATGTGCCCGAGCGGGTGACTGGTAGGTTGTCGGCAGTTTTTCAATGGCTATCAGCAGCGGAACCAGACAAAACGGGATGATCCATGCGGTCGGGGAATGCAGGCTGAAGTTTTTCGGAAATCCGGCAGACGTCAAAAGTCCGCTTATGATTGCCGACAAAATCGCCCAAATTTTTAGGGTTCTGAACATATTTGGCTTTCGGAGCTGGGGTTTGAGAAATTCCAACCTATATGTAACATGGTGGCAACGGAGGTCTCAACATGCGCTTGAACACCCTATGTGCCTCAACACTCCCGAATTTTCGTTTTTCTGCATTAGTATTGAGCGTAGTTGCTGCCCTGAGCATGCTGCAGTCAGCTGCAGTCGCACAGGTTCAGGAAGAGTCCCGTGAGACCGGGGCTGCCAAACCGCCTCTAAATTCAGCTGCCGCAGAAAAAAACAGCGCAGCGGACAATCTTCAGGGTCAAAAGCCGTATGCCGACTTCAAGACTCTGCGCCATCACTTCGGAAGCATCACCCGCGGGCAAAAAGTCTCATACTCCTTCGAATTCAAAAACACAGGCTCCGGCGTTCTGCAGATTCGCTCCATTCACTCGGCTTGCGGATGCATCAACACCCGTGTCGAACCCAAGGATGTTTTTCTGCCGTCCGAATCGGGAAAAATTTCATTTGAATTTGATTCTTCAAACTTCTCCGGTTCGCTTGTCCGGACTCTGACTTTGGACACAAACCAAATCCGGAATACAACCCAGACACTGACGTTTTCCGCCAATGTTGTCGAAGAAATCCGTGCACTGCCGGCTCTTCTCGGTGTCGGTGAAGTTCTGCCCGAATATTCCAAGGCATGGCTGATTCAGTTGCCGGTTTCGTTGCGGGCTTCGGGTGCGGAGCCCGAATCCGTTCCCGCACACGCAGAAAAAGCAGGTGTGCCCGCAATGATTTTGAGTCGTCTGAAAGATGCTCCGGAAGTTAAACCGCTGTATGCCACCAGCAGCCATCCGGCGATCGTTGCCGAGATTGTTCCGCCCGATGCCAAGAACAAAGACCATCAGCTG
>RFOM01000201.1 GCA_009926615.1 Pseudomonadota bacterium
GCGCCATCAAGCACGATGATATGACGCCGCAGCCCGCTCAATCAATGCGATCTTGGAATTTTTTCGGGGCTACTCTGGCGTCGTTGGGTTGTCGATCATCAGGCGCGGCTTGCAGAAGTCCCGTCTGCCGAGAGAACCCAGGTAGGCCTGAATCCCGACAGTTATTTCACGCTCGGCGTGAACTCGTTGCCAAGCCAGCAGGCTTTGGATGCCAACGATGTTTCACGGAGCCAGGCACGCATTTTCAATTTGGCCACCGATAAACGCAAATTTCTGTTTGGGCCCATGGGCTATGATTGGGGTCTATTCACATTCTCACCAGCGGCCGAAAGCATGTTTTTGATGAAAAAGGACAGCGGATCGATTTTATCGGTGCTCGGGATAGTACCCGTGGCAGCGCTCTCCACCATCGACGGTGAACCAACCTCAGGTGGTGCATCGATCACGCCATTGCCAGAGGTCGACAACGAGGAAATCGCGGGAACGACTTCCACCTGTTCAAAGTGACTTGAAGACTTCTTGAAGTGCTCTCTCCAAATAAATTCCGGTCATTACGAGATATTGAGATTATCCTTAACATTTGATGCTGAGATACCGATCCCACCCTTTGTTGATGAAAAATTGTTGGGGGTTCGGCGGTGAAAAATTCATTCGGACGAAGTGCTTTTTGGAAGTGGAGCTTTTTTTCCTTAGTGGCCGGCACTTCGGTTGTGTCATGCGGCAAAGTAGGCCAGCAACTGGTTGCTCTGGACAAAGGAAGTTATTCCCAAGACGCGATGGTTACGGATCAAACACCACAGTCATCTGCGGTCAGCCTTGCGTTTGAAGACACCGCCGAACGAGGCGGACTTTTAAGCGGCTCAATCAAAATCAGTCGGGCAACTGATGAGAGCACAATTTCACACTATGTGCTCTATTGGGGCCAGGACAAACAAACAAAACTCGCCGATTCTGCCCCGATTGCGACACTTTCTAAAAATCAGACTGACCTCTCTTTCAATATTCCTTCAGGAACTGTGAAACCAATCAATGCAACACACATTCTCGTTCGAGCGAAAAACAAGTATGGCGAGGTGCGCAACGGGCCAGGAATTGTGATCGTCGACAAAGGAGTTCCTGCAAATTTTCCGACAAGTCTTTCGTTCGCAGACACAAATCCGGAGGGTGGAAAGATTGAAGGTCTTGTTTCGGTTTCAAAAGCATACTCCGAAGCTGATGTGACCGATTACGCTCTTTACTGGAGTGCTGATTCTATTTCAAAATTGAAGTCTGAACCCATCACAGTTCTCCCCAAAAAAGGGAAAAATCTGACTTACTCGTTTCCAAAAGATACAGTTCTGCCTGCCGAGGCAAAGTACCTTTTGGTATTTACGAAAAACGCAGACGGAGAAATGAGTCAGGGGATTTCATCCTTAATTATTGACAAAGGAGTTCCAGCGAATGCAGCGACATCGGCTGCATTTAAAGATTCTGATCTGGCCGGAAGAAAAATTGGGGGCGAGATATCTGTTTCGAGAGCTT
>RFOM01000202.1 GCA_009926615.1 Pseudomonadota bacterium
AGAAACTTCATTTCCGTTCCTCCCGAAGTCAGCAGCGTTCAACCCGAACAGCTGCTGAGGAAATTATTCGGATTTTGTTTTTCGGCCTTAAGGAAATTTTTTTAAAAGACTGATCTATTTGGTCTATTTTATTAAAATCGCCCGCGGTCAGGCATCTGACATCGGAGTCGCTTTGTTCGCCAACCGAAATCCGGTTTCGTGGAAAGGTCTGGCAAAAAGGAGAAGCCCCAGAGCTCAATAGCTGAACTCTGAGGTCTTTTGTCACTCTGCGTCAGACATACCAGTGAGAATTAATTCTCTCACAGGAAGCCGGGGAGCCGGCCTTTGGATGGGTCAGTCTTGAGCCGGCCGGGGAGTGACATTTCGGGATCGGATGGTGGTGGTTTTAGTTTGCAGGCATCACGATCTGCAGGGCATGGAAGGCAATTCGCCAGATTTGCGAACTTTTTTTGAATCAGCTCCATATCTGCCTTGTCCAATTTTCCGTCCAAATTCACATCTGCACGTGCGCGTTGTGCAGAGGTTAGATTTATTCTTCTGGAATTGTGAGCAGCAATTTTGGATGAATCTGCGCTATCCACCCTCCCGTCACCGTCTACATCACCGCATTGGGGCCCCGCAAACGCCTGCATTGAAAACGCAACAGACATCAAAACAACAGACAATAGAAACTTCATTTCCGTTCCTCCCGAAGTCAGCAGCGTTCAGCCCGAACAGCCGCTGAAGATGGTGTTCGGAATTTGTTTTTCGGCCTTAAGGTGATTTTTTAAAAGCCTGATCTATTTGGTCTATTTTATTAAAATCGCCCGCGGTCAGGCATCTGACATTGGAGTCGCTTTGTTCGCCAACCGAAATCCGGTTGGGCGGGAATGTCTGTCAAAAAAGAGAAGCCCCCAGAGCTCACTAAATGAACTCTGAGGTCTTTTGTCACTGCGCATCAGACATAGCTGCGAGAATCAATGTCGGGGTTTTAGGAGCAAATCGTACCCGACTTTAGTTGTTCGTATTTAGAGGACCTGTCCTGAACAGCACATCGCAGATATTTTTCCGGTTTTTAAATCCGTCCTGAGCGCCAATCTTCCTGAATTGGGAAAATCGGCGATGGACGTACGAGCAGCAGCCGTCACAGTATGGCCCGACATCCAAGGAGGTGCTGCTCATGTTTTTGATTCGCGATAAATTGATACGCAGCCGGTTCTTTCTGACGGCGGTTTTCTTAAGTTCATCCGCGCTGTGTCATGCGGGCCGTAGTGATCAGTGTGACACGGATGGATTTTGTACGATTATCTCCGTTCGGAATGAGGTTGATCAGCGTTCTGCAGGTCCCGCCGGTGTGGTGGTTGGAACAATCGGTGACGACGGTTTTGTGCCTGCGCCGGCTGGCAAACTTACTGCAACCAAAGTCTGCAGCAAGGACGTGCGGGTCCCGCGGCCTGTGTACGAGGCGGTGACGCGCATGTTCGATTCAATCGTGCAGCGCGGCGGGGCTCAGTCTTTACCGGCATCGCTGACTCCGTCAGA
>RFOM01000203.1 GCA_009926615.1 Pseudomonadota bacterium
CAGCGGTCGTATCTGGAAGAGCAGCTGACGGAACTCCGCAAGACGGATACTCAACTTGCCGACAAAATTACTGCGCTGGATAAAAAATCAACCAGCGAGCTGGCTGCGCTGCAGGACGAATTTAACAAGCAGCTCGCGACAGACAGAGCGGCTGTCAACAAGCTTGTTGCTGCAGAAGCGGGTAAGCTGCGCGGTGAAATGGCCGAAAAAGACACAGCCGTTCGTGCAGATATGGCTCGTCAAAACGGCGCACTGGTCGCTGCGCTGTCAATTGCAAGAGCCGACCTTGAGGCAAAAATTAAGGCGAACGCTGATAAGATTGCTTCAGTCAATGTTGCACTCACTGACAAGACAGACGCATTGAAGGCAATTCAGGCGTCAAATTTTGAAGAAGTGAAGCGCATGCTTGCAGTGCAAAAGAGCGCTCTTGAGGGGCAAATTTCGGAAGCAAATGCTTCCGTGGCGGCAACCAATGCCCGTATTACGTCCCTCGATGCATCCATTTCCTCTGCCCTGAGCAAGACAAAAGAGCAGCTGATTGCTGACATGCAGGCCAACAAATCTGACTTGCAGGCGAGTATTGATAAAAACGCTGCCGATTTGAAAGCGGCACAGGACAAGCAAACAGTCGAAAATACAAAGCTGGCAGCTGCGATTGCCGCAAATGCGGCTGCAGACATTGACGCGGCAATTAAAGCCCGTGACGAGTTGAACACCGCTATCGCAACTGCGAATTCTTCGATGTACGCAACCCGTGAAATGCTTGCGCAGACTGAGGCTTCGATCAGAGATTCCATGAAGCAGAGCCATGCCGAGATTGTCGACGGAATGAAGGCGCAAAAGGCGGCGTTCGCAGCCAGCAGTTCAGAGCTGAGTTCACGCATTACGACGTTAAACAGTAACCTTGATTCCGCCAAATCGGACCTTTCCAATGCTCTTGCAGGCAAGATGGCCGATGTCGAAAGTTCCATGAAGGCTCAACAAGCGGCTTTGGAGTCGCAAATCACCGACGCAAACAAAGCCATTGAGACAAACAAGAAGGCGTTTGAGGAAAAAGCCAAGGCATTGGACGCAGACATCGCGGCTAACAGCTCAAAGATCACTTCAACTCAAAATGACTTGAAGGCATTCAAAGATCAGGTTGCAGCTGAGAAGATGGCACTCGAAAAAGCGATACAATCAAGTAAATCGTCGCTGGCAGCAGAAATGAAGGCACTTATCAAGACGACCGACGACTCCAATCGCGCGAACTGGAAGAAGGAACTTGATGCAGTTGCTGCTTCGGCGAAGGCGGATGCGGCAAGCAACTCTTCCGCAATTGATGCGCTTCGGGCAAAGGCTATGGAAATGGCCGACGAGATTGCGAAGACCAACGGCCGTATCGACGAGACTAAGGCATCTGCAGCCAAGACGAAGGCCGCGCTCGAGGCTCAAATTGCGGCAGCCGCCGATAAATCAGCTGAAGATCTGAAGGCTGTTGCAGACTCGATTTTGAAAAAG
>RFOM01000204.1 GCA_009926615.1 Pseudomonadota bacterium
GACTCAACGGAAGGTTTCGGAGATTTGGACACTCTGACCCAAGATCCGCTCGGCGAAAACATTGGTCCGTTGAGTTCTGCGGACGATTTGAATGCAGATTCGGATCTGCTCGCCGACACTGCCGACATCAGCGATTTTGCGCAGGATGCCGCAGCCGGACTTGAATACGGAAAACCTGCAGCCAAGCCGGCTCAACGCGCAGCTGCAGCCCCAACCGCTCCGGCTCACAACCAGAGCAGGCCGAAGGCCGCTACTCCCGCACCCGCAATCCCCAAACCGGTGGGCGGCAGATTGTCTATCCGTTTTGAAGGAACGCAACTGGCGGTGGAGCTGCCCTCGGGACTCAGCTTTGATTTGCCTTTTGAAAGTGTTGCAGACGGCGGAGAACTCGCCATGTCTTTGCCCGACGGAGACCTCAGAATTCAACGCGAGGGCCAACTCCTTGCAGTCAATTTCGGACTGTTGAACCTTAAGATTCCAATTCCGGACTTCGACGCGCGGCAGGTTGCCTGAGCAACTGTCCGCAGGTTATTTAACAGCCGGAAGAACTATTCCTGCTTCCACAAAACAGCGTAAAATCCTCACATTCAGTTCACGCTCAAGGACAAACTGCCGGCCGGCGAGTGTCTTGATCCTCGCGCGAATCAAAACGGCCGATTCTTTGACCGATTCCACACCCAGTATTTCAGGCTGAGAAAGAATGTCCTTTGAGTTTTCCGCGACTATCAAGTGCATCTGTTCAGTCACAATCGCGAGGGCTTTGTCGATTTGAGGCCCGAAAAGCACTGCAATACGGAAATCAATTTGAGAAAAACCCGATGTCGAGTTTTCAATCCGCTTGATTTCACCATTGGGAATAACCAGAAGCGCACCATCTGAAAGCCGGAGTTTCGTGCTGCGCAAAGTGAGAGCCTCAACTGTACCCGATCGACCTTCAATTGAAATTACATCGCCTACGGCAAACTGGTCCTCAAGCAAAATGAAAAATCCGGCCAGAAGATCCCGTACCATCGACTGTGCACCGAAACCGATGGCAACGGATGCAACACCGGCAGTTGCGAGCAACGGTGCAAGAGTTACGCCAATCATTTGGAGAGAAAGCAGCAGACAAAAGCCGAAAACAAAAATATTGACGACGTAACCGGATGTGTTCAGCAATGTCTCTGATCTTATTTTCATGCGCGGCGAAGCCTGCAAAGCCTTGCCTGTCATACCGCCGGCCAGAAGTCCGCGCAGAGCACTTTTAAAAAATCGGGAAATCCAGAGTCCGGCCAGAGCTATAATCGCGATTTTCAGCAGAACATCTGCACCCTGCTTGATCCAGTAGCTGACTTTACGCAACTCATCGGCGACACGTTCGGGAAACCAAAATTCCTTGCTGGCCTTCATCTGTTCGGAAATTTCAAGAATGGCATAAGAGACAAAATTTAAAACACCCAGAGCAATAAACATCCATGCAAG
>RFOM01000206.1 GCA_009926615.1 Pseudomonadota bacterium
TGGTAGTTCGCCCGGCAGCGCGCCACCACCTGCAGCACCTCCACCCCCTGCTGCTCCAGCGCCGCCCGCGTCGGCCGCTGCGCCGCGCACGCCGCGCGGCCCCCGAGCGCCGGCGCGTCGCGCAGGCACTTGAGGTACGCCTCCGCCGTCCCGCCCCGCTCCGACCGCGAGCTCAGCAGCTCCTCCAGCGAGTACGGGTTCCACACCAGCACGTCCGCCCCGTCTGCCTCGTTCAGCAGCAGGAACCCCGAGCACCAGAACGCCCCCTGCGCCCACGTCCCCGCCTTCTGCGCCGCGGGGATCGAGTGCGCCACGTCCCCGCACGCGCACTGCCCGTAGCTCCGCAGCCCGCTGTCCACCACCGGCAGCTTGCAGTTGTCCCAGTCCAGCGTCTGCGCCACGTCCTGGATCCCGCGCACCACGCCCAGCAGCCACGCGATCTGCGTGTCGAGCACGTTGTAGGCCCCGCTGACGAAGGTCCGGATGAACGTGTCCGACACGTCGCTCAGGAAGCCGCCGATCAGATTCGCCACGCTCTCTGGCAGCCCGCGACCGCCCGCGCCGCGGCCCGTGTCCACCGCCCGCGCCGTCGCCACCGAGTTCTGCACCTGCTGCCGGATGTCCTCGGTCAGGCACGTCGTCACCCCCGCGCTCGCCTCCTGCACCCGCGCGCTCCCGAAGGACACCGCCAGCTGCAGCTGCCGCGTGTAGCTCGGCCGCGCCCGCCCGCTGCCGTCCACGACCTGCCGCACGTTGACCACGAAGTTCTGCAGCGTCGCGCTCACGTCGTTGAGCGTGCACGAGAGCGTCTTCTGCGCGATGATCATCGCGTAGATCGGCCACATCAGCACCGCCGCAATCAGGTTCGTGAAGCTCGCCAGCGCCATCACGTAGCGCGCATGCACCCGCGCGTCCGTCGCCCCGAAGAACGCGTTCTTCATCACCGGCACCTCCATCATGATCGCGCTCATCGCCCCCAGGATCGACGTCAGCGTCGCGCTGATCGACACCATCGCGTCCTTCCCGACGCACGTCAGGCTCCGCACCGCCTCGTCGGGCCACGTGATCTCCAGCGCGCGCCGCCGCCGCTGCGTCAGCTCCACCAGCGCCGCCGCCGAGTCCGCCATCAGCTGCCAGCAGCTCTGCAGCACCACCCGCGCCCCGTGGATCTGCGTCGCGAACACGCTGCCGATGTTGCACAGCGGCTTCCGCAGGTTCACCAGCGTCCCCGCGCAGCGCGCCACCGCACAGGCCTGCGCCGCGTAGCACGCGTTCTCGAGCTCGCGCAGCTGCGGCAGCCGCCGCGGCGCAGGCCTGTGCGGTGGCGCGCTGCGCGGGGACGCTGGTGAACCTGCGGAAGCCGCTGTGCAACATCGGCAG
>RFOM01000207.1 GCA_009926615.1 Pseudomonadota bacterium
TTACAGTTGGCCCGTCTGAACTCAGACGGGCTCATCATTTTCAGCGATTTATGCGGATGATTCTCATTGAAGTCGGCAGCCCACACGCTCAGTTTGCCTAATACTTCTTCCGCATCCCAGAGTTCGTTCACGTAAACATAATCTTGTTTGAAACGTTTCACGAAGGCTTCGGACATCCCATTGCTTTCCGGAGAATAGGCTGGCGTCTGGCAGGGGATAAAACCCAAACCTTCTGCAAAGAGCTGGGTTTCATTTGCGATGAAGATACCGCCGTTGTCTGTCAGCCATTCGATTTTTGTCTTGGGAGCTTGGTTGCCTGGAAAGCGTCTTTCATAAGCTAATGCCAGAGCATCTCTAACGTCGGATGCCTCGAGAGTTCCAATCGCTGCAACGAGGCTCAGAACCTCTCTGTCGCAGGTGTCGATGACGAACATTGCTTCGATTCGCCTTCCGTCCCAGCAGCGGATTTGAAAGGAATCTGAACACCAGCGCGTATTGCTTCTCAACGTTTGCACTGTTCCCTCGTGTCTTCGCTTGGGCTGGAAACCCACGAACTTTGGCAACAGCAGACCGTTTTCTTTCATGAGGCGGTAGATCCGCTTGTGGTTGGCTTTGGGCAGGCCGTCAGCAACAAGCGTTCGATTTATAACAGCGCAGGCTCGGCGGTAGCCGTAGCTGGGCCTCTGAGCGACGAGCCCTTTCACGCGCACAAGGATTTCCTCATCACCGATCACTGGTGCTTTACCTCGGCGCTTTTTGCAAAGGATAGGTTCCTTTCTGAGGCTTTCACGCAGATGGCTGCGCGAGACTTCCAAAGAGTCACAGATGATTTTCAAGTGAAATCCTCCACTCCTTGCAAGGGCTCGCGCGAGATCAGTTTTTTTTCGCGTCCAATCCGGACAGCCTCCTTCAAGCATTCCACTTCCATGGTCTTGCGACCCAGCAGGCGTTCCAGTTCGCGAATCTTCTTTTCCATGGCTTTTTTCTCAGACTCAGGGAAAACATTCTCTTCCTTGTCAACTGCGCTCAACTGCCCTTGGGTCATGCACCTTCTCCATGTGTAGAGTTGTGCTGGATGAATACCATATTTGCGGGCTGCTTGGCTCACTGAGCTGTCGGCAGAAAATGCCTCATTCACGATTCGAACCTTTTCCTCTGGGCTGAAGCGCCTTCGCCTCTCAGTCCCAATGATAATTTCAGTACTACGACCAGTCGTAATCATAGTCCTTAAGCT
Organism: Pseudomonadota bacterium; assembly: GCA_009926615.1. GTDB lineage: Bacteria > Bdellovibrionota_B > Oligoflexia > Silvanigrellales > Silvanigrellaceae > RFOM01. Next base: position 1,235 of record RFOM01000207.1, read on the forward strand.
CCCCTTCTGGCAGTGGGGGATGGTCCCTGCTTGAGGGGGCTACATCACAAAGGAGTTCCAGCGAATGCAGCGACATCGGCTGCATTTAAAGATTCTGATCTGGCCGGAAGAAAAATTGGGGGCGAGATATCTGTTTCGAGAGCTT
>RFOM01000208.1 GCA_009926615.1 Pseudomonadota bacterium
CTGGCAAATATTGTCATCGGCGGCACGGCACCCAACTGTTCCGTCACTGTCACGCCGGTCACCAATGGAAACGGCGGACCGGTCACGATCACCTTGGGACTTGCACATACACCTAACGTTCTCGAAACATTCAGTGTATCAGTACCGGCTGTCAACGATGCACCAAATCTTGCCGCCGGAGACACAACGGTTTCTCTCTCCGAGAACACGGCTTTAGTGCCCACAAGTCTGGCCATAATCTTGGGTCAGGGCACAGACATAGATGCGGCCAACATTCTTACCTATAATATAGTTATTCCGCCGGCCAACGGTGCCTTGGGACCTCTGCCTGCACCGAGCTCAGTCGGTGCAAATTTGAACGGAACAGTGGTCTACACTCCGCAGCAAAACTATAACGGAAGTGACGTGTTCACATACAAAGTGTGTGACCAGTCGAACCTCTGCTCCGGAAACCAGACTGTTAACATAACCGTCAATCCGGTGAACTCGGCTCCGGTATTCTCAGACATCACAAACATGCTCATCAGCGAAGACGGCTCTGCTACGGCCGGATTCAGCATTACAGATATTGATACTGTGCGCACTTGCGGCGAAATCGAAACTAATCTTCTGAAAGCCTCTTCCAATACAACTTTAATTCCGCTTGCAAACATCGTTATCGGCGGCACGGCACCCAACTGTTCCGTCACTGTCACACCGGTCACCAACGGCAACGGCGGGCCGGTGACCATTACCTTGGGTCTGACTCACACGCCAAACGTGTTGGAGACTTTTAACGTCACGGTGCTTCCGATCAACGATGCTCCCGTGCTCTCTGCGGGCATTGCACCTTCCTCTTTTAACGAAAATACAACATTGACCGTTACGCTTGGACAGGGACTAGATCTGGATGCGAGCGCAATTTTGGCTTATCAAATGATCACACCGCCGGCATTCGGAGTTTTAAGTGCACTTGCACCTGTAACTTCTGTTTCAAGCGGAAACACTCTGCTCAACGGCACCATCGCATACACACCCGCAGCAAACTACAACGGCAGTGATTCATTTGTTTACAGAGTCTGTGACGAATCTAATCTTTGCTCAGCCAACCAGACTGTAAATATTGTAGTCAATCCGGTGAACTCGGCTCCGGTCATATCCGACATTACAGACATGATTATTGCTGAAGACGGAACCGCCACCGGCGGATTCAGCATCACAGACATTGATACGGTAAGAACATGCGGCGAACTTGAAACCAACGGCTTGAAAGCAACTTCCGATTCCGCGCTAATCCCGCTGGCAAATATTGTCATCGGCGGCACGGCACCCAACTGTTCCGTCACTGTCACGCCGGTCACCAATGGAAACGGCGGACCGGTCACGATCACCTTGGGA
>RFOM01000209.1 GCA_009926615.1 Pseudomonadota bacterium
CGCGGCCAGCGCGTCCAGGCCGCGCTCCGCGCCCGCAAACGCGCGCCGCTTCCCGGTCTCGTCCCACACGAACGCCGCCCCGAGCGCCGCGTGCGGCACCACGAAGACCAGCAGCATCGCGTAGTCGTGCGCGAGCTCTGCGCTGAAGTTGAGCTCCAGCAGCAGCTCGATCACGTAGCACGTCGGCCACAGGAAGAGCGCCGCGCTCAGCACCGGCGCCAGGTGCTCGCGCCCGAGCTCCCGGTGCGCCAGCGGCAGCCGCGGCCCCGGCGGCGGGGCCTCCATCGTCCGCGCCACCAGCGTCATCCCCAGCAGACACCCCCGCAGCAGGAACGCGTGGTGCACCTTCAGGCACGGCGAGAACGTGTACATGCGCACGCACGTCTCGCCGACGCCCGGCGCCGCCGCCACGCCCAGCGTCGCCCACCACATCATCACGAAGAGGAAGAACACCGCCGGCGCCACGCGCTGCAGCACCACCAGCACCTTGCGCAGCACCCGCTGCGCCGGCCCGTCGCGCACCGAGAGCGTGTACAGGCACGTCCCCAGGTTGAACTCGAAGAGCCGGTACCCGAGGTTCGCGCTGTTCGCGTAGAACACGTTCGTGTCGTCGCGCACCAGCGCGAAGAGCCCGATCACCGTGATCGGCAGCACCGCGTTCGCCAGCGCCAGGAAGTCCCCGCCCCCGCTCCAGAGCCCGCGCAGCCGCTGGTTCGTCCGCGTCGAGAGCGGCAGCAGCAGCACGCAGTACATCAGCGAGGGCACCAGCCAGCCCGTCGGGTTCAGGTCGTGCCACGCCCGCCAGTCCTGCCGGAACTCCAGCACCCGCAGCCCCGTCGTCCCCGTCAGCACCGTCAGCCCCACGTCGCGGAAGCGGAAGCTGTGCCGCGCCAGGTGGAACACCGAGCCCACCACCAGCGCCACGCACGTGCTCAGCCACAGGTCCACCAGCACGAACAGGCTCACGATCTTCGCGAACTCCCACCAGTCCGCCGCCGTCATGTTCGCGTGCGCGTACGCCGCGATGAACCCGCACACCACGAAGAGCGCGCTGCACAGGTCGATCGCCACGATGCCGCTCGTCACCACGAACGCGTCCACGCTGTTCACCGCCGCGCGCTCCGCGCGCACCGGGTACAGCGACGAGAAGAAGCTGCAGCTCCCCGTGAAGAGGTACACGTACACGATGACCCCGATCACCCGGCACACCCGCCGGAAGCGCTCCTCCTCCGCCTGGCTCTGGAAGCTCACGCTGATCCAGCTGCCCGCGCTCTCCGCCAGCGAGGCCGCCGGGCTGGAGAGCCCCCCGGCGCTCTCCGCGCGCGAGCGCGGCGAGCGCGAGCGCGAGCGCGAGCGCGAGCGCGAGCGCGAG
>RFOM01000210.1 GCA_009926615.1 Pseudomonadota bacterium
AGGAGGAGAAGCATGCACGTGCAGGGCAACGAGGAGTTTATTGGGGCCGAAATTTCACACCGCGAGTCGGGAGGACGAGGGTTTGTTCGAGGATTATTGAGGGATTTCTTGGCACCGCATGCGTCTGTCAGCACTATACTCAATGCTTCGAGAAGCACGGCAACTTCGCTTGCATTGTTGGTGTCTATGTGCTGTGGTATTAAGGGTGCTCCTGTGTTACCACTCGTATAACGAATGGCATTGTACAAATTAATGCACTCTTGTACTCTGCATTGGTTGCCATTGACAAGCTTTAGTGTCAAATCACGCCGCGAAACGGTTTCTGGACGATACTGCCTGTTGTAAGATCGAGAGTATCGGTCTTTCAGCTCAGCCAAACTTATTGGAGGTGGATGTTCATGGTTGGCAAACGTTATGCATCGTCGTGTCATTGCATCCAACATCAACTGCTTGTCGAAATCCGATTTATTTGTTTTAAACCACTCCTCGAAAGTTCTTAGGTTGTTACCTTGGATGGATTTTTTTCGCATACGTAATTGCTGTTTTATATAATATTTGTAAACCACGTTGTATAGATGCTTTATTGAATATTTTTAAATCATCGTGGGCAACTCTTATTACTCACATTGAGGGTGAGTTTATCTCTTATTCAACGCGCATCATAGCATACTGTATGCGAACATTTTGACAACGGAGTTTACACGTCCGCATGCAGCACGCTGGTTTCAAATGGATCCTACGGGTTCTCAGCGCGCCCGCCGCCCCTGTCCTCGTCCCCGAGTCTCCGCGCGCGCTTGCCTGTGCCACTCGCTGCGAGCTCCTCTGCCTTCTTCTGCACGAACTGCTTGACGAGCGTCTTCACGAGGTGGTTCGGGATAAGGCGCGTGGACTCGAGGAGGTTCCTCTGAGGCGTCTGGATGGCCTTACCGTCCCTCACGAGCGTGGCGAAATGACGCTCGATGTTTATGCGCTCGTAGGTGCGCCCGTCCATGCTGCAGACGGGATCGTGCATGAGCTTGAGCGAGATGGTGCAGCACAGCTCGGGGTGCTCTTGCTCGATAGCCTCCTCGGCGAGCCGCCAGGCATCCACGCGCTCGAGCGCGGCCTCGAGCTTCGCACGCAACGCATCGATCTCGGCGCCATCCATGGCGTCAAGGGCTTCGCCGGCCATCACGCGCATGGCGTCCCCTGCGTGGGCCCTGAGCTTGTTAAGCTCCGAGCGCAGCGTCTGCTCGGCCGCCGTGGAGCTCATGAGCTTCTGCGTCTCGGCGCGGAGCTCGGCACGCGCGGCGTTACACTCGACACGCGCAATGTCGCGCTCGGTCGAGAGGCCCTGGATCACAGCGCGCTCGCGCTCGATGTCTTGGTGGG
>RFOM01000022.1 GCA_009926615.1 Pseudomonadota bacterium
CATCGTACATTTGCGTCTTTTCCAGTTCAATCCACCGGACGAATTTTTCGGTCACGGATTCGAATCCTGCCATGTTCATCTCTTTGAGAACGCGCAGATAATAACGCGATACAACAAGAGCGTCCCTTGAAAGGCCGGAATTCATCTGCTGAAGAAAATCAACTGCCGCGGCATTGTCAAAATAGGACGGAACATCCGAAAGTGACACAAAATCTGCAGGCTTGTCTGACTGTGACCCGATGAATTCAACAACTCCGCCATTGGCGTATTCAATTTTGGAACGGCGAATTCCGGCCTGCAATGCAGCGTACACCTCCGGACGGCACTCAACAGGATTGCCCTGCGGATATTTGATTTCACCGAACATCGTCAGCTGCAGAAAAAAGTTTTCTTGCGGAAGACCGGCCGAAAATATTCTTTGGTATGCGGCTTTGTAGAAGCTTCTGTGGCTGCCTGCGGTATTCTTCTGCGGAAAGTGTCCGCCATAGAGCATTGCATTGAAGAACGCCGAATTGCCGAGAATAAAAACCAGCAAGTCCCATCGGAGCGAAGCAAAACGCTTGGACATGAAATCACTGTGCTCGGCCATAGTTTCGGATGCAAAAAGTTCTTCAATGTTGGAGCCCAGAACACGCCGGCAAACTTTTGAAATTTTTCCGAACGTCTGCTCCCAGCGCCCGCAGTAAAGAATCGGGCTCCAGTCCGTTTCCTCAAACAAACCTCTGAAAAAATTGCGGCAGGAATCCGAAATCATGAGTTCGGACATGACACGGCGGCGATGTTCGGTACTTCCCGTCTTGGGCGGATAACCCCAGAATTGCAAAAAATCCTCATGCGACAGGATTCTCGCTGTTTCGATTCTGAGCTCCGTCAGCCACAACTGTTCCATACTCAGGTCCACGCACGTCACTGCGGCAGGAGACCTTGCAAACAGCGGCAACACACGCGCACCGCTGCCCGCAACTGCAATCACCCGTGAAACGCCCTCGGGGAGAATTTGCAGCTCCATTTCGGTATCTTCATTGGCCAGCGTATAATTCAGTTTATTGAAATAGTCTTTCGTCATACGAGTCTCAGCTTCCTGCCTGCCTTGGGCACTGCCGTCACCCAGTCCCTGCGCCGCTCACGTGCCAGTTGCCTGCACCGATTGAGCATCTCCTCGGTAAGAAAACCCTCATGTGTGCGAATGCTTGACAATTTGGCTCCATGTTTGAGTCCGAGCTGATAGATTTCCTTAACTTTTGCAAGTTGCAACTGCCTTGACAGGGAAAAGCTCTCGTAACGCCCTTCCATAGTCAACAGCACAGTTTCAGCAAGACAGGCATAGACGCTTGGCTTTTCGAGGCCAATGTCGACATTCATCCTGACCGGTCCCGGCAGATCAATTTCACCGCTTTCAATAACGAGAACATCCGGCCGGCGGCGGGCTTCTTCGGGTCGAATATCAAGCGGCCTTGAACAATCACAAATCACTGCTCCGGGCTGTACTTTCATGATATCGAGAATCTGTCCGCGCTGATTTGACGTTGCTGTGACAATCAAATCAGTATCCGAGAGATCCTCGTCGGGGTCTGTCCGGACAAGAATTTCGGTCTCCGGCGAAAGCTCAACCAGTTCGTCACGCAACTCCAAAAGCTTGTCAGCACGAGGCGCAACAATGACAACTGTTTTGGCAACCATGGCAAGAAGCTGCGCAGACACGCGCCCGATACTCCCTGTCGCTCCGACAACCATGACCTTCATCGGGATGAGTTGCCGCGAGTCTGAGGGTTTGACAAATCCCATGCTCATAACCATTTCCCGCGCAGCCCAAAGAGTTGCCGATGCGGAATATGAATTGCCGGTCGTCACCGGAATCGGCGAACGGCGGGCAACCGTCACACCGGAATCACCTATAACTTTGGTATAAGCACCAAGGCCAATCATCACGGCGCCGTTTTTGTGCGCATGCTCGGCAGCAGCGACAAGTTGATTATAAATAAAATTCTCGTCCATTTTCAGCATTGCCCGCGGAGTGGCGCAGAGCGCATAAATGTCGCAGATGACTTCCTGACCGGTTGAATCGCTGCGCGCGTGCGTCAGCTGCCCGTACTTGAAAACCGGAACGTGAGCGAGCATCTGCTCGGCCGAGCGGACGATAACTTTGGGGGAACGTGAAAGCCACGACATTCCCGGAGTCAGAGCCAAATGCTTTACGCTCAAAGGATGAATAATAAAGGCACAGCGTCGCGGAACGGAAGACAGATTGCCTTTGCGTCTGGGCTCAAGGCGCATTCCCTCAATCATCTCGAAGGCAAACTCCGAGAGACTCGCTTTTACTCCCTGATTCATGCGAATCTGGTCCATGACGGCCGTGAGCATCCCAAAAGACCACAAATGTGCCGGAACCTTCACGGCTTCAAGATTGGGAGCATATTCAATGATCTGAGCCGGATTGAACCGCATGATTTTGTTGCGCTGGGCGTCAGTCAAAAAATCGGTGAAGACGACCTTCCGTTCAAAGACTTCCGGTTCATCAACGTCGCCCAGAAGTGCAGAATAGGTGACCAGCACATCTGCCGACCGGACCCATTGCATCAACCGTGTACGGGTATTTTCCTGCATCCATGAGGTGAACACATGACGACCCGCAATCCGGCGGGACGAAAGCAACGGCGAAACGATCCTGAAGAATCTCATAATCTGCGAATTGCTTTTAAGCAGGCTCGGCAAACCGAAAAGAAAGAGCGGATCGGCTGACTGAACTTCCGCGCCGATTTCGTTGAACGTATTTGCAAAGGGAGTGTAGAGCGCCGTATGAAAAAGAACTTTTTTTCCCTTAAAGAAGTATTGATCATCCCTGAGGATCTTTCTGATTGTCCAGTTTGCAAACAACGTGCTGAGTTCCAATCCGGTGTAAACGGGTGTGCGTTCCGCAAAGCGGACCAGATCGCGTGTCGGGTGATGAAGAACTTCACGGTTTCCGAACGATGATTTATCCCTGACTCCGCTGAGCACAAATGCGTCAACTTCACCGTCCAGTTCGTGAATATGATAGTGTGCTGCCGAAAAATCCCAACCAATCTTCTTTTCCACAACCTCAAACAGAATGTCATCGAGTTCAAACTCTCCCGACGTGTCGCCTCCGGTTTCAAGAAAATTAAATACGATAATTTTTCGTTTCTTTTTTGCATTCATTCCCTGAATTCTCCGGCGGTCAAAATACACAATGCTCCCTTGTGTATCTTTATTTCGAGTTTGCATCCCATTTCAAAAGATTCACCGTCTGCAAAAAGCAAATTGGGACCTCCGTCCAACGCAGTGACAGTGAATGAATCCGCAGACAGCCGTTCGGACATGCGGGCTTCGCGCTGCAATCTGAGGTCGGCAAGAGACATGAGCAATTGCGACGGTGTTTTTGCCTTCAGGATTAGAACTTCTGCTACTCCGTCGGAGGCACGTGCCTGAGGAGCGACCAGAAGATCACCTCCCAGCTTGGGCTGGTTGCAAATAAAAATATTGCTGAACATTCCGCTGCACACCGCGTGCGCGGTTTCAACGCGGTATTCGCGCAAGTAGGAACGCCTGCCGATAATCGTGGCTGCAGCGAATCCGGTGTAAACTTCGGTTCCCATTTTTTGAAACACGGTCTTCAGCAGCTTTGAGGACCTTCTGATTTTATTGAAGTCGCGCGCAAGAAGGGCACCGACACCCAAACCGCCGACCGTCGCAAAATAAACGTCATTGCACTGAATGACATCGACAAAACGCACCACGCGCCGCTGCAGCGATTCATAGACAGAAATCAGGTCGGGAGAAAAACCCCAGTGTGAAGCAAAGTCGTTGGCCGTTCCCAAAGGAAGGATAATCACCGGACGACGGGTTTCAATCAGTGCCGGCAAGGCGCACTGGAGTGTTCCGTCGCCGCCTGCAAGGACTAAATCCTCTCCGGCCGGCAGTTCTCTTATTGTTTTGAGAAGGTCTGCTACGGTCGCCGGCTCGTGAAGAACGGGATTGATTTGCGGAATGCCGATACGAAGCGTCGCGACAACCCGCTGGCGCTGAGTATTTCCGGCTGTACCGTTCACAACGAAGTGGCAGCGTTGTGAACCCGCAGAACTCCGTCCCAAAAATCCGACCGACATGCATCCCTCACAGTCACAATGCCGTTGCGGGAAGTGTCGGACAGATTCTGAAAAAAACTTAATAAAAACTGAGACAAAACGATAAATTGACGCTCGCGGCTAAGCAGCCGTCAGCCGCCGCCTGAGCCTGACGCAAGACTCGGATTTAACGACAATTGCGCAGCAAACATTGTGTCCGAATCAACAAACGGCGCACCTGCAAGTGAGGCAGAGATTTTTTGCACAGTTACATGCGTCAAATCAAATTGTGCGGCAGCAATAACGTCCTCATTTTCTTCGACACACCAGCTGCAGGTCCCGTAAACCAGACGTCCGCCCGACCTGACCTTCAAAGCAGCTTTCAAAAGCAGACTTTTTTGCAAATTCACCAATTCGCCAAGTGACTCCTTGTCGCCGATACGCAAACGGGCATCGGGATTCCTTCGCCACGTACCCGAGGAGCTGCACGGAGCGTCGACGAGGACAGTGTCAAATCCTCCCTGCAAATGGACTTCTTTACCAAATTCGGGAAATTCTTTTCCGTCCCATGCAGCTGTCCGCAGATTGAAAAAACCCGCGCGCTGGCATCTGCGCCTCGCCTCTGCGAGTTTGAATTCACGTATATCGGATGCGTAAAGAGCGCCTTTGCCTTGCATTCCTGCTGCAATTGCAACTGTCTTGCCGCCTCCGCCCGCGCAGGCATCCCAAATTTTCTGTCCAGCCTGCGCACCGACGGAGCGGGCAATTTGTTGACTTGCCCAATCCTGAACTTCAAATGCGCCGGATTTAAAAACTTCAGTCTGGTACACACCGAATGAGCCGGTCACTTTCGCAGTTTCCTTGTTATCAAGCCATTCAATCTGCAGACCGCGGGAGTCAAATTCCTGCTCAATTGCTGCTGCCGCCTCGGCCCGATTCAGGCGAATCCACAAAGGCGGCCGCTCGTTTTGCATTCGCAGGAATCTCAAAAGCTCTTCAGTACTCCAACCCGAAACAGAGATCCTGCGCTGCAAGGGCGCAGACCATGCCGGCGGAATTCCGTGCAGAATAAGAACTGTCTGCAGCTCAGCGTTCGTCCAATCTGCGACGCTGCGCCGGTTCGAAATAAACTTACGCAGCTCTGCCTGCATGAAATCGGGTTGCGTGAGTGCGTCGCGGGCAAGCGAAACAACAAGTTTCGCAGCCGTCGAACGAACTGCAGCCCAAAGGAGCTTTTCGTCGGAAACTTCAGCGGAGAATCTGGCAATCTCCAGTTCCCGCTCTGCGGAAGATTTCTCAAAAAAAGAAGAAAGACCGACGGCAGAACGCTGCAGAAAAACCGCGAGGGTCACATAACGTGCCGCAGAAAATAAAATGTCACTGTAAAACCGCCGGTCCTGACTCCCGTACCGCCTGTCGGCCTTTAAAGTTTCTGCGATCCATTTGTCGAGCTGCCGCGGTGCGGGAGAGTCCGTGTATCGTTCCCACAAAACCTCGGCGTGTTTCATCCGGTTGGCAAGTCTGGCATCGAATTCCATTTTCGGGTTCAGACCTCGTCGTCGTAGACTATCTCTGACTCATTGAATTCAGACGGATCAATTCCGAAGTCTTCCCCGTCTTTCCAATCCAGATCAAATTTTGACTTCGGCATGTCGAGCAAATCTTCCTCGGGTTTTGTCCCGTGTACTTTTCTCGACCGTTCACGAAGAAAAATACTGATCGGAATATGTTCAAATCCGAAGGATTCCCTGAATTCATTTTCAAGAAACCGCTTGTAACTGAAATGAACATCTTTCGGATCCGAGCAGAAAATCAGGAACCGCGGCGGCGCGCTTGCAATCTGGGTCGAATAGAAAAACTTAATCCTGCGGGATCTGTTTTTGGTCAGAGGCGGGGTGTGTTTTTCCAGAATTCCCCTGAGCGTCTTATTCAATTCGGAGGTCGACACACGCCGGCGGCTTTCGGCGAACATCTCGATGCACAGGGGGAGAATTTTGCTGACCCGCTGGTTTTCCAGTGCACTGATAAAAAGTGTCGGTGCATAACGGATATATCTCAATGCCTCATGCAATTCTTCCTGATACCTGTTTATCGTGGTCGAGTTCTTGTCCTCAACAAGGTCCCACTTGTTGACAACAACAACGATGGGCTTTCTCATTTCAAAGGCATATCCCGCCACACGGGCATCACCTTCGGTCGGTCCCTCGTCGGCGTTGATGACCAGCACAGCTACGTCACATTCCTCAAGACATGCGACAGACCTGAGTGCGGAATATTTTTCAAGCCTGTCCGACATGCGGCTTTTGCGGCGTATGCCGGCCGTATCAAGAATTTTAAATTCGCGTCCGAACGCCCGAAGAGTAATATCAACAACGTCGCGCGTGGTTCCCGGCCTTGAATCAACGATACTTCTTGTTTCACCTGCGATTCTGTTCAGAATCGAGGACTTTCCGACGTTGGGTCTGCCGATGATTGCAAGCTTGATTTGCTCTTCCGATTCTTCGGGCAACTGCGGCTTTGCGCTGATGACCTCAGTCACAGTCTCGAGCAGTTCTCCAACGCCGCGACCATGTTCGGCGCTCACGGCGAAAATGTGCTCAACACCGAGCTTGCGGAAATCCTCGGCCAGATGATCGTCTTTGGGAAGGTCACATTTATTTGCCGCGACGACGAAAAATTTGTCCGCACGACGCAGCCTCCGGATGAGGTCCGCATCAACCGGATGCAAGCCTTCACGCGCGTCCGTCACAAAAATTACGACATCCGCTTCTTCGATTGCGAGTTCAGCCTGTTCAACAAGCTGACGCTTGATGTTGTCACGCGAAGCGGGCTCGAAACCTCCGGTGTCGCAAAGATAAAAATTGGTACCGGAAAATTCCGCGCGCGCAAAAATACGGTCACGGGTCACACCCGGCTCGTCATGAACGAGACTCTTTCGTTGTTTGACAATACGATTGAAAAGCGTGCTTTTGCCGACGTTCGGACGTCCTACAATTGCAATAAGTCGCGTATATGTGCGCACGGGCATAAAACCGAAACCTCTGAAATATTATTTGCTCTTCGGGGACCGGACGGGATCGGCAGGAACGGCTTCAGCTGACGGAACCGGAGGAACCATGTTCGCTGACGACAACGTTCCTGACGGCACTGCAGCCTGCCACAGCTCCGCCAAATCTTTTTCAACTTCTTCAGGATTGCCGTTCCAGACCGTAGAGTGGGCTCCCCTGTTGAAAACTCTCACCTTAAAAACATTTTCTTTGGGCAAAGCCGCAACAATCTGACCCGAAACTTCGGGAGACACGATGTCATCATTCACTGAATTGTAAACGTACGTCGGTATATTCACTTTCGGCGCGGCCTTGACCGGTTCACACTGAGAAAAATCGACCTTGCCGCGCTTTTCGGCCAACCACACGCCCAAAGTTATGAACCCCTGCGGCACGTTGGGCTTTTTGGGGGTGCTGAGTACAAGCTGTTCGACAGAGGGAATCGGATTTTCAAGCACCATGGCCGAAATCGATTTGTCCGAATCAGGCTTTTCTGCAGGCAGCAGCACGGCTGCCGCATTCAACGAGGCCATCGTCCCCATCGAAGTTGAGTGCCAAAGTATTTTACGGTTCGGAAACTGAGATTTGAGTGCATTGAGCACCGCAATAACGTCGTGCTGTTCCCTGCATCCGTAGCTTGCACCGAGGCCGTTGTGATCAGACAGACCATGGTTGCTCAGATCCATGGCTGCAAGCTGAAAACCAAGACGCGATGCCATTTTGAAATATCTGGCACCGTGCATGTAAGTTCCTGAAACGCCGTGGACGTGAAAAAACAGCGGAGCCTGCTGCGGCGATTTTTTCTGATCTTCTGTCAGATTGTCATATATCTTGTAGTGAATTCGCTCGCCAAGAGACGATTTTGTGTAAAAACTCTGCGACGGCAGATTGAGCGAATCGTCGCAGCTGATGTCGAGAGTTTTTTTCGACGGAAATCCTTCGCGCAGGTCTGCAAAGGCATATTCCTTCATCCACGGATTGCAGGAAATAGTCTCGACGGACATCCACTTTTCGCGTTCCTTGAACGGAAACAAAAGCAAATCGCTCAGATAAAACAGCGCTCCCGTGAAGACGGCGCCAAAAAAAGCAATCACAGCTGCTGATATAATGGTAATCCGATAGCGCATCATTGCTCCTTTTCAACAGCGTCCGCAGGCACCTCAGAGGCCTCGGGCGCAGGAACCAGCAGAGGTTCAACCCTGCGGCCGGCCAAAGCCATAATTTCGGCGGACTTGATTCTCTCCGCAGTGGAAAAGAGCCGCCCCTTGGAACGGTTTTCCAGATACAGGATCTCAGTCTGGCCAAATCCTATGCTTTTCCGAGAGCTACGGAGTTCCCTCGGATATGGCTCACTCGTCAAGAAATATTCGAGAATTTCTGAAAACCGCGGATTTGCCTGCGGAACCCACCAATGCCTCAGGGGTATTTTGTAAACATCAAACGCCACAAGGCGTTTTTGGGCGAATTCAAGCTCCGTGAGGTCAAGAAACAGTGCGTCGAAGGCATCCGCTGCGACAGCATCCGCAGGCTTAACAAAGTCCTGACTCGCAACCCCTTGAACATACCAAGCAAAAGGCCACGTAGCCTCGCCGTGAATCGTGATTTTCGGAGTAAGATTTTTGACTTCGCTCAGAGTCTTCCAGCGCTCCCTGAGAGCCTTTGACTCGGGAGTCGTTTGAGTAAAAACGAGTCTTTCAACGGGATCGGCAGGCCGCAGGAAGGACAACCTTATTGCCTTCCAGCCGGCAAAGACAATGAATGCCGCAGTCAGCCAAACAAGCAGTCGGCCGCTTTTTCGGACCCATGAGTGTTCCCACTCCTCAACCAACCGGGCAACGTCGGAAAATTTTCCGGTAAAACAGTGATCAATCAACACAGATTTCGGGGCTAAACTGCGGCCAATTTCCAGACCGGCCAGTGCAAAAAGCGGAAGCAGTATATAGATCAGCAGCCAAGGAACCTTCTCACCGACATACGAATACGCACCGATTGCGCCCGTAGCCCACCACCATAAAAAGGCGTCTATCCTGCGCCCCAAAGCAACAGATGCAACGAAAGCCACCGCTCCGCTGACGGCAACCGCAACGATTTGAAGCAGGTGTCTGGAATGCGCAACGTGAAGCAGGTGTGCAAATCTGTCGAACGCTGCGCTGACCTTTTCGGGGACAAGTGCATTGAGGCAAAACTCGGAAATTGAACAACCTTCGGAAGTGAGCCCGATGCGGGGGGAAAAAAGAACAACCATCCAGAGGACGACAACGCCGCCGACGATCAACTTACGCGCTTTCAGAAGCGAGACCGGAAATCGAACAGCCTCTGTTGCAACCGAGAATGCGGCAAGCCGGACGCTTCGGTACCAAGCGGCCAAAAGCGCAGGCACAAGGGCGAATTCGTAATTGAAAAACAGCGGACTATGATAATCAAACGGACCGTCTATCCGGCGCTTTTGATTTTGATCCCACCAATAAAGAAGGCTTTCTCTGTAAAGTCCGTCAAGAATTCCGTGCATCGCACCTTTCGAGTGCCTGAAAAAACTTGAATAAAAAATCACAAAAATTACTGCAAAAACAATAAAACAGTTGAGCGGGAGAGCCAGTCTGTCCCAGAACTGCGGGGCCGCGCCGGAGTCACTCCGTTGATTCGCCTGATCGGAAAACCCGCTTTTTCGCGCAAGCAGTGAAATAAACAGTCCGCCCGTCAGCCAGATGAACATGTGAAGATAAGAATTCTCTTTGTTGCAGAACTGCATTGCCAGAAATGCACTCGCACAAACGGCCGGCCACATTTTTCCGGTTCGCCGGTATGTGAAATAAGATGCGAGAGAAATACAAATCCAGAGCGAATTAAAAGCATCTTCGCGAAGAAAACGGCCAAAATACATCATCGTCGGACTGAAGAGCAGAAAAACTGCAAGGGCTGCCGCCGCCCAAGTTCCAATTTGTTTTCTCCACAGCAGAGGCAAGGCGACAATAAGAACACCGCAAAGGGCAGCCGGCAGTCGTGCGGTCAGTTGATCGGACCCGAAGACAGCCAAAAATGCACCGGTGAGATAATACAAAACCGGTCCGTGAAGCAGGGCAGAATACTCGTGAGGTATTCCCTCTGCCACTCGGTTTGAATAATACGCATGAAGGCTTTCGTCGTGGTGGTAGGGTTTTTCGTCAAGAAAAAGAAACCTGCTCAATCCCGCCAAAATCAGGACGAGTCCGCAGAGATAAAACCATCCCCTGCGCGAAAACCGCTTCGCCGTGATAGCATCAAATTCAGGAGTATCATTCAAGGACAATGCTCAACCCCTCTTACTGACAACCGGAGCCTGTTCACAGATGAAGACGATACCATACAAAATGAGTACGCAGGTGTCGGTTCATCCACGCATCAGAGCCGCACACAAATTGTGTAACATTTTCCGGCGCTCGAATTTTAGTGCCTATTGGGTCGGCGGAGCAGTACGTGACCTGCTGATTCAGCCTGACTGCGTCCCGAAGGACATTGACATCGCCACAGACGCTCCGTTTGACGAAATCTGCAAACTGTTGCCCAAGACGCGCGCGATCGGCAAAGCTTTCGGTGTCGGGCTTGCAACCGAGGGTGAATTCAGTTTCGAAATCGCAACATTCCGCAAAGAGGGAGAATACACCGACCGTAGACATCCGAGTCTTGTAGGACAGGGAACGTTGCAGGAAGATTCCGAGCGCAGGGACTTTACCGTCAATGCACTCTACTTCGATCCGCTTGACGGATTGCTCCTTGATTTGCACGACGGCCTGCAGGATTTGCGTTCAGGACTTTTGCGCTGCGTCGGTGATGCAAACTCGCGGCTTCACGAAGATCCACTCAGAATTCTGCGCCTGTTCAGATTCTCTGCCAATTTGAATTTTAAAATTGAACCCACAACCCTGCAGGCTGCAATCCGGCTGGCACCGGAACTGCGCTTCATCAGCAAGGAGAGGGTTTTGCTCGAAGTTTCCAAACTGTCGAACGGAAGTGAAGGCCGCTTCGCAAATCTTATTCCTCCGCTTCAACCGGTCCTTCTCGGAGAGGCATTGCCGGCTTCGAAAAGTGAATCAGCCGGCAATCGGGAAGTCACCCTCACGCCCCCCCCGTTCGCGGCAGCCTCTAATGCAGGCATTCTGTTTGCCATCCTCTGCGCGGCCAACGAAGGATTTGCAAACCGTAATTGGAGGCAAACGTTCGACGGGTGGCCTGTTTCGTCCGAAGAGCACGCCGCCATCGAACTTTTTCAGCGGGCGGGTGATGGACAATTCCTGATTCCGGAAACGTCATCAGAAACCGACTGGCGCAAGTTTCTTGAAAACTACAAATGGCTCCGCCGGCAAAGCACGGTTCGGCTCGGAACAGCGGAATGGCTTTACCGGATTTTCGGAGCGGTAGACGGTTCGGGGCAGGAATCCGCGCGCGACCTCCTGTCCGGCCTCAAATCGCTGCTCAATTCAGACAACGTCGATTTATCCGTCAGTGACTGCCTTGAGCAGGCCATCAGACAAAGAGCAAAACCGCTCAGGGACATGATTCAAAGCCTGCTGGCCGACTCATCGCGAAAAAGCGCGCTGGGCTGGGCGCGGGTGATGGCTGACTGCAGCCTGCTGCTCGGCACGCTTAACCTGAAGCCGGCCAAGTTTCCTGATTTTATGCACACCGACGATGACAAAAAAATCGCGTCACTGTGTGAAACAGCGACGCGATGGTCTGAATCAAAAGCGAAGGAAAAAAAATAACCTTCCCAATCAAAAAACTCTGTGGCTCAGTGGCTCAGTGAATTCCTCAATGCCGCGAATGCGTGCGGAGTCGTGCTGCGCGTATGACGGCGGGTGATTGAACCCTGCGACACAAAGTTCAGGACATACCATTTCCCGCCGGCTTTTGCGTTGGTACCGCTTGCACCGTCACCGCCGAAAGGCTGCTGATTGACAACCGCACCGGTGGTTTTTCTGTTGACGTAAAAATTGCCTGCGAGCTGCGATAAAACCGGAATAGCAGACTCAAGAAACGTTTCATTGCGGCTGATAACCGAACCGGTCAGGCGGTAGGAGTGCTGTTCGATAATGCGCACGGCATCTTCAAGTTTTTTGTATGTTCTGATTGCCGTAACAGGTCCGAAAATCTCGACGCTCAGCATATCGTGTTCGTCGGCAGAGACTTCAACGAGAGTGGGTTCAATAAAAAAACCCTTGCTGTCATCAGTTTTTCCGCCCGCAAGAATCGTACAATTTTTGTCACTCTTTGCCTTTTCGATTGCTGATTTTATTTTATCAAATGCGCGCTGGTTGATGACCGGTCCAAGATCAGCCTTACGCTCGACGGGGTTGGTCATAAGTTGTGCCTGAGTTTGCCGGAGCAGCTCGGACTTAAGTGCAGGCCAGATCTTCTCATCGACAAGAACGACACTGTTGGCCGAGCATTTTTGCCCGCTGCGGCCGAATGCTCCCTGTACAATGGCCTGCGCAGTGTCAACAACATCGATGTCGGCATCAGCCACCAAAAAGTCTTTTCCGCCGGTCTCCGCAATAAAGCGCGGAAAGTTGTTCCGCGGGTATTCGGTATTGAACAGATAATTTCCAAAGACACGCGCGGTGTTAAAACTGCCCGTGAAATTAAGACAACTGAGCTCCGGATGTTTGAGAACAGGCGGAAGACAGTTTGGTCCCTCGCCCGTAATGAAATTGATGACTCCCGCCGGAAAGCCCGCTTCTTCCAGAGCAAGCATAAGCAGGTAGCTGGTGAGAACCGCATCGCTGCTCGGTTTCCAGACGACCGTATTTCCGGTCAGCGCCATGACCAGCGGAAGGTTATATCCAATCGCAATCGGAAAGTTGAAGGGGGTCACTGCAAGAGTAAATCCCTTCAGCGGCCTGAGCTGAAGCTGATTGGTCTCCATGGGGCCGTCGCCCATTCGTTCGGACAGCAAATCAGAATAAAACCAGTTGTTGAACCGGACGAAATCCATAAGCTCAGCCCAGCTCGCCGAGCACTCATTTGCCGTATACCCGCACTCAACGGCTGCGGTTGCCATCGTCTGATATTTCCATTTCGCAAGGACAACCTCGAGGTCGCGGAATTTTTGGATGCGGGTTGCAGGCGACAGGGCTGCCCATGCCGGCTTGGCTGCAAGTGCAGCTTCAATTGCCTTTTGTGCATGCTGATGATCGGCTTCCTGAAAAGTACATACGACTTGTTTGTTTGCCGGATTGAGACTCTTGCCCTTGTCTTTTGCGAACACTTTTTGTCCGCCGATGATCATCGGAACTTCCAGACCCGCCGGAACTTCCCGCACTGCAGTTTCAAACTGCGCCCAAGCGGTTTCATTGTCGCGTATATTTTCAATAGGTTCATTGGCCGGCTTGACCATAGACAGAACATTCATGTGAAACCCCGAATTTGGACGTTGGTCTTAATTGACTGCACGTCCTTCTTTAGAGGCTTGCGGGCCGGCCCGCAACCACTCGGAGACAGCGTCCACGCGGCGCTCGGAGGGGATGTAGAATTCAAGATTTGAAGAAAAAAGCCCTTTTTTCAGATAGTCGCGGGCAAAAGGAAGGAATTCGTTCCGCGTCATCGGCCTCGACTGGTATCCCGTGATCCGGTTGTAGGTCATCAGCGGTGTCAGAACGAGCCGGTAAGTATGATTACCCGCTCCGGCAGAAGACTCTTCTCCTCTGCAGAATTCGAAATGTGCTCCGAGGCCGAATTTTGCGTCCCGCGAAAGCGATGCGAATACAAAATTTCCAAGTCCGTAAACGACGAGTCCGTCATTGCGTTCGTTTTCAATTTTTTGGGCAAGGTGGGCATGATGGCCGACGACGATGTCAGCTCCTGCCGCGAGCGCCAGCTTTGCGTGCTGTTCCTGATGCGGTTTGACAAGCGGCGAAAGCTCCTGACCCCAATGAAAAGCAACCACGACAAAATCCGCATCTTCACGGGCCGCTGCAATTGCGCTCTGCATTGCAGGCTGAGTCGGATGCGCAACTCCTGCCTTGTTTTTCCCCGCCCATGCTTCCGCAGGGTAGGTTGTTGTTACGGAAAAAACCGCAATTTTCAGGCCATTTTTTACAAGCCACATGGGCTTCATTGCAGCCTGAAGATCCTTGCCCAATCCGGCAAAAGAAACACCGGCTTTCTGCATTGCAAGACTTGTATCACTTGCACCCGACCAGCCGAAATCCATCGAATGATTGTTTGCACGGGTGAAGTTTTTCACGCCCGCCTTTTTCAACCAGTCCAGACTTTCGGGCACTTGCCGCAGCGCATACGGATATTTTGGAAATGCCCGTGTGTTGTTTTTGGTAATGCTGCCTTCAAAATTGACGACGTTAAAATCGCTCCAAGAGAGCAGAGGAAGCATTTTGTCAAAAAGTTTCTTTTTGATATCGGCAGCGGGCGATGAAGAAGGAACCCAATAATCGCCGAAGAAACTCACCTTCACCGGAGCAGAGCAGTGTGGTTCCCAAAGTTCTGTCTGTTCGACTCCGGTTCCTGCCAAAGGCAGTGAAGGAATGTTTGGCCTGATGACTTCAGTATTTTGTCCGTCCAAAATGGCTTTGGGCAATGCGCCGCTTTCAGACTGGGCTCTAAGGTTGATGCCCTTCAGCAGATGATATCTGACCTTGACGTCCGCGACCTGAACGCCTCCCTCAGGAACAAATTCAGCTGAAGATGCATGCACCGAAAGGGACAGCAAAGTTAAAGCCCCAAGGCGCTGTCGGATTGCAGCACTCATGATTCTTCTCCCTTGTCATTGCGTCGCCCGACTACGTCTCTTTAAAAATAACACGCCGGCGCAAACAATTGCTTGCACATTGCAGCTCAGACACCCGTTTGGCGGTGAGGAATTAATTGCAGGGCAGTGCAGAAGGTCAGAACGCGGAAATTACGGAGAATTAACCTTCCCCGCTCGGCTGTCTTTCCGAGTTTTCAAGAACATCAAGGCTTATCATATGGCGCAGCCGCTGTACTTTGGTTCTCAAGTAATTCGTATTTTCAGGGTGGATACTCGGCACGACCGCAATGCGCTCTGCCACTCGAATGCCGGCCTTCTGAAGGGCCTCGACTTTGTCGGGGTTGTTGGTCAACAGCCTGACCGACGTCACTCCCGAATATTTCAGCACGTCGGAGGCGATCGTGTAATCCCGTTCGTCAGCCGAGTACCCCAAAGCAAGATTTGCATCGACGGTATCAAGTCCGGTGTCCTGCAATGCATACGCTTTGAGCTTTGCCGAAAGGCCGATTCCGCGTCCTTCCTGCCGGAGATAGAGAACCGCACCGCGCCCCTCCCGTGCAATGGCCTGCATGGCATCTGCCAGCTGCTGACCGCAGTCACAGCGAAGCGAACCGAAAACATCACCGGTCAGGCACTCCGAATGAATACGCACAAGCGGGCTGAAACCTTCGGAAGCCCAATTCCCCGTCCAGAGCAGTAAATGCTCCTTGCCGGTCGCCTTTTCACGGAAAAGCGACAGCACAAAGGTACCCCAGAGTGTGGGTAAACGTGTATCTGACAAGTGTTCCAAATGAAGCATGGCAAAAAAATCCACCAAAAAGAGCCTAAGCTCTGAACTTTCAGTCGTTAATTCACATTCGGGGGACGAACAAGTGAATTTCAGGCTTAAAAAAAAGACTGGCTCATCGTCCAAGTCTCTGTTAGCGCTTCGGCAACGAGAAAAGTGGATCTGGTACCGCGTGTTTTTAAAAGGGCGGCGGAAATACACATGGCAAGAAGAACCGGCAGCAAAGCATATCGCCTTTCGGCCCAAAGCAGTGCGCTGCTTGTCGGCCTTGCTCTTGCACTGCTGCTCACACAATCTGCTTTTCTTTGTAATTCAGGAATATTAACCGCATTCGGATGGTCGCTCGTCGCCAGTCTGGCCGGTTGTCTCTACTCAATCGTCTTCCACTGGAGCGATCTGATTCAGTGCAGGGTCCCCGAGCAAACGACATGGCGTAAGGGTATTCTGGCGGGAGTTTTGCTCGCAGCCGCCCTGCTGCTGCTCGGTCATTCGCTTGAAATGAGCGACGGAAGTCCTTGGCCGGCTCTTTCACTCGCTTTCGTTCCGTGGTGCCGAAGTCTGTGGAGGCGCATATTCGTCGGGGATGCGCTGTATTCTCAGAAAGAAAGATTCATTTCGGCAACCATGCTTGCCGCTGCGGTCACCTTCATTTTTCCTGAACTCCTCGCGGTTGCCGAAGCCGTCCGGATGACAGCCGGCGATGCTTCGGCGGTGATGTCGAAAATTTCAACTCTCCGGATTTCGGCTCCCCGCAGCTCGGCAATCCTGTCGGCTCTGGTTTTTGGAGCGGTTTCAAGTTTGCAGCGACCGCAGGACCGAACCATTTCCAGCCGGATTTTCTGGACGATTCCCGTCGGTGCGGCTGCAATCCTTCTAAGTTCGGCCGGATGGGTCGCGATGCATGTTTCAGGTGCCCGCATGCCGCTGCTTGGCCAGTTCGAATCGCTGGCCACCCACAGACTTCTCACTCTCGCGCCTGCATTGCTTTTTGGAGTCGTGATGCTTGGAATCAGGCCTCAAAGCCAGATTTCGAACGCACAACTTATTGGCAAAGACGCGGTCTACTGGTGGCAATTATTGGGTTTGGCCGCGGGCGTTCTTTGCTCGCTTTTCCTTCTCAAACACCCTTCGGCGTTCGGAACCGATGCCGCAGCCCTCGGTTTGCTGCTTCTTGGCCAGATCATCGGGGCCTTTAACCGGCAGGCAAGCGTTCGTTTTGCGCCCGCTCTGAGCTCGGTTCAAATACCGGACAGTCAGGAACCCGTTCTTACAACCCGCCAGCAGTAACGGCAATAATCATGAAATATCGAATCAAATCAGTCTGTGTATTCTGCGGAGCGCGTGAGGGAACCTCGCCGGTCTTTCGGGAAACTGCTTTCGAATCCGGCCGGCTGTTGGGCAAAAAGGGCATTAAGCTGGTTTACGGAGGAAGCAGGGACGGTTTGATGGGAGCCGCAGCCGACGGCGCGCTTGCGGCGGGCGGCGAAGTTCTTGGTGTCCTGCCTCAGAAATTAGCTTCAAAAGAACTCGCGCATACCAAAATCCAACAGCTCCTGACGGTCGATTCCATGGCTCGGCGCAAAGATATCCTCATGAACGAGTCGGACCTTTTTCTGATCCTGCCGGGAGGGCTTGGAACCCTTGATGAACTTTTCGAAGTTCTGACCGCAAACACTCTGGGATTTTCGGACAAACCCGTAGTGATCCTCAACATTGACGGGTTTTACAGCGGCCTCATTGATTGGCTCGAAAAAATTGCAGAGTTTGGTCTCAGCAGGCACCCCCGTGACCTGTTTGCCGTCATTACCGATGTTGCCTCTCTCGACAGCCTGATTGAACGGAACACGTAGGCGCGGGCTTGCAGCTCTCAGATATCTCAGGCAAGTTTGCTCATAGCAAAGACACGCTCGATATCCGGAGCCCCTGAATGAATCTGACCGATCGCGGACTCATCACCAGACGCACATCATTGACTCCGACTCTGCGGGCGGGTGTCAACCGGACGCGCATTCTATGTTGCATCATCGGAGGCTTAACCTCAGCACAGGGAGCAGGTTCGGACAAGCCGGATGCAAATATTGCGGCACAGCTTCAGGAGCTGCAAACGAAGGCAGGAAAATTCCCTTCGTTCAGAGTCAAATTCGAGCAGCAGGTTTTCAGCGCATTAAGAAAGAAAACCAACCGGAGCGAAGGCGGACTCGCATTTGCCAAGCCCAAAAAATTCCGCTGGGAAATCAGCAAGCCCAACAAAGAACTTTACGTCAACAACGGCGAATGGTTCTGGAAATACGTCGAGCGCACCAAACATGCCTTGCGCTTGCCCTCGAATTCCGGTGAACTCGAGTTTCTTGATGTCATTTTCCAGCTCGACAAACTCAGCAGCAAATATTCAATCAAAGCTGTTACAGGCATTGCCGACGTGGACGGAAATAATTCAATCAAATGCCCTGCAGACCATGCCTGCATTGATCTGGAGCCGGTTCAGCAGGGCTCTCAAAAAAATATAAGTCTGGCCATCGATCGCCGGAACGGATTCGTCAGTACTGTCAGTATTGCCTTTCGCAACGGCAACAGAACTCTGATTCGCTTTTCCTCATTCAGCGGCGAAAAAATATCGGCCGACGAATTCGAATTTACTCCGCCGGCCGGCACTGCCGTTGACAAGAGGTAATAAGACGGATGTTGTTTGCCGATAATCTGCAACAAGTGAATTGGCGGGTCGTGCTGGACATTTTTCTTGTCGCCGTCATTTGCTACCAGATTATGAACATGCTCAGAGGTACGCGCGCCGTACAGGTCATCATCGGTTTGGTGGTGATTTTTATTGCATATGCCATGAGCGGTTATCTCGAGCTCAATACTCTGAATTGGATCATTTCAAAATTTTATTCTTCGATCATCGTTGTTGTGATCGTCTTATTTCAGGACGACATCCGCAGGCTTCTTACAAGGGTCGGTCGCGGGCCTTTTGTTCCGGGAATGGACGATAATTACGGCGTCCGTGCGATTGAAGAAGTGATCAATGCAGCGCGCACACTCAGTCACGAGCGGGCGGGAGCCATCGTCGTGTTCGAGCGCGGCATCGGACTGGACAGGCTTTACGACCACAGTGTCAAACTTGATGCTCTGGTCAACGAGCAACTCCTGCTCTCGATATTTCAGTCATTTTCTCCGCTGCATGACGGAGCCGTGATCATCCAAAAAGGTCGACTCACCTGCGCCTCGGCTCAGTTGCCGTTGTCCAAAAATCCGAGTTTCAACAAAAAAATGGGCACACGGCACAGTGCGGCCATCGGTATTGCCGAGGAAACAGATGCTGTAGTTCTTGTTGTTTCGGAAGAGACTGGAAACATTTCCGTTGCATGGGACGGCCAGTTGCAAAGACAACCGAATGCAGACGTAACCAGAAGACTGCTCATCACACTGTTGGTTCCGCAGAACAGGGAAGCTGCGGCAGGAATCATGACTCCTGTGAATTTTTTCCGGCGTCTTGCGGATAAAGCCGGCGTGCTGTTCGGAACCGGCGCAAACAATGTACGCGTCAGGCTGAGAACGGAAAATGCAGCAAACTCCGCAGCAGGAGGATGGAGTGATGCAAAAACCTCACCTGATGCAAACGGACAGGGAACAACCGGCGCACTTAAAGCGACGGTGGGAACTGTTGCAACGCTCGGCGACAACCAGCAGCGATGGTCCATGAGTCTCAGACTGCCGCGACATCAGCCGGCCAAACAGGCAGTAAAAACAGACTCACTTCCCGAGCCCGCAACACTCTTTCCCGACAATTCGGAAGAAAATGAAAGCCTCGGGAGTTCCGAGGACGACGTGATCAAAAGCGATCATCGCTTCGTGCCGCCCATGCCGCCTGAACCGCCGCCGCGCGACGTGACGGTCGGAGGAATATCGCTGAACCCGCCGATCGAGCACAGCGAGCCGCCGTCCAAAATTGAAACGGCCGAATCAGAGTCAGGCAGGCATCCGGAGAAGGAGAAAAACAAATGAATCCTCCTGTCTCGATTTTAAAACGTTCGACGTCCCTTATTACCCACAATCCCGGCCTCAAGCTTCTGTCGCTGGCATTTTCCATTACACTTTTCCTTATTGTCCGCAGCCAGCAGGTCAGGGAATTCAACCGGACAGTCAGAGTTCAGCTGCAGACGGAAAGAGGCGTCCTGATTATCGGACCTCAGGAAAGAATTGCCAATATCACGCTGCGCATGCCCGATTCATTGTTCACGCGAATGCCGAGCGAAGAAGAGCTGACAGCCCAAATAGATCTCCGCAAAGAGAAACTTGGAAAAATCAGGGTCAACCTTTCAGGTGAAAATTTTCCGAATCTCGACAGACGCTATTCCGTCGTTGTTCATGACCCTTGGCTCGATATTGAACTCGACAGACTCATCGAAAAGCAGGTCACGGTAAAGGCTGTCCTGCAGGGTGCACCGAGGCTTGGTTACGAAATTCATAAAGTCGTCATCGACCCGCCTGTTATTGAACTGACAGGAGCCAAACAGGATTTGCAAAAACTCGAATCCATTTCGACAATCCCTGTCGATGTATCAAATCTCGGACCAAAAGATTACACAGCGCAGGCATCACTCGCCCTTGACTTGGGAAGTTCCATTAAACCCACGACTCTCGGCAATGTGACTGTGAAGGTCAGTTTTACGGAAAAGAAAACTGCGCCCTGATTTTTAGCCCGCGCACGGGAGCAATGCTGAGGAAAACAGAAGCCCATGGGAAAATATTTCGGAACAGACGGAATTCGCGGTGAAGCCAATTCGGGTGTGATGACACCCTCAACGGTGCTGCGCATCGGACAGGCCTTCGGTCTGGCTCTCAAAGAAAAGACCGAACGGCCGAGGGTCATTATCGGCAAAGATACCCGAGTCAGCGGATATATGCTTGAAGGCATTCTGTCAGCCGGATTATGTTCCGTCGGTGCGGATGTTCTTTTTGTCGGTCCGCTTCCGACCCCCGGAATTGCTTATCTGACCAGAGGCATGCGTGCGTCTGCGGGGATCATGATTTCGGCAAGTCACAACCCGTTTCATGACAACGGCATCAAGTTTTTTGATAAAAACGGCTTCAAGTTACCCGACGCAGACGAAGATTACATCGAGCGGCTCATCGATGATCCGTTGCTCGAGAACCGTGTCGTCACTGCCCAGAAAATCGGCCGTGCCAAAAGGATAGACGATGCCATCGGGCAATATGCTGTCTTTCTCAAAGAGCGTTTTCCGAAATCACTTAAACTGGACGGAATGCGCATCGTCATGGACTGCGCGCACGGTGCCGGCTACCGCGTAGGTCCCAAGGTCCTTCGCGAATTGGGCGCAGAGGTTTTTGAGATCAACAATGAACCGAACGGCTTCAACATCAACCTTGAAGCAGGCGCTCTTCATCCTGACAAACTGAGGGAAGAGGTACTTCGTTTTCGCGCAGACGTCGGACTCGCACTCGACGGAGATGCCGACAGACTTGTCGTGGTCGACGAAAAAGGAAACATTCTCGACGGCGATCAGATTATTGCAATGTGCGCGCAGGAAATGCTCAGCACAAATCAGCTGACGAACAACAGCGTTGTCGTCACGGTTATGAGCAACAAGGGTCTCGATCTTGCTCTGACGAAGGCTGGAATTCAGGTCTTCCGTGCGCCGGTCGGCGACCGTTATGTGGTCGAAGAAATGCGCAAACGGAATATTATTCTGGGCGGAGAACAAAGCGGTCATCTGCTGTTTCTTGATTCAAGCACGACGGGCGACGCAATCATCGCGAGCCTGAAGGTACTGGAGATGATGTGCAGGAGAAACCGGCCGCTTTCTGTTTTGTCCGAAGTGATGCAAAAGCTTCCGCAGATCACCCGTAATGTAAAAGTATCGCATAAGGTTCCCGTTGAGCGCCTGCCGGAATTCTCGGCAAAACTCTCCGAAGTTGAAAAAGAACTTGGCACTGCGGGGCGGGTTCTTTTCCGGTATAGTGGAACTGAAACTCTCGCAAGGATCACCATCGAAGGACCGGATGCGGTTCTGATTCGCTCCTATGCAAAAGAGCTGGAGCAGGTCCTTCTGGGTGAAATCGCTCAATTGAAAAACTAAGAGAGCTGAATGGAAACTTCTTTCAAACCCAAACGCTCGCTGCTGCAGGACTTGAAATCTGCCGTGTCGGGAGCCCTGCCCGATGCAGACAACATGAGCCGAAACCTGCGGCTCCACTTTCTCAATACAGTCGTATGGCCGGCAAAACGGGTGACCAACTCGGATGCTGTCGGATTTGCAGAAAAACAAATTGACCAGACCGTCGCAAAGGTCTTTCGCGAAGCACTGCACAAGGCAGGACTCAAATCCTGCAGGAGCGACAACACACACGGCCAGTTGCATTATTACGATTCGCATCCGGATTCGCGGGAGCCCCCCGTTGTCATGATTCACGGGATCGGCAGCAGCGGTCAGTGTTTCGCGCTGCTGGCGCTGATGATGATGAACAAACGAAGAGTTGTTCTGCCGGACTTGTTCCATTTTTCAGGTTTCAGTTCTCCCAATAATCCCGTCATGAACCGGAAAGAACATACGGCGGCTCTCAAAGAGTTTATTTCCGGCCTCTCTGACAAACCGGTTGATATTGTCGGGCTGAGTTTGGGGGGATGGCTCGGAATGTCGCTCGCCGTAGGGTCTCCGGCGCTGGTCAATTCGCTCACGCTGCTCAATCCGGCCGGCCTTGAGTACCGGACGCACGCCCTGCGCGACACACTGGTCTATTTAAGCTGGAGCAAATTCCACAGTCTCTATCCGGGAATTATGACTTCATTCCCCTATTCCGGACTGCCGATTGTCAATTCCATCATCAAGCGCAGTGTCTACCGTGTTCTGAAAGAAGACGGTGTCAGAGATTTTGTCAAAACTGTTCACCAGCATGACTTTCTCGACAAAGACCTGAGCAGAATACAATGCAAAACACTGCTGATGTGGGGCATGCAGGATAAATTGCTGTCGCCGGAAATCCCGCTGCAGCTGGTTTCAGCCATCCCGAATTGTCAGGGGTATTGGGTAAGAGATGCTGCGCACATCCTTTGTCTCGAAGCCCCCGTCAACGTCTTTGACTGTCTGGTCCGTTTTCTTGACCTCGAGCGCTTTGAAGACAACAATTTCGTATCGCTCGTCAGGGGAACGCACAGAGTATATCCCATGCAGGCAATTTCGGCTCAGGAATCCGACGATCGTTGAGGTGACAGAATGTCTTCGCAGGATTCGGTTTTTTCTCAGTTTATGGAACATCTTTTTGCAGGCGCAAAAATGCACCGGCATGAGGTCCGAAACTTCATGGATGCCATTTTGCAGTCCGGACTTTCGGACGTGCGGATTGCTTCCATTCTGACGGCACTCAGACTCACACCGCTGACTCAGGACATTGTCATGGGAGCGCTCGAGAGCCTGACACGAGTCAGCGTAAAGTCTTCGGTTCCGCAGCAGTCCGAATTGCGCAACCTGACATCTCCGGTCACAAAAGACGTTCATCTGGTCGACAATTCCGGCACAGGCGGCGATCAGGCAAACACCTACAATATCTCGACGATGGCAGCAGTCGTTGCCTCCGCCTGCGGCGCCAAGGTTGCGAAATTCGGAACGCGTTCCATTTCCAGCCGATGCGGAAGCGCCGATGTACTGGAGGCTGTCGGCGTCACCCTTTCACGCAGTCTGGGCGCAATGCAAAGCCAGCTGAACAGGCTGAACTTGTCTTACCTGTATGCGCCGTCGCTGTTCCCTGCCCTTCAGCATTTGGGCGTTGTGAGAAAAAGCCTCGGATTTCACACTCTGTTCGATTTGCTTGTACCGCTCGCAAATCCGGCTCCGCTTTCCGGTCAACTTGTCGGCGTTTATTCGCCGGATATCCAGATTCTGGTCGCGCGATGCCTTCAGGATCTCGGACGCACAAGAGCATTGGTCGTGCACAGTGAAGACGGCCTTGACGAAATTTCCGTCTGCGGACCGACGAGAGTGATTCAACTGATCGACGGACGGCAGAACGCCGAAATCTGGTCGCCTGCAGATTTCGGGTTGCCGGTTTACAGTATTGATTCGCTTAAAGGCGCAGGAATTGAAGAAAACTCCCAGTGCTTTGTGAATACACTGGAAGGAAAAAATGCAGGAGCCGTTGAAGACGCTGTCATCATCAACGCGGCAGCAACCTTGTGGTGTGCTTCCCTTGCGGATTCAATCGGTGAAGGAATTACTGCTGCACGGGCCGCAATTCGCAGCGGCAAAGCAGGACAGACGCTCAACGACTGGCGGAAATATTCTCTTGAATCAGTCAATCATTAATGACCTGTGCGAACTGGAACAGGCGGCTGCGCAGCAATGGTGGCACAGTGAAGACCGCATCGCATGGCGGGACGAGCTCCTGCGTGCCTGTGAACTGCGGCAATTTATTTCAATCAGGAACTGCCTCAACGGTTCGACACCGCTGATTCCCGTCAGGGCTTGGGACAACGATCTTATTTCGTGTTTTTCAAGTCAGTCTCCGGAAAACGAAGACGAGCTTTTTTTCAATTTAATTTCGGAATTGGAAAATCTTGAGAAGGACAACGCACTGGCGATCGCGCTGCGTCCGGGTTTCTGGATGTCCGATTCATGGCCCGAACATGAAGAAACACTCAGGACGGCACTTTTGAAAGCCCGAACCGCGAATGCTCCGGTTGTGAGATGCGGTTTTTTAAGCGGGCAGGCCGAGATCCTGATGACCGCCGATTTGGGATTCACGGCAATTCAAATTCACGCGTCGGAACTTGATATATTCGAACTTCAGCTCCTTGTGGAGCTTGCCCGCGACTGCAAGTTAACTCCCATTGTCTCAATTGAAAATGAAAAACAACTTGAAACGGTGCTGGGGACGGATGCGCCGTACATCCTGCTGTGCTGTCTCAGAGGGAGCGGTTACGAAGCTGCTGTGCGCTTTGTGCAGCAGGCGCTTCCCCGTCTGCCGGAAGCGTGCAGTAAACTCCTGCTCACGGGTCAGGCCGGTCAGGCCGACATTCAGCTTTTCCGGAGACTCGGAATGCAGGGAATTGTGAACTTCCGTTAAACGGCCTCCTCTTTCGCGCGCCTTTCGAGAAAAGCATCGATCTTGCTGCGCCAGAGATCTGAACCTACAAGGATATTGTCCCGTGTATAAATGAACACACCGATACCCGCGAGCATGGTTATAAAGCACAAAATCTGTCCCATGGTCAGTGAATTATTGAAGTAGTATTTGAGTTGTTCATCGGCCTCGCGGAAAAACTCGACAAAAAATCTGTAGAATCCGTAAAAGAAAACAAACGCCGCGCCGGTTGTCCCCTCTCTGCTCTTGAATCTTCTGACCAAAATCAGCGTAAGAAAAAGCATCCATCCCTCGCCCAAACTCTGATAGATTTGGCTCGGATGACGCGCAAGATTGCCGCCGGTCGGAAAAATCACTGCCCAAGGCACATGATCAGATATAACTCGGCCGTAGAGTTCGCCGTTCATAAAATTGCCGATACGCCCGAGTCCGATACCGACCGGAACTGTGAATGCAAGCTGGTCGGAAAGATGCCAGAAAGAAATTCCGTTGCGGCGGCAAAAAATCACAATTGCCGTAATCACGCCGACAATTCCGCCGTGGAACGACAAACCGCCTTCCCAGATCTTGACGGCATCCAGCGGTGAACGCGAATACACATCCCAGTTGTATATAAATACGTATGCGATTCTGGCGCCCAGCAACATGCCGATCATCAGATAAGCGATAAGAGAGTCGAGTAATATCGGCGTCAGCATAATCGATCGTTTATTGATCCAGTGGCGGCAGCACATATACACAAAAAGATATCCCAGCAGATACATTGTCGAGTACCAGCGGAGTCCCCAGTCAATGCCCGCTTTGTGCAAACCGAACAAAACGCTTGTGGCTATTGAAGAGAAAATCAGCCATGGCCGCAGGAAGTCCAGCCGGTTCCTCGCGCTTTCCGACATCGGTTTGAGCTTCGGCAACAGCCATAACAGACCGAACGACAGAACAACCGAAATGATCGCTGCAGCCGCGAGTCCCTGCTGACTTAAGTTTTTAACAGTAAAAATAAAGGGGCTGAAATCATGTTTATAATAGTTTGCAGTGGTCATTCAAAATCCCCGATGACGAATTCACGAATTCAAAAAAAAGTATTTTGAAGATACACTCCGATGCTTGATTTGCCAAAATGCATCGGCTAATGTTTGAGCAGATCCCAACACAATCACCGCAAGGAGTCGCAATGGCCAATAACACTGTTTCCACTCAGCAGCTCATCTCCGCCGTAGCCGATAAGTTCACGGACAAGCTTCCAAAGAAGATGACAAAGACACTTCTGACTGAGTTCCTCTCGGCAATCGAATCAGAAGTTGCTGCCGGAAACAAAGCCCGTATCGACAAAGTCGGTATTCTGTTTGCGAAAGAGCGTGCGGCCCGCACTGGACGCAATCCCCAGACAGGCGAATCAATCGCAATTCCGGCATCAAAGAAAGTCAGCTTTAGAGCTGCAAAGTCGTTGAAAGACGCTGTCGGAACAAGTCGTCGTTCGGGAAAATCAGGCCGCTGAGAGCCGCCTGATTTAACGAATTGAGAAGAAGGCGCCGTTCGGCGGCCTTTTTTTTTATCAAATGCTCAGAATTCAAACCGGAAGTCCAAACCTGCACCGGACTTCTGCACGCCGGTTCCTGCCGATGAAAGATTTTTGTAAACGGCATTCAACTGGACCCGATCGGGCAAGAGCGGAACTCCTATCCAAACTTCCAATGCCGGAGTCCAAAATGATTCCGACCACCGTGAAGATGCGGACAAGTCCGTGATGAACGGACCTGCAGACACCTGAGAATCCGTCTTTATCTTCCAGATTCCGATTCCGATTCCAACAGGAAGAAGAGTCCGGTTCTCAAGGCCGGCGCCAAACCCATAGTGAAACTCTGAACTGTTGATTCCCAGTTGCTTTTTATCGCTCGGCAACTGAGTAAATTTCTCAATGCCGGCAGAAATCAACCCCTCGGTGTCCCAAAGTTCAAAATCCCAGTGCGCGCCTGCGGCCAAGGTCCATGAATCCTGAAAATAGTTTTCCTGCGATAAAATAGCGGCGTTCCGAAATCTGATCCCTGCAGTGGCGACGTATCTGTCAGGCACAAACAGGCTTTTCTCCGGACCTTTCTGCGGGACGTTCTGCGGGCCGTTCTGCGGGCCGTTCTGCGGGCCGTTCTGCGGACCGTTCTGCGCACCGTTCTGCGGACCGTTCTGCGGACCGTTCTGCGGGCCGTTCTGCGGACCGTTCTGCGGGACGTTCTGCGGGCCGTTCTGCGGACCGTTCTGCGCACCGTTCTGCGCGGCAAAACAGGGAAAGAATGAAAAAACTGCAACAATCAAACTTGCCTTCCGGACAACCGTCATTTGCAGTCTCCCCGCGCTGAATCGGGAAAAGCCGTCTGTCCGAAATATTTTGAAATTGCGTCGCAGTATCCTTTGCGTTTGGAGGTCTCGGTATTTTCAATGACAGCCTCGAAGAAGACCGCAAGCAGGTCTTCATCGTAGCTTGGCGACAAGCCTTCCCTGACTTCGCATTTGCTCATCTTTTCGTCCGGCTTTGGCAGGCGATCCCCGTCAAATTCGCGTAGTGATTTTCCAACTTCACTCATTAACTGAACCGTTTCGCGAAGAAATTCTTTCCTGAGCTCAAAATTCTTCGGATCAAGGCCTCTGGACTGATAAACCTCAAACAAAGTCTTTGCCCATAAGGTCCCGAGACAGTAATAGCCGCCGGTGCAAATATCACTTCCGGAATAACTGTAGTCGTCATAATCAAATCCGATAAGCGCAAAATTCCTTTCGCGCGTTGCCGGAGATATCCCCAGAGACGATTGAAGAATATTTCCCGATCCTGTCCAGACGAAACTGACAAAGTCGGCAAATCCCTCGTTCAAACCGCGGACCGTAAATTCCTGCTCAAGCCGTCCCGGAAAAAGCTTTTGTTCGACGTAATTCCCCTTCGTACAACGATCGAATTTGTTGTTGAAAAATGATCTCTCAAAGATTGAATGACCGAATTCGTGCGCAATAATTTGCGCATTGTACGCCATCGCGACCTGTTCTTCCCTGCCGGGCATAAACAAAGCAAACTGGTTGGAGCCGGCCAGATACGCCGCGTTGGTCGTCTCGTACTTTTTGACGACTTCTCCGCCCGCAGTGACTTTGACTGCCGGATGATAAATGACGCTCAAATCAGCGGATGTCTTGAAGAATTCGTTTTCGGGGATTCCGGTCAGCGACTCAACGGCGCCAACCAGAGTGTCAAAATTGTAAATCGCCGAGAGCATGGTCAAAGATTTTGAAGTGGTCGGTTTCACAATGCCGTTAGCAATTCTGTAGTCAAGATTCGGAATTGTGAACCCGCCGAATTGGTTGCTGAGGATGACCGAACCGAGAGTTTCCTGAATCTCAAGATCGCCTCCCTGAAGCATTTTCAGCCTCGATCCGCTCAGTGCGTTGATGTCCGTGATTCTTGAAAAAGTTTGCGGACCGTAAATAAACTTCGGCGCATCCGAGACCGCCTGAACCGATGCCGGATCAAACGAAACCACATCGGCCCTTATCGTATCTCCGGCAGGGAGCGTTTTAACTGAGGTTTTGCAGCCGCAGAAAAACCAAATTGCAGAAATGACAAAAAAAGCTGCTGACGGGTTAAAGCTTTTACTCTTCACTCGTGACCTCCTCATCCGTAAAGAGATCATCGGGAACGCGCCAATTCAACTCCAATACAGGCCAAAGTGACCATTCTCCGGCCGCAGAGAGCAATCCCAAGCCGCCGCCGAACTGCCAGTCTCGCACCGAATATTGCGAACGCAAATGAAAAAAACCCGCACCGGCAAACCCAAACCTTGTCACAATCAGGTTCTCATTTGCAAATTCGTTGTCCAGAGCCTTGAGCACGGGAGAATAACCCGCACCGAATGACAGTTGGGGATTGATTGAAAGGTCGTAGAGAAAATTCAACCAGCCCGCAGTGCGGTCATAATACTTTGCAGCTGCTGCCGAAACCGGACGCTCCGCATAGGCTGCGCCGCCGAGGCCCAAAATAAATCTTCCGCCGGAGTTAAAGTCGACCGATATGCCGTGCTGAATCAGCGCGCCGAGGACTCTTTTCTTTTCTCCTGTGAGTTCCAGTCCGGGAGCAGCAATAAGAGTCAGCGAACAACTGATTTTGACTGTTTCGCAATAGCGGACCTTGCCGCCTGCTGCCAGCATGGGCTTTGCCATCAGAGTTCTTGCCGGCGCATAAAGATTTACAACTAAATTTGCCTTGTCGGATATTCCGTACCAGACATTTCCCGTCGCGAAGTCCGCCTGCAGCCCCTTCTCGGGAACAACCTCGGTATTCAAAATTCCTGCGGTATTGCTGTCGGGCTCGGTGTTGATCGCTTCACTTTTTTTGGCTGCAAATGCCGTCTGGACGGAAGCTGCGGCAAAAAACAATGACGTGCACACGACAACGGCCATCCGTTTGCCCAAACTGCAACTTTCGCGCGGCCGTTCCGGTGCCATTCCCCGCTCCATTTTTTTTCCTGTCCCGAAAGGGTAACATGGCCCGTCACGGAGGTGTTCGCATGCATTCAAGGATGTCAATTTTGTCTCTCCCAGTAATCGCTCTTTTTGTCAGCAACCTTACCGGCTGCGCATCGGTGGGTAACGATTTCTCCAGCGAGGTCACTTGGATCGCCAGAGACAAGACGACCAAAAACGAACTCGAAAGCAGGCTGGGAGCACCCTTTCAAGTCGGTTACGACAGCGGACAGTTGACGTGGAGCTGGGGATTTTACCGGTATTCTCTGTTCCGCCCTGCCCGCGCCAAAGATTTACTCGTCCGATTCAACAGTAACGGCACAGTCAGCAGCTATAGTTTTTCAAGCTCCTTCGACGAAGACATCCAAAACCTCAAAAACAAGTGAGAGATTTGAAAAATGAGCACTCCGGTCGGGAATTCAGGTCGCATTGTCATTGTGGGTTTCGGAAATATGGGTCAGGCGCTCGTTCGGGGACTGCTGACGAGTACCAAGGATGACATCATTGTTTGCGACAGGTTTGAGAGCAGCGCAGCAGAGTCGATGACCGCCCAGTTTCCAAACCGGCTCAAATTCCTTGTCACTTCGAAGGTCAGCAGAGACGGAACAGAAATTCCGCTCGACCATGCAGATACGCTTATTATCTGCACAAAGCCCCAAAATTTTCAGGACGCCGTGCAGTTCTGGAAACCTGTTTTTTGTTCCGGCGGCGGACACCCTCTGGTGATCTCGATCCTCGCAGGAACGCCCATCGAACAACTGCAGCGCTCATTTCAGGGATGCGTCATTGCACGCGCCATGCCCAACATCGCCGCGACCGTCGATTGCGCAGCAACAGCACTGTGTCTTTCTTCAGACGCATCAGATGCCGAGATTTTAAGAGCCAAATCGATTTTTGAGGCGGTCGGGAAGGCATGGGTTGTTCCCGAAGAACTTATGAATGCGGTGACAGGACTGAGCGGCAGCGGACCCGCCTACATCTACATGGTCATCGAGGCCTTGTCGGACGGAGGCGTCAAGATGGGAATGCCGCGGCAACTTGCACTTGAGTTGGCTTCACAGACCGTCCTCGGCGCCGCGAAACTGGTTCAGGAGACAGGTCTGCATCCGGCCGTGTTGCGCGATCAGGTCACAACTCCGGGGGGCACAACCATTTCCGCGATTCATGAGCTCGAACGCCACGGGCTCAGACCGATGCTCATCTCTGCCGTCGTCACTGCGACAAAGAAAAGCCGCCTGCTCGCGCGCGCTGCAGATAAAAGAACTCAAAAATAGCCGGCCGTTCACTTAAAAACTGACTTTAACTTCCGGTAAGCGTCCTGCTGTGCGGCGGGAGTCTTGGCGCTCGGGTCGGATACCAGTTTGAGGGCAAACTCAATTCTTTCCTCGGTCGCCGGATGAGTCGATAAAATACTCATCAACTTTCCGGCTTCGGATGTCACGGCAACGGCTTTCTCAAATTCCGCCATACGCTGGAAAAATCCGGAAACTCCGTTCAGAGGAAGCTCCGCTTTGCGCAGTAATTCAACGCCCAAAGCATCTGCCTCCCGCTCGTGATCACGCGAAAACTTGAGACCTAAAAGTTGACCGCCCGTTTCTGCCAACTCCGCCAAACCTCCGATGTCACCGAACAGCAGGTTGACCAACAGAACTGTCCCAAGCTGTGAGACGATTTGCTGCATGGAATGTCTTTTTGAAACGTGCGCGAGTTCGTGGGCAATAACCGCCAGAATTTCCTCAGGCGATTGGGAAATCTCAACCAGCTTGGAGGTCACCGCAATCCGCCCGTGCGGAAATGCAAAAGCGTTCGGAAGATTCGACTGAACAACTTCGAGCTTCATCTCCAATGGCGGAATTGAAACGAGGCTCATCAACGGTTCTGCAAGCTTGTTCAGATGCAATTGTGCTTCTTCAGGAACAGCTTTTGCTTTTCCCACGGATTGCGATTTCTCTGCGATCTCCCCCAGAGATTTATCGACGGAGCGCGGAATAATGTTCAGAACAACATCAGCCCCCGCCGATTTCCAGCGACCGAGCGTATCGCATCCGGAAATCAGAACCACCGAGCAAATGAGCAATTTCTGCAAAATCTCAGTCATCGTTTCCCATCAGACTGCCCATCAATCCGCCCGTCTGCTCTGCTCCCCTTCCGGTTGTAATCACCGAGGCAATCCGGTTTGCCAGTCGCGCAAACGGCAGCGTTTGCAAAAATACACGGCCCGGACCGCGGACTGTAGAAAACCACAATCCTTCTCCGCCGAACAACGCATTCTTAAAGCCACCCACAAACTGGACATCAAAATCCACCGTACTTTCAAAGCCGACAATACAACCGGTATCGACGCGCAAGACCTGTCCGGGCTCGAGCCTGCGTTCAATAATATTGCCGCCCGCGTGTATGAAGGCGAGTCCGTCGCCCACCAGCTTTTGCAAAATAAAACCCTCTCCGCCGAACAGTCCCGCTCCAAGCTTTTGATTGAAATGAACAGAAACATCAGTTCCCCGCGCAGCGCAAAGGAAGCTGTCTTTCTGTGCGATAAAACCACCCTGATAAGTCGACAGGTCCAGAGGAATAATCTTGCCGGGGTATGGTGCTGCAAATGCAACATCGGCACGCTGACCGCCCGTATTTTCAAAATTCGTGATGAAGAAACTTTCGCCGGTAAACATGCGGCCTGCCGCCTTCATGAGATTTCCGAAAAAGCCTTTGCTTTTGTCGGTGCTCATCGTTGTCTGCATTGCAACACCGTCGGTCATGTAGAGCATCACGCCGGCTTCGGCGATCACGACTTCGGCAGGGTCGAGAGTCACGATGACGGCCTGCATGTCATCGCCTTCAATTTTGTAGTCAATAACATCCGATTTGTTCATCTGCATATAACCTCCAAAAGAAGCGAGGTTAACCGAACAACCACGGAATGTCCTGTCAATTTATCAATTCGATTGTTCGATTTTTGCAATGCAGACTCAGGCCGATTCAGCCTGCATTGAAATCAGGCAAAAGATAATTCGGCTGCGGTAATCACAGAAACGCTTATTTACGGGTGCAACCCATCGGTTCAAGTCCGTCGATGTAGTATTCGACTCCCTGAGCCCGAACATCAAAGACGTAGTCATTGAAGTCGATTCCGAGACTTTCCCGCAGAGAGGTGTTTGAAAGATTGGCACTGACTGCATCGAGATTTTCTCGTTTCTGATCTTCAAAATAGACCCGCACCCAACGGCTCATGGAGCCGCTGCCGGCAAAGAGATCCATTTGCTGTTTTATATCTGCGGTGCTGTCCTGAATTCCGATTAAAGGATCGCGGCTCGTAATGTTGTTTCTGTCATACGCTTTGAAAAAGACGGACGAGGAAATATCACCCGACCGGCGATCGATATCCACGGCTGAATTGTAAGGTCCATTGCAAGGCTGGCCTGCCTTGCACGCTCCTGCGACAGGGAAAAAAGTTTGAACGCGAACTTCCATCCG
This sequence comes from Pseudomonadota bacterium, assembly GCA_009926615.1. Lineage (GTDB taxonomy): Bacteria > Bdellovibrionota_B > Oligoflexia > Silvanigrellales > Silvanigrellaceae > RFOM01. Next base: position 32,719 of record RFOM01000022.1, read on the forward strand.
GTTGCAGACACCTTTGTCTGCAAGAAATTCAACGACAGTGTTCAAGGGAGTCGTCTTGTTGCAGCCGACTTCCTTGGTATCGCTCCCGATGCTGACGATGAGACAGTTTTTCCACCATGCCTCGTAATTCAACTGAGCAACCCGAAGTTGCACCGGAACTTTGTTCGGCGGAATACTGGGGCCTGTGCTGACGGGCGGAAACGGGACCTTTGGAGGGACAGTCAGAACAGGTTTGTCGCCGAGTCCGGGAACAGTTTCAGTGGTTCCGGGTTTGGGCGGAACACCGCCCATGATGGGCGTCTTGTACGGAGTAGGTTGCGGATTCACCATTTCCGGCGCAGGTCTGGCGTTTCCTGAATTATTCGTTTCATCAGGAGACTTTGCACTTGGAGCAGCTGTCGTTGGTGCCGGAGCTGCAGGTGTCGGCTGGGGAGTCGTCGTTTTAAACTTGGTTTTCTCGCAACCCGCCAGACCGGCAGCAACCAACGCGATCCCAAAAATGCCACGCTTCAGCGCATTGAACATAAAAGCCCCCACGGACAATAAACCTGATTATGCTTCTCGCTTTTCAGTTTAACGCATCTGAGTGAAACGAAAAACCGCAAATGACAAGAATCAAAAACAGCGCAGGCAGGAAAAAAAGTGCCATCGGCACCAGAAGCCTCAAAGACATCGCGGCCGCCCTTTGCGCCTGAAAATCCTCAAATTCTTCGAACATCTTATTGTGCTCTTCTGCCAGCCAGCGTTGTCCGTTTCCTGCCGACGCAAGAAAGGCCGAGGAAAACCTGCCAAGGAACTCGGACGCGGCGGGTAAATTTTGCAGGGCGGCGGTTCCATCACCAAATTCAAAACCAAGATTCAGCCGTCGTGCGCAGGCGATTATGTTTTTGTCGCCGCTGTCTCTGCAAACATCGTAGATGCGCGACAACTTACTCCGGCCTTGGTGCGGCAAACACATCATTTCGGTCAAAAAATTAAATCTGCCGGTCACTGACTTCAATTCGCAGAATGCCGACCGGAAAATACTGCGGAACAGGATGATCCTGACCGAAATAACGCCGCAAAGATAGAGAATAACCGAGGCAGTCCCGACGGATTTTCCTGCGTCCGTGGAAATGTTTTCCGAAAAACGCGGATATTGGGAAAGGATCATCCAAAGGGCAATTGCAGGTACAAAAAAGATGAGAAAAACAGACTGGACTCTCGCCTGTCCGCTTTGCTGGTTCAGTCGGCGATGAGCGCGAAAGACGGACAGAAATGTCCCCTGCCAGAAAACAAAACCGCTTCCCAAGCCTCTGCGCCTGAGTAAAGAACGGGCGGCAGCATCCGAAAGCTTGGACTGCCGGAATGACGTGTCAACCGGAAGTTTATCGCAAATGTCGGTCTCAAAAGGCAAGCTGAGGATTCTCGCAAATTGCCTGAGCGCGTTGAACTTCGAAATCCGCAGCGTCTCCAGCACAGCATCACGGCAAACGAATCCGCGTTGTCTGAATTCGGACATTTGCGTTATCAACTCGGCTGCATCATTCCATTTTAAATGAACAGTGCGTCCATTTCGCGCCGAATTCAGCATGGAATCTCTCCCGTGAGAATCATTTGAGAAACTCTGCGCTTGGAATCTGCATCCCTTTCCATGAAGACGACCGCATCGAATGCGCCGCTGACCAGCTGCCGGACAACGGAATTGCTCAATGTCGGCTCGGCGCGGACAAGTAACGCTTCAAGCCTTTTAATTGCATCAGAAGCAGAATTTGCATGCAATGTAGAAAATGAACCGCGGTGACCGGTATGCAGCGCCTGAACAAGAGCAAACGCTTCCTGACCGCGGCATTCGCCGACAATGAGCCGATCGGGACGCATTCTGAGTGCTTCCCTCAGAAGGCTGTCGAGACCCACGGACCGTCGTCCGTCCGATGAATCATCTCCTGCAGTTTGCAGATAAACACAGTGTGGATGAGATATCCGAAGCTCGGGCACGTCTTCAAGGATGACGAGCCGCTCCTGCGGATCGCAACACTCGGCAAGAAGCTTCACCATGGTCGTCTTTCCGGAACTTGTCGCACCGGCCAGCAGAATATTTTTCTTCTCTTTGACCCATCGCACCAGCAGTTCTCTTTGGGATTGAGTCAGAGTTGATTGACTTACCATTCTATCCAAAGAACATGAGTTTTCCCTGTGACACCTTATACTGACGTAACCGCTCTCACGTGTGACAGGAGTCATTGCCACATGCACCCGCGCGCCGACCGAAAGAGAAAAGTCCGAGCACCCGCGTTCGGATACAACCTCGCGTCCTGAAAGGGATGCATGGTGGTCGAGCCACGCGCGGAGGTCCGCCCATGACGAAAAGGGCGACTCGCGCCGGCCAAGACCCGCGCTGTCCTCAACCCAGCAATCCGCATATCCGTTAAACATCACTTCCCGAACCGAATCAGTCCGCAACAATTTTGTCAGAGGGCCTTCTGCATACAAAAACGATGAAATCATCATGACACAATCGATAAAACGCCTGAGCGCTGTATTCGCGGGAAAATATCCGCAGAAGAGCAGATGTGAATTGCAGGCCGCATACTTCACCACCTCGGCGAGAGAAGGCGCATCGCTGCTTCGGGGACTGCGCCACCTGTCAAAAACAGCGTCACTCATGAGGATTTCAGCAGCCGTCATGCGCATTCCGTCATCGCGGTACACGTCCGGAGCCGGAAGGAGTTCGCGCATTTGGGGATCAGAAAAGTCCGGACGACTGTCAGCGTCAACGTATTTTTCATCCTCAAGGCCGACGATTTCGCAAGTCAAAATCCGGCCGCGTCTAAAAAACAAACGTGCTTTTCGGAATCCGAAACCAATGTCCGAACCGCAACCGAGCGACAAAAAGCCTTTGTGTTCCGTCAAGAGTACCCATTCGGAAGAAGCAAAAAATTCGCACCGAACGTCACAGACAAATGACTTTCCGACCGACAGCTGGCCTGACTCCGGAATACGGAATTCTCCGGTCCAGAGTGTTTTTCCTGTATACGTCCTCAGTTCAAATTTAGCGTCCGGCACGTCGACCGCCGGCAGCCGGTGAAACTTCTTTTTCTTCTATTTCCATACCATCAACATATTCAGCCGCCTTTTTTGCGTCGTCGGCCTTTTGGTGTGCCTGCTTTTCAAACGAACTCACATCGGCCGCCGAACGGCCGGCGATGGCTGCACCCAGCGAAGCGATCTTAGATTTCAGAGCTGCACCGAAAAGAGCGGTCACTGCAATAGAAGCGACCGCAACAACACTGAGAAGAACAGCATATTCCGTCAGACCCTGTCCGCGCTGATTTGAATTCATACTTCATACCTCCTGAAATCTTACTTCTCAAACCGAACACAGCGAAACAACCGAGAAGAAAATTGCAGGAAAATATTCAGCCTGAATGACCGAAATCCGACCCCCTTACCAAACGAGGTAGACACGGCTTTTTTATCGACTATTTGTTTGAAGGGGCTCAATATTTATGAAATCAATTTTCAAGGTCATCGATTCATCGGGAAAATTCTTCGAACTGAAACTGCCGGAATCGTTTTATGAACGGCTCATCGGACTGAATCAATTCAGGACTATGCCGCCGGACTGCGGACTGACATTCAGAGCACCCTGCACACTGCATACGACGGGAATGAAATCGGACATTTGGATCGTTGAGCTCGATGAACACTTCCAATCTCTGTCGAAACCTCAAAGGGTTCAACCCAATTCAGTAATCTTTTCGGGAAGCAATGCGAAATGGATTTCCGAATTCCGGACGCTGCCGCAAATCAGACCGATGCCGGAAAACTTAAATAGTGACGGCAATGCGGTTGTCCTGCCCGTCGGATACCACGTCAAAGCGATTGTTCAGACCGCCTTCAGAATTTTTACCGCACTGATTCTCCTTCTTTACATAACGAAATTCGCTCACGCAGGGCAAAGGGCAATGACCCTGCCCGTCGGAGAAAGCAGAGAAATCAAACTGGACGAGCCACCCCGCAGTCTGGATATTTCCCAACCTGACGTCATCGACGTCCAGCGCATAGGAACGACAAACAAAATACTCGTCACTGCTCTGCGCAGCGGCAATTCACGACTGACAGCGCATTTTCAAGCCGGACGAAAACTGGATTGGCTTTTTCAAGCGGGAGTCTCAGGTCAAGTCGCGGACCCGAGTCCGTCTTTGTCGTCTGCCTCTCTTCTTCGCCTTGCCCGTGAAATTCAACGACGCGCCGGACTTGATGCAGTTTTGGACAACGGTCGAATTGCGATTTTTGGTCAACTCAACAATGAAACACAGCTCAACGCGCTTGCCGATCTGTGTCTCGGTCGTGAAGAGTGCCTTCCGCGCTACTGCGCAACACCGGAAGGGGTTCGCCTGCAAAGCAGGTTCCTCGGAAAATTTTTTTCGGAAAACGGCTATGCGGGAATCGCCGTTGAACCGACTGTCGGCGGCATACTCGTCAAAGGGAGTGCTGAAAACGAAAGGCATTTGGAAAAAATAAACACAATTCTAAAATCCCTTGTCAGCCGGTTTCAAAACAACCTCACGGCCGACGGAGCATCAGATGCACTGATTGAGACACAACTGACATTTTTCAAAATGAACATGAATCAACTGACTGCTCTCGGACTGACGCTCGAAAAAAAAGACAAGGAACAGTCAAATGAGCTGATTAGGGGCAGTCTTCCGGCCTTCATCTCGCAAATACAGGCCGGCCCGAAGATCTACATGAGCTTTCCGGACATCTATCTCAATGCATTGGCAAAAAAGGGAGTCATCCGCCAAATTGCACGGCCGACGGTCGTAACTGCGAGCGGCAGTAAAAGCGAGATTCATACAGGCGGAGAACTGCTCTTCAGAAGCAGCGGACAAAATCAAAAGTTCTATTCACAAAATTACGGCCTGATTGCCTCGGTTCAACCCAGATACAACGGAAACGGACGAATTTCCCAAAAAATAGAAATCAAGCTTTCCACGCCCCAGTCAAATTCCAATCCGAACTCACTGTCGGGCATGGACCAAAACATTCTCAATACAGAAATCTCAACCAAACCCGACGAACAAATTCTGCTGACAAGAATTCAGCAAAGTGTCTCCGGAAAATCTGTTGTCAAAATTCCAATCCTCGGCCATGTTCCCATTATCGGCGAACTCTTCAAGAGCAGGGATCTTCAATCCGAAGATGGAGAACTGTGGATCACTCTGAGAAGCAGGCTCGAAATTTCGACAGCTCCGGAACTGCCGAAAACGGAACCTGACATCGGTGAACAAGAAACTCGCGCACAGTGGCTGGACTGAATGTACATCCTGCTCGCCCGAAAAGAACATTTTCTTCAGCTTGGTCTTTCCAGAATTGAGACCTATGAGGATTATATTGCTGAAAACATTTTCGGATTGATTTCGAAAAGTGAATCAGGTCGTCGTGCCGGCCATATTGTTTTCATAAACCTCTTCAAAAGAAACAATTTCTCTCATACCGCTGCACTGCGCCTGTCAATTAAGGGCATTGAGCGAATATCACATCACAGCCAAGGCAATCTTTTTTTGAAAGAATCCGGCACAAATCTCTTTTTATGGGATCTTGATGAAGGAAAAAACTTGGGCAATCTGCCGTTGAAGCTGAACGGGCACATAGACATCATCGGTGAGGCGGGTGTTGTTCGAATCAACTCGGGCATGAACCAATCGCTTGTTTCGGCGGGTCGTGTTTTCGAAGTTTGCAGTCGTGCCTATGTTGTTTCCCGCTATTCCGGCAATGATGAAAACACCCGAAAGACAAGCCGGACTGCAAGGCTGTTTATCTATCCCGCATCAGTCGTTACCGTCTCGTGCGCACTTTGGACAGCCGTTGCTGCCGGCTGGAAATTCAGCACCGGAACAGTCAGCCTGAACAGCTCACAGGAACCTCAGGCTCAAACTCAGCCTCAGATTTTTAACTCTGAGAAATCTGAGGACACCTTGCCTGAATCTTCAATTTCACAGATGCCCGTCCGGAGCGCGGAGTCCAGCCGGCAACCCACAACACCCCCTTCGGCGAAGCCGACTCCGGTAAAAATTAAGCCGGTGCCAGCGGCGAATCAACTTCAAAACAGTTTCGATCCGATGAGATGTCAACCAATAACGCAAAAATATGAAAGCCGCTCGATGAACAGATTTGCGCAGAGATCTGCAGGCAAGGGAGAATGGTATGTCTGTCGCTGAACTGATTGTCGCAGGCGGCGTCACTGTTACATCAATCATCGGAATACATGAACTTTTTCGCATTCACCATTGCAGATCTTCGTTGAATGTCATTGCCCGCACATTCGCGGCAAAAAACTCATATCGGAGTTTGTCTCACCTGATCGACGGAACATTTGAGGCTGAAAAAAGAGGTCACTCGGAAAAAAACCGGCTGACTGCAGACATTGAACGGACTGTTGAAAAGACCCTGAGTTCGGCTTCTTTGCGCGGCTGGATGCACTCCGGCCCCAATACGGATCATTATTCCGGTTTAAGAGTTTGGGTCTCCGGACCCGAAATGACGTCTCCCGACAGAGAAAATAAGATCACCATTCAGATTTGCATTCAAACTTGGCTTGAACCTTTATTGGGAATTATTTCCGATCGCAGAAACTGTCTCGGTCAATTTTCGCCGTCGGCAAAGATCGCTGCGGGACGGGGTTTGTCTTTGTCCGTGACTGCATCGCGAGGCTCCGGTTTGACGATTCCTCCTTACCTTCAGGGAACAATATCTTTCGGAAGAAGAGGCAAATGAATTTTATATTTTCCGTCGGCCGACAATCCGGACAAATACTTCCGATGCTCTTTCTTGTTGTTGCAGTTCTGGCGGCAGCCGGATTGTCAGGCACCCGATCACTCTTCTCTGTCGCTCATACGGTTGATTCTGCAGAAATCCGTTTTCAAAATGAGATGAATTTACATCTGCAAACCGTCTACAAAATCAATGCAATTGCTGAAAATAATCTGTTGATGGCGAAATTGGTCTCAGGACTGGTTGAATTGTATCTGGAAGGAACTGCCCGTGCTCTTGACTTGGCTGCATCCTCACCCGTTTGGGAGCGGCGCCTGCCTGTCCCTGAACCTGAAAATGTTTACCTGACTTTTGAGTCGGCTCTCACATCTGCGCGGCCATTGCTCATGCGACTCAGCATCCAAAATGACCGACTAAGAGAGTCATTGCCGAAAAAAACACGCTCAACTCTCACACGGCTGACCATGCACGAGACGCTTTGTGCTTTGTCTGAAAAATCCGGCCATCTGAGATCATTTTCTGACCCTTGCAATATCACTGTATCGCAAAGCCTACTTGCCGTCGGCAGACTCAAACACATAAGTTCACCGGATTCAGTCTCAAACGCCATCGGTTATGGCAACGGACTGACTGCAATCCATATCCCGTCGGAAACACTTCTCTCGGAATACCGTTCCGCAGTGAATTCGGACGATAAACCGGATCCATTTTCCGGACTTTCAATCAGACTGACTCATCCGTCTTTCTGTAAAATGCGACTTGAACGGGGTACACATCGGAAGTGTCCGCCGCCGATCGACGAGTTTAAAAACCAAGGACCAGTCATTCACAGATCGGTCACAGCGCGTTGGAGTATTCGTGTCGATGATTGATTCGGGCCGGAATCCGCAGAGTCCGAGCGGACAGGCGCTGACAGAATTTATTGTCGTGCTGCCCCTGATTTTTATCCTTATTCCTGCGGCTGAATCTCTTTACACACTCCTGAGCAGTCGCATTGTTGCCGAAAGTTCACGCATGGAAAATCGGCAAAGCGACTTCCGGAACCGTGAAGAGGAGCGCATGATCACACTCCGGAGCTACTCCTGTGAACCGTTGGCAGCGTCATATCAACCCGCGGGAATAACGGAGTTACCCGAGAACGTTGAGGCACAGAGGGCCCTCACGATGGCAGCACTGAGGTTCAGCTGTCTCGCCGAGGGAACATCCAGACTTGGTCCCAAGGCAGCGGCAGTCCTCTGGGCCCTGTATCTCGAAGCCCCGAGCGAGAAGGTCGGCCAATCTCTCTCGCTCACACTTTGCCCCAAAACCAAGCTTTCTTCAGAAAGAGTGAGGCTTTCGATTCGGACCACATTTGCCCTCCGTGAGGCCGGAGCTTTGCTAATCCGAGCCAAACTCGCGAAACTCAGGGCAGATGCTTGTCGAAATCCCTCAATTTCGTTGCCTATGCTTGACAGATTTGACCGTGCTATATTAGACCGCTGACCACCGTGGCGCTTTAGCTCAGTCGGTAGAGCAGTAGACTGAAAATCTACGTGTCCCCAGTTCGATTCTGGGAGGCGCCACCACGCTTCGCCTCACTCCTCGCCTCTGTAGCTCAGCTGGTAGAGCATCGCATTCGTAATGCGAGGGTCGCAGGTTCAAATCCTGTCGGAGGCTCCATGAACACTCGCAAGCTCAAAAACGATTACTTTCTATTGCTCGCAGTGGTTTTGTCGCTGTCTCTAGTCCCGACAGGCTGCGGAGCCTTTAACAGGCAATCCTCTGCCCCAAGCCGTGTACTGAACAACCATGAAAAAATCATCGGTGCCAATGATCTTGTGAGCGTCGATGCCAATGGGGAAAACATACCCGAGCGACTGCGGGGAATTCTCGATGCCATCGGTCAGCTCAGTACCGGATGCACAGCTGCGCACATCGGCAACGGACTGGTCCTGACTGCAGGCCACTGTATTGTAGTTTCGCCCCGCAGCAGTTCCGGCAGCTGTCGCCTGATAGCTGTGGTTTGGGGAAACCGAAAGGGAAACCCGAAACAATCAATTTCAAAGTGTGAAACTGTTCTGGCAAGAAATTACACGGCAGCAGCCGACTACGCACTGCTCAAGGTTTCGACCCCGCCGGCCGCAGCAATTACTCCGGACTTTCAAATACCCGCATCAACAGCGCGACTGACGATGCTCAGTTTCCCGCGCATGCGGCCCTTGGAATGGTCAGGTTTTTGCGAGCCGTCTGAACACACCAATCCCGATCTCCGCGACAGAAAATTTTTTCACTCATGCGATTCCGAGGGCGGAAGCAGCGGAGCGCCGCTCATTGATGAAGCGTCCCTCAAAATTACAGGCATTCATGCCGGCAGTGCAGATGACTTCAATTACGGGTTCTATCTCAGTGCAATGAGGGACATTCAGAGCATTATCGATAACCGGAAATAACTTCTCCCGCACCCTGTCAATCGGATGGCTTGCTCTTTCAGCCGAATGAATTCGAATGCTATTTTCGTCTGCGGAATCAATCATTCTGCAAAGGACATTATTATGCCACGGCACGGCACGATATTGAGGATTTCAACACTTTGTACTTCAGCAGTGTCGGTGACTGCTGCGTTCGTCCATCCCAAAGCGATGGCTGACGCTACTTTGTCAGCAGGCACGGGAGTCGCTGTTCAATCCAACGGCGCATTTTCACCGCTTGCTGAAATCAACCTGACTTTGAATCAATGGAAGTTGGCAGCCAATATTTCCGGATACTCGGAATCCAAAACAAAAGTCACTCACGCGCTCTCCGGATTCCTATACGCAGCCCCGCTGAATTCCGGAAAATCGCTTTCCGCCGAAATTGGTCTTGGGGCGTTATATGCGGCAACTTCCTTGAACAAAACCAGTGATAAAATGTATAATATCGCAGTCCCGCTCGGAATAAGCTGGAATATCTTTGATTCCAAAACTGCAGTTCTGGAAGCAAACTGGCGTTCGTGGATCTTTTCCATCCCTTCCTATATCCCGCCCGCCGCTCTTTTGAGTCATGACCGGTTTACGACAATCTCACTCACAGCAGGGGTCTCCATATGACGACACCTCTTCGGAATTTTCTGCTCTCCGGAATTTTCCTTACAATGTGTTCAGCCGTTCAGGGATTCGCGGGCGGGCATAAGGTTGTCGCCGGTGCATCGGCAGCCAGCGGAGGCTCAAATCCGATCACCTTCAGCCCGACAGAAATTTCATACACTTTTGTGAACTCGGCGCGCGACCGTGAGTTCATCATCGGGTTCGCACCCGGCATCGGCTATGCCGTGAGGTTCAATCCGACAAAATCAATTGCAGTCTCGATTGGCGGAATCGGAGCACTGAGCACGGAGGCCTATTTGGGTTTGTACAGCGGTTTCGGCTGGGAGTTTTGGTGCCCCTCATCATCCTTCTGCCTCACGGCTGATTTCAGAACCTCAACCGCTCTCTACACGGTCAAAAATACCATTCCCGCATTGAGCACAGTGAGTATAGGAGGCACGCTGTGGACAAACTAAAAATATTCCTCTTTTCCGTCATAGCAATGATTCCGAGCATCGCCGACGCTTATTTGGTCAGTTACGACACGGCGACAGGCAACGCTGTACGGCTGAACGTTACGGAAGCGAGCCCGAAGGCCTATTTTCGAATCAGCGGCGCTGCTCCTGCATTCAAAAACAAAGAAAAATTCATGAACGGCGAATACGCCGATGCTGACGACTCTAATTTCTTCAAAGCTGTCGTGACGGAAGCAATGAAAAAATGGAATGATGTCGAAGATTCATTTGTCGAACTTGCCTTGGAAGCAGCCGAAGGGCCGGGACAAAATTCGGACGACAAAATCAACAACATCTCAATTGGTGCCGGATCGTGGAGCGATGCGGGGTCGGCTCTTCTGACAACAGGGAACACAAACGCAGACAGCCAGTACATCGTAGACTGCGACATTACTCTCGACAGTGAAACTGACGTTGAAAAATTCTCCTATACAGTTTTGCATGAACTGGGGCATTGCCTTGGGCTCAAGCATCCTCACTACTCAACAAAGTCAGTCATGAGCTATTCCAACTTGGGCAAAAAGTTTGAACCTGCTCTCGATGACAAAGCAGGAATCACCGTCCTGTACCCTGTTGCCTTTGAAAAAAGAAAAAACCTGATACCGCTGTGCGGCAATGTTGTTCCGCAATTCAAATCCGGCACGGGAACCGGACTTCCTTCAACCCGCTTGCCCGCATTTTTGCTGATTCTTATTCCCTTGCAAATGATGATTGCCCGCGGACTGAAGAGCAGAAAGCAACGGCAAAATTGAAATCAGTCCGGAAATTATATCGCGAACCTGACTGACCTCAACAAAATATGCACCTGTGCGTGGAAAAATCCTCAGGCCGCATTATCCTCTGCCTTTGTTCCGGGTGACCACATGACTGTTACAATTGTAACGTCATCGGCCGGCGGATGTGCCTTCCAGATATCCGTTGCATGCTTCACGCATACATTAAGCCTTGATTCCAATTCACCCTCCGGAGGGATTGTCTTCAGAAATCTCTTTTTATTGAGTCTTGTTCCGTCCGGACCCTCATTTTCGAGCAGCCCGTCTGTATAGATCATAACAATTTCACCGGGTGTCAGCGCATATTTAGCGGCTTTATATTTTGTTACCGGATCGTTGCCCAAAAGATTTCCCGCGTTGGTAATACTGCCGGCATCCTTTCCGACAGCAAGACGGAAGGGATGCGGATGACCTGCATTTACGACGTAGTATTCACCGGTGTTCAGATCGATACACGTAAAAAACATTGTCATGTACTTAAGGCCGCGGCTCGACCGGAACAGAACATGATTCACAACACTGGCCAAGTCTTCTACGGCTGCCGCCGGATCCTCATGCCTTTCGGCTTCGCACTCATTCCACAAGTCAATCGCTCCGGCTGCAACACCGGTGATAATGGATGCGGCGAAGTCGTGACCTGTCACGTCGCCCACGGCAACAAACAGCCTGTTCCATTTTTTGCAGTGATGATATCCGTACCAGTCGCCGCCCGTCCGGCCTGCGCTGTGATAGTAAACGGCAATCTCGATATTCTCGAACGTATGCTCACGCGGGAGAAGGGCAATCTGCTGCGCCTGTGCAGCTACCAGCTCCGAGTCCATTTTGACTTTTTCCTTCACGTCATGAACGTAATCAATGTTCTTGAGTGAAACCAGCAGCGAAGCTGAAAGTGACGTCACAAATTTTATAAGATGATCCCTGTCTCCCAGCTCAAACTCTCCTTTGGTAAACTTTCGGATCACCAGCGCACCGAAGGAATCATCCGAGTGGACGGGAATTGTCAGAGTGGTTGCAGGTGAAGCAGGTCCGTATTCATGGGATAACTGGTCCGCAGGATAAACTCCCGGCAGTGAGCTGATTTTGTTCTCGCTGCTTTCTGTTTCCGAGCCCGCTTTGGGAATCATCACTTCATAAAGTTCGCCGCGCTGGGACGGATCGCGAACTATATAGGTGAAATGTATCGAGACATCGTCCATATCCGATCCTTCGTGGCCGATGTTTGTAAACACAAAGTCCATACTGTAGGCAGTGCCGGTCAGATTTATTTCCTTTGAAATCGTGTCGACGACAAGCTGTATCAACGCACGGTACGTGCGGGCTTCAGCGAGAAGCTGAGTGCAGTCCAGTACCCGCTTGAGCTGCTCTTTGGCCATCAACTCAGCCTGAGCCGTTCGTTTTGCAGTTTTGAAAAGATTTGCAAAGAACTGTCCTTGCATCGTTGCAAGAGCCAAATAGAAGGACAACACGCCCAAGGGCAGCACGCGGACGTTGGAGTTGATAATTCTGACCTCGTTGGCCAGCTCCCAAATTCCGGTCAGGAAAAGGATCGAAAGACCGGTATGAAAAGTCCTTGAATATTCATGTTTGCGCAACGCCACAATCGAATACACAAGCAGGGAAGCGAAAGTCGGAACGGCGAGCATGTAAAAATAGGGAAGAAAAGTCAGAATCCCGAGCGGCAGAAACGGTGTACTCAAACCGGCAACGGTCACAAATGCAATGTTGGCAGCACTGAATCTTTTCAGCCAGCGCGGCGAAGAAAGTGCAAAAATGTTATCAAAGAATCCAATCAAAAAAATCGGCGAGGCGTAAAGCCCAAAGAGTCCGATTGTGCCGACCCAGACAGGATTCAGTCCAAGAACAACCCGAGTCTGCATTGTAGCGGTGACATACAACAGACCGCACAGCGAGAACATCGCAAGATGAAGGTAAGTCTTTACGGAACGGTAGAGACCGAACAGAATCAGTCCGGCAACAGCGAGCATGCCCAACGTACAAATGACAAAGACTTTGGTGCCGTCCTGTTTCAGCATCCGAAGAACAAAATCAGACCACGAGCCAACCTGCACAACTCCGGCAGGCCCGATGCGCGATGAATTTGAATCAACTTTAATAAGATACGGTGCGGTTTTCTCACTCTCGGGAAGCTGAACAAGGTGGGGAGGAACTCCGGGATAACCGGCGATCCTGCCGAACGAATAAATCACTTTGTCGCCGCTGAACACGTCGAATCTGATGAACATTTTTTCGAAATACAAAGTAACTTCGGACTGACCTGTGAGCTGCGGCACCTCAAGCCGGAGCCAAAGGCTTTTATCTTTCTGCGGGGCAATTGATTCCTTTTTTATCTCATAAGGCTTCCAGACCGGCTGCTCCGGAAATTCCTTGGGGGAATTAATGGTCGAATCAAGAAATGTATACTCGATTTTATCGATATTCCTGACAATACTTTTCTGACTGCTTTCAGCACCGGAGTCGGCAACGGCCGGTATGGCGGACAGCAGAAACCACACAGCCGAAACGACTGCACTCAGTGCGCAATAAAGTATAACCAATTTGTTGCGGATGCGCGGAAGCATAATTTCTCTCCTGTCCGGATATTTCGGCAAAGAGAGGTAATTCCCGAGAGAGGGATGTCAGGAAGGGAAAGGGAAAAAAATTCCCACGCTCACGCGAGCTCCGGTGACGGCCCGTGCCTTAGTAGGGCTGGTAACTCTTCTCCTCAGAGTATGCAGACCCCATAAGCTTGTTGATTTGAGCTTTGACGTCAAAGCGCTTGTCGTTGGTCACATACACGGCACGGGCAAGTTCGATGAAAACCTGATCAAACTGCTTCGCCCGTTCCTTGTCGCGGATGTCGTCTTCAATAACCCAAAGCGTTTCATTGATTTTTTTGAGTTCTGCGACCAGCTGATGCGTGACGTTGACGTTATTTTCCGCGCAGGTCTGCAGCAGTGCTGCCAACTCTTTGCGGATATTTGCCAACTTGCCGCCGTCTTTGATGCGCTCGCTCTTGATCTGCAGAATCGTTATTTTGTCGAGCAGTTCCCCAATCGAAACCGGTACGAAAACTTCTGAACTTGCCAAGAGTCACCTCACATAAAGAACAAACTCGATTCTTGCGGTTACTGACCGCCTGCGGACGCAAACTGCCGCGGGTCGAGTGCCAGCCTCAGCGCCTCGCCGAGAAAATTCAGCGAAATAACCAAGCTGAACAGCGCAAGAACAGGGAAAATAGCCATATGAGGCGATTCGATCAAGTATGCCCGCGAATCGTTCAGCAGTCCGCCCCAGCTGACATGCCCGTCAGCAAGACCCAGCCCGAGAAAACTGAGGCCGGCTTCGGAAAGAATCGCACCCGCCATTGTATAGGCGCTCTGCACAATCAACGGAGCCGCAGCGTTCGGCAACAGGTGACGGAGAATGATTCTGAACGGACTGGCGCCCAAGGCCTTGGCAGCGATAACATATTCTCTTTCACGCAACGTCTGAAACTGTGCCCTGACAATTTTGGCGGGAGCAATCCAGCCGCCGGCGCACAGGGCAAAAATGACCGTGAAAATGCCGCCTCCAAAAAAAGCGGAAATCATAAGCGGCAAAACCAGCGGCGGAAATGCGAGAAGAACGTCCATGATTCTGCCGACAGTCATATCCGCCCAAGATCGAAAATAGCCCGCAAGTGCCCCCATAATAACGCCTGCAGCAAGACTCGCCAGAACCGTCGCCATTCCGACAAAAATCGAAACACCTGCACCGTTTATGATTTGCAGCATGACACTCGATCCCACGGAATCGTAACCAAACCATCCGGCAGGAACATCCGGATTCCAAACAGGCGATTGGCGGGTAAGCGGAAGATTAACGTCGATGTCGGCAAGCTCGGGAAAAAACAACGGAAGCGCGCCGGCGAACACCCAAAATATGATGATGCACAGACTGTATTTTACAGACCGGACAGGACTCAGTTTGCCAAACAGTTTCTTCACAGTGCTCATTCGGCAGCAATCCTCGGATCCGCAGACTGCTGAAAAAGATCTGCAAGTGTCGCGACCAGTACATGAATCGTCGCCAAGACCACCACACAGGCCGAAACAAGATTGTAGTCTCTCTGATTGACAGCCTCAATCATCAGAGATCCAAGTCCGGGCCAAGTAAAAATATGTTCGGTTATCACTGTCCCTCCGAGCAGTCCCGCAAACTGCAAACCGAGAACCGCAATGACCGGCAAAACCGCATTTCGCAGCGCGTGTTTCAAATAAACATGCCTCTTGGCAAGACCCTTTGCTCTTGCTGTGCGAATGTAATCCTCATTCAGAACTTCCAGCAGGGATGCGCGAATCATCCGGCCGGACACGGCTGACAAAACTGCGCCCAGTGTAAATGCCGGAAGCAGAACCGATCTGAGTCCCTGATGACCTGTCAGGGGCAGCAAATCCCATTTGACAGAAAAAAACCAAAGCAAAATCGTCCCTGAAATGAAGACAGGTGCAGAAACTTGAACGACCGAAAGCACGGAAAGTAATTTATCCCACCCGCTGCCTGCATGCAGTGCCGAAAAAATTCCTGACAGAAATGCGAGAACTACAGAAAAGGCGAACGCGGAAAAAGCGAGAGTCAAAGTTGCGGGAATACGACTGATGATTTGCGGACCAACCGGTTTACCGTCTATCAGTTTTTTACCGAAATCACCTGTTGAAGCCGATAGCAGATAATTTTTATACTGTTCAAAAACCGGCTTGTCCAAACCATTTTCCCGCAGCCAATTCTGCTTGTGTGCTTCAGGAGCATCGGCGCCGAAGACTGCATCCGCCGGTGAACCCGGAATCATCCGCTGCGCAAAAAAAACAAGACTCAAGACAGCAAACAAGACAAATGCGAGTTTTACTGCAGCACCTGTCAGCCGTTTCAGCATAAAGGCTACCTTTTCCTGACATTCGTGAGTGACGTATAACGGCCGTCAGGAAAGGTTTTGAAACCTGCAACGTTCTTGGCTGTCACGACATTTCCCGTCCTGTGCCACAGAAACACATAGGGATGTTCAAAAGCAACGATCGCCTGAGCCTTTTGATACAGTTCGCGCCGCCTGACTTGATCTCTTTCCGATTTCGCCTCGTCGAGTAGTCTGTCCAGTTCGGAATTCGCATAAAATCCTCTGTTTGCACCCATCGGAGGAGACCGGCGGGAATGAAATACAAAGTGAAGATGATCACCGTCTTTGTAGCCGGTCCACGGAGAAATCCATGCCTGAACATTTCCGTCATTCAGATGTTTCATGAACGTGTTGAATTCCAGAACTTCAACCTTCACTTTGAGGCCCACTTTTTTGAGCTGACCGGCGATCGCTTTGGCAACCGCAATTCTTTCACGGTTCAAGGGAACTTTTATGCTGAATGAAGCCCGCTCTTTTGGCCCCGAAAGGCCGTCCGGATCCGGATATCCCGCTGCGCTGAGAAGGATCTCCGATTCCCGCGGATCATATTTGAGCGGATTTGTATTTTTGAAATGATATGAATGACCGGACGGAAACATGGAATCAGCGACCCGCCCCATGCCCTGCAGGGTGAATTTGAGAATTTCTTCTCGGTGAATCGCATGCCCGATGGCCTTTCTGACGCGCACATCCGCAAGAAATTTATTCTTCAGATTGAACGCAAGAACTGTCGTTGAATCCGAGACCCCGAGCTGAACATCGTGGGTGACACGCCGCCGGTTGATGAATTCGACGACCTTGTCTGTATCAAGTCCATTCTGGACGAGTTCAACGTCTCCTTTCAGCAAGGCTGCATAACGGGTGTTGTTGTCGGGAAAAATTTTGAAAATAATTTTCTGCAACGCAGGAAAAGCTCCCCCGAACGGCGCCCCGCTATACTTTTCATTGCGAATGAGTGTCCACTCACCGTCACTTTGTGTCTCGATTCTGAAAGGACCGGATTCAAAACCTTTGTCAGGAAAGATGCTGTCAGGCGGCAAAGTCATTGCCTCGCGCGGAAGAATTCCGACGACAAGATTTGAAACCAGCGGGACATCGGGTTCCGAAAGGGAGAATTGCACATCTCCTGCGCCGGTTTTTGTGACCGAACTCACTCTCTCAAAAACCCCGCGTCTGGGACTTGCCGGCAACTGGCCCTGCTGTTGGCCCAAAATGAACTGGTAGGTGGCAACAACATCATCCGCCGTGACATCCCGTCCGGAGGCGAACCGGATTCCCTCTCTAACCTTGATAACAAGTGTCTTGGGGTCACTGAACGTGTATTTTTCGGCAAGCACACCCTGCGGCTCTCCCGCCTCGGTGAATCCGAACAGGGGCAAAAAAAGAAGGGGCTCAAGATATTGGCTGTTTGCATCTGTCGAGACGAACCTAGGGTCGACGCTGCGCGGTCTCGCATCAAAGGCAACGGTGAGAGTCGAATCCTTGATGCCCGCCCGTCCGGCCGACGGGAACAGACCGGCCGGAATGACCGCAAGAGCCATGCTCACAAGTCTGAACCTGCAAGCGCTCCGAAAAACCAAGCACTTTCCCAACCGGCTGAAATTAATCATAGACTGTCTCCCTTTTGACCATTAGAAGTCTAGCCTTGAGTGAACTTCTGATGCACGATCTGAGCGTCAAGCCCGCGCTCCCCCGCGGAGCCCCAATTTTAGGGCAACTCAGTTGACGGGGAGGATAGCGTTGGTTAGAACGCCCTTTCCGAAGCAGATTTTCATGAGGTATTTGAGACATGGCACGAATTTCCATCCAAGACTGTCTCGACAGAATTCCCAACCGTTTTGCTGTTGTTATGCTGGCTGCCCGCCGCATGCGTCAGCTTCAAAAAGGCAGCGACCCGCTCGTCGAATGCAAGAACAAGGAAGCGGTCACGGCCCTGCGTGAAATCGCAGCCGGAGTCGTCGGAATTCACCAGATGGAAAACATTCCCGGCCTTTCCGAGAACATTGAGCGCATTTCCAAAAAATACAAGGACTGAAAAGTCCGGCGGGTCGCCAGCATGCGTCCTAGAAATTTCCCGATTTCGCTGACACTTGTCGCCCTGACCACGTTTGTGGCCGGGGCTTCTGTGTTGGAAGCAGGTTTTTCTCCAGCAAACGCTTTTGCGGCCGCGAAAGAGTCACAGTCCCCCGCGGCAAGTGAAGACACAAAACCAATCGCCAGTTTTTCACCTCAGCTGCGCTGGGGCCGGGTTGGCAACGACTCTTACGCAGGCGAGATTGTCGCCTCTCTCGGAAAACTTTTTGAAACAAATTCCGAACGTATCAACTTTGCCAAGAATGAATTGCCCAATTTGCTGGAACAGGCGCTTCCAAGAAGCGTTGGCAGACTTTTTCCCTTTCGCCGCTCCCACAAAATCCCCGAGAGCTTTTTCTTCGAAAATTTTGGAAGGGAAGGTTTTTTTGTGGGCGAACTCGACCCCAAGGTTCCACCGATTTTGTCAGCGACTGACACAGCTGACTGGGTTGAGCTGAGAAGTCCCAGGCGAGTCGAGACAGCGCGTGAATTCACTCCACCTTTGCCTTTGAGCCTGGGTTTGCGTGGACTTGGCACCCAAAAACCTTGGTCGACTGAAATATTCTCTTCAAGCTGGAATCTACATTTCGACAACGCCGCCGCAATCGTTGAATTCGGCGGTCTCAAGTGCTGGAACAAAGCTCAACCCAAAAAACCATTCGCTTCGCTTGCCGAACCAAGCCAATTTACAAAATGCAGTACTCCCTTAAAAAATGTGACGCAGGATGTTGTCCTGCCAAAGCAACTCCCGCGTAAAATCGGTGCTGCTGCAGCCGCAGCGTCGGCGGCCGTCAATCCGCCGTCCGCGCCGCCAAATTGTTTTCCAATGGGTTCATTGCAAACACAGACGCTTGAATTACTGGGAGACGAAAAGGCCGGGCATTGTCTTCTTTGGCGTGCGTCACAAGACGAACGCTTCCTGCACAAACCTCTGTCATCCAAGCTGATTTGTTTGAATGCAAGACATAAGAGCTTCCAAAAGACCCGTTTTAGCTCTGTTGTTGCCATTCTTCCATCGAGCTGGACTGATTCGGTGCACGTCATCGAGTCAGACGACGGACTTGTCACCTCACATCGCTTGAGCCTCGCAACCCTGAGTGTGACAAAAGAAGAAATTTTGGTGCCAACCGGTCAAAACCTGCGCAGCAGTGCTTTTCCGCGGCAAAGGACCGGGCTGTACGCTTGCCAACAAAATTCGACTGCAGCAGCCCCTTCAAATATCAACTCTGACGTTTCTCCATCTTCGGTCGACTGGATTTACGTCGACAGCACGGTTTATGAAGGCTTGAGGCCGACACGCCCCGAGACCGATGTCGCTTGGCGACTGCGCGACTCAAAGAACGGTGCAGTTGAGGTGGAAAGGTTGAGTTGGCCACAGCTTCAGTATGATCATCCGTCCATCACCAATGAACGTCCTTACGCGTGTGTTGCGGCTCGCCACATTGATGCACGCTGTGGACTCAGGGTTCTGCAGACAGCGATGCAGCTCTCCGAGGAATGGCTGAACAGGGACTTCGACAAAAGCGATGTGCCGGCGGCAACTCAACTTGCAGCCGTGTTGATTGTGGCACAATCACTCGAAAAGCTCGTCACTGCGCTCCCGGATTGGAGTTTGCGGGGAGAAACCGAAGCTCTGCTGGATGTGTATTCGCTCAAGGCCAAACAGCTTCTTGAAAACAAGTCTTTGGCATCTTCAGGAATCAAAGCAGAAAGAATGGAAAGGACGACTCGTTCGCCCAAACGCTACGTCGATCTCACCACGAGCTCACCGGACTATATCGCCATCAAAAACCTGCTCTCAACATCTGCGGACTTCTGGGCTCTGCTCAAGCAAAAGTCTCTGTAAGGTTAGTCATGAAAAAAGAATCAAGATATTTCACCACTCCTATTTACTATGCCTCTGGTGAGCCTCACGCGGGTCACATCTACGCCACCACGTTGATGAACATCCTGAGCCAACACTATCGCCATCGCGGCATGGACACGCGCACCCTGACCGGCATGGACGAGCACGGAGAAAAAATCGAGGAAACTGCGAAATCACAAGGTAAGCATGCGCAAAAACTGGTCGATGAGCTGGCCGTCAAGTGGAAGGAAATCTTTTCGCAGTTTGTGTTGTCGTATGATGTTTTCATGCGGACAACGAGCACCGAGCACAAAGAGAACGTCAAGCAAATTCTCAAACATTGCCACGACAAAGGCGACATCTATTTTGGCGAGCATGAAGGTCGCTATTGCGTTGGCTGCGAAGCCTTCCTCACATCAAAAGAAATGGACGAAAACAACAATTGCCTTGTCCACAAGCGGCCAACAGAATTGCGCAAGGAAGGCAACTATTACTTCCGCGTGCAAAAATATCTGCCGCAAATCACCGAACTCGTCCGCAATGGCAAGATTGTAACCCAGAGACGCTACATCAATGAACTACTCGGGCTTTGCGAGACTTTCGAGGGTGACCTGAGTATCTCGCGCCCAAAATCGCGCACGAGTTGGGGCATCGAGTTACCTTTTGACCCCAACCATGTTGCATACGTCTGGTTTGATGCACTCCCCAATTACGTCACCGGAGTGGGTGGAATTCAAGCCGCGAGCACCAGTCCGTTTTGGCAATCAGCAACCCACGTTATTGGTCGCGACATTCTCAAGTTTCATGGGTTGTTTTGGCCCGCGATTCTTTTGTCTCTCGAATTGCCGGTGGCAAAACTTTGCGTCACGGGTTGGCTGCTTTCAGGCGGACACAAGATGTCCAAGAGTCTTGGCAATGTGATTTCGCCTGCCGACCTGTTGCCGCTGGGCAAAGACGCATTCGTCAACTCGGCCTTCCGTTTGGCAAACCCGGGCGAAGACGTCGACCTCACGCTCAAAACCATCATCGAAAGATACAACGCAGACCTGGCCAACGGCATTGGAAATCTAGCCTCTCGTACCCTCGTCATGGTTGAGAAATACTTCGACGGTTTGATTCCACAATTCCAACCCTCTCATTTGATTGAAGACGAAAAGAAGCTGGTTGAGTCTGCACTCAAATTGCCTGAGTCTGTTGAAACCGCATTCGACGAATTCAGGCTGGCCGATGCCCTCAATCAAATTTGGGAGTTGATTGCCCAGACCGACAAGTACATTGCAACACAAAAACCGTGGGAATTGGGCAAGCATTCGGATGAGGTTTCGCGCGCGCGGCTTGCCAATGTTCTCGCCCACAGCACCGCGGTGATTAGGACAGTCGGATATTTGGCTGCTGCGTACTTTCCCGAGCGCATGACTGAACTGCTCAATGCCATCGGCGAAGACACCACAACGATGGGTGCTTCGTTCCAGCGCGCCCGCGAGTTCCATGCCATTCGCTCTGGTTTCAAGCTCGGCGAAATTCCTCGCCTGTTCCAGCGCATGGAAATACCGGCGAACCTGTCTCATCCACAAAGTGCGAAGCAGGATAAAAAGACGGGCGAAATAAAATCTGAACAACCTGCCGCGCAGAAAAACGTGACAGCGGCTGCATCTGACAAACCGGCAGATGCAACCATCGGCATTGAAGACTTCGCCAAGGTTCAAATCCGCGTCGGAACAGTTATTAATGCAGAACTCGTGGAAGGCTCCACCAAACTTCTGCGTCTTCGTGTCTCGTTGGGCGACCTCGGCACTCGGCAAATCTTCTCAGGCATTCGCGAGTGGATCACTCCGGAAGAACTGGTCAACCGCAAGGTTCTGATCGCATCAAACCTTGCCCCCCGCAAAATGAAGTTCGGCATGTCCGAAGGCATGCTTCTCTCCACAGAATCGCAGGCTGGAAAAATCACACCTGTATTTGTAGCCGAGGAAC